>CAXTNC010000063.1:0-15951 GCA_964245495.1 uncultured Acetobacteraceae bacterium
GGCCGGCGCAGCCCCGCCGGGTTCTCCCCTGGCATCGCCTCCTTGCGCAGCCGCGTCGCCACCGGGCCGGGGTCGAACAAATTGACCCGGCACCGCGTGGTCCGCACCTCCTCCGCCCAGGACAGCGCCAGATGCTGCATCGCGGCCTTGGTCGCGCCGTACAGCCCCCAGAACGCCCGCGGCCGATCCGCCAGCCCATCCGTCACGAACACCGCGCGGCCGGCTTCGGCGGCCAGCAGCAGCGGGCCGCAGCTGCGGATCAGCCGCCAGCTCGCCTCCCACTGCACCGCCGTCACCGCCGCGAAGTCGCCGGGCAGGATGTGCGGCGCAGGGGTCAGCCGGCCCAATGCGCCGGCGGCGTGCACCATCGCGTCCAGGCGGCCGAACCGCTGCCACAAGCTCGGTCCCAGCGTGTCCAACTGCGCGCCGTCCGCCAGGTCCAGCGGCAGCAGGGTCGCCTGGCCGCCGGCGGCGCGGATGGCGTCGTCGGTCTCCTCCAGGCCGCCCTGGGTGCGCGCCGTGATCACCACGTGGGCGCCCGCGCGGGCCAGCGCCACCGCCACGGCCGCGCCGATGCCCCGGCTCGCCCCGGTGACGAGCGCGACCCGGCCGTCGCTCACTGGCCGGGGAGCAGGCTGAGCTGGCGCTCCGCCTCGTTGTGCAGGTCGCTCAGCCCGATCGGGTAGTCCCCGGTGAAGCAGGCGTCGCAGTAGGCGGGCCGCTCGCCGCGCCCGCCGGCCTTGCCGAGCGATTGATACAGCCCGTCCAGGCTGATGAAGGCCAGGCTGTCCGCGCCGATCAGCCGCGCCATCTCCGCCACGTCGTGCCGGGCCGCCAGCAGCTTGCCGCGCTCCGGCGTGTCGATGCCGTAGAAGCAGGAATGCGTGGTGGGCGGCGAGGAGATGCGCATGTGCACCTCCGCGGCGCCTGCCTGGCGCACCATCTCGACGATCTTGCGGCTGGTGGTGCCGCGCACGATCGAGTCGTCCACCAGGATGACGCGCTTGCCGCGCAGCACCGAGCGGTTGGCGGAGTGCTTCAGCTTCACGCCCAGGTTGCGGATCTGGTCGGTCGGCTCGATGAAGGTGCGGCCGACGTAGTGGTTGCGGATGATGCCCAGCTCGAACGGCAGGCCGCTCGCCTCGGCGTAGCCCATGGCTGACGGCACGCCGGAGTCCGGCACCGGCACCACCACGTCGGCGGCGACGGCGGATTCGTGGGCCAGCGTCTCGCCGATGCGCTTGCGCGCCTCATAAACCGGCGTGCCTTCCATGACGGAGTCCGGCCGGGCGAAGTAGATGTACTCGAACACGCAGAACCGGCTGGCGCGCGGGCCGAACGGCTTGATGCTGTGCACGCCCTTGTCGTTGATGATGACGATCTCGCCAGGTTCCACGTCGCGCACGAACTCCGCGCCCACGATGTCCAGCGCGCACGTCTCGGAGGCGAGCACCCAGCCGCCCACCGTGTCCGACCGGCCCGGCGGCGTGATGCGCCCCAGGATCAGCGGGCGCACGCCCAGCGGGTCCCGCACGCCCAGCATCGCCTCGTTGGACAGCGCGATCAGCGAGTAGGCGCCCACCACCTGCTTCAGCGCGTCGATCAGCCGGTCCGCCACCGTGGAGTACAGGCTGATGGCGATGAGGTGGACGAACACCTCGCTGTCCGTGGTGGACTGGAACAGGCAGCCGCGGCGCACCAGGGTGCGCTTGAGCGCCAGCGCGTTGGTCAAGTTGCCGTTGTGCGCGACGGCGAGGCCGCCGAACTCGAAATCGGCGTACAGCGGCTGCACGTTGCGCAGGATGGTTTCGCCGGTGGTGGCATACCGGTTGTGCCCCACCGCGGCGCCGCCGGGCAGGGAGGCGATGACCCGGGCGTCGCCGAAGTTGTCCGCCACCAAGCCCAGGCCCCGGTGCTGGTGGAAGCGCTGGCCGTCGAACGAGACGATGCCCGTCGCCTCCTGGCCGCGGTGCTGCAGGGCGTGCAGGCCGAGCGCGGTGAGGGCGGCGGCATCCGGCGCGTTCCATACCCCGAAGATGCCGCACTCCTCGTGCATCTTGTCGTCGTCGCGGTCGGTGGCCTGCATGGCGCCCTCCTTATGGCCGTGGCGGCTGGGCGCCCACGGCGCGGCCGACAGGGTTGGCGTGGAGCAATTCGGCGGAACCCTCGGGACGGCCCGCGGGCGGCGCGGCGACGGCCGGCCGGTAGGCGGGCGGCAGCTGCCGCGCCGCCCAGGCTGCGCCGAGATAGATGGAGGGCATGGTGCGGGCTTCCAAGACCGGGTCCGGCCAGCGGTCCGCCGGCTCGACCGTGCCGGCGACGACGTAGGCGACCATCGCCAGCACGGCGCCGCGCGCCAGGCCGTAGAGCAGCCCCAGCGTGCGGTCCAGCCCGCCCAGCACGGAACGCCGCACGGCGCCAGACAGGATGCGCGCGATCAGGGAGGCCACGATCAGCACGAGGAGGAACACGGCCCCGAACGCCACCGGGTCAGCGACGTCCGGGTTGGCGATCACCCTGTGGGCCAATCCGCGCACGTCCGGATAGAGCCGGATGGCTGCGGCGCCAGCGCCCACCCAGGCGGCGAGGCCCAGGATCTCCCGCACCATGCCGCGCAGGAAGCCCCACAGGCCGGAACAGGCCACGACCGCGAGGATGGCGCCGTCCACCCAGTTCATGCGGTTCTGCCTGGGCGCGCGGCCATGGCCGTGTATCCGCTTCCGCGCCGAGTCGGCCAAGCCCCGCCCACGCGGATCAGCGCCCGCCGCCGGCCGGGGCCGCCTCGAACACGACATCTTGCGCGCCATGCCACAGCACCCGGCGGCCCAGCTCGGCCAGCGCCTCCGCGCCCTGCGTGACCGTCAGGAAATGGTTGCCGGCCAGGGCGCCGACCTTGCTGGCGAAATGCACGCTGCCGTAGGCGAGCAGTATCTCCGTCTCGCTGATGCCGCCGGGATGCAGCAGGATGTGGCCCGGCGCCGGGTAGCTGGTCGGGTTCTCGTAGCCGAGGCCCAAGTCCCGCTCGCCGAGTGGAATCCAGCACGCCTCGCCGCTCCAGCGCGCGTGGATGAGGCGCTGGCGGTAGGGCAGCAAGGCGCGGAACGCGGCGGCGGTACGGGGCGCCGCCGGCTCGAACCTGGCCCCGAAGGTCACGCCGCCGGCGGTGATGCGGAGAGTGGTCATGGCCGCCGTGCTCTACCGGGGCAGGCGTCCGCGCACAATGCGGTGGGGTGTGCGCCGGCCCGCCGCCTGGTGCGTTGAGTGGCCATCGCAAGACGAAGGAGCGCGTGATGGTGGACATGAGCGAGATCAAGGAACATGCCCAAGTGATCGGCGCTGACGGCGTCCCTGTGGGCACGGTGGACCGGGTGCAGGGAGACCGCATCAAGCTGACGAAGAAGAGCACGGAGGACCATCGGCACCATTACATTTCTGTGGGCCTGGTCGCGGAGGTCGAGGACGGCACGGTGCGGCTGTCGGCCAACGCCGACGTGGCTGTGACGTTCGAGGAGGAGTAGCCCTGCGGGCGGCATGGCCGGTCTTGGCCATGCCGCCCGATGCTCAATCGTGCTTGGCGATGAACGCCTTGATGCGGGGCGCGATTTCCGAGCGGAACCGCGCCCCGTTGAACAGGCCGTAATGGCCCACCCCCGGCTGCTCCCAGTGCTCATGCTTGTCGTCGTCCAGGTGGGGCGTCAGCGCGTGGGTGACGCGGGTCTGGCCGATGCCGGAGATGTCATCCCGCTCGCCCTCCACCGTCATGATGGCGGTGCGGGTGATGGCCGCCGGGTCCACGGGGCGGCCGCGCGAAACCAGCAGGCCGCGGGGCAGCAGGTGCTCCTGGAACACCGCCTGGATGGTTTGCAGGTAGAACTCGGCCGACAGGTCCATCACGGAGCGGTACTCGGTGTAGAACGCCCGCTTGGATTCGAGAGGCTCTCCGTCGCCATCGACCAGGTGGTTGAACATGTCCCAGTGCGCCTGCATGTGGCGGCCGAGGTTCATGGACATGAAGCCGGCCAGCTGCAGGAACCCCGGGTACACCGGCCGCAGGAACCCGGCGTGGCCGAACGGCACCTGGTGGATCACGTTGTTCTTGAACCAGTCCAGGTCGTGCTTCTTGCCGAACTTGTTGACTTCCGTGGGCGACTCCCGCGTGTCGATCGGGCCGCCGATCAGCGTGATGGAGCGCGGCGCCACCGCGTTGCCGTCCGCGTTCATCAGCGCGGTGCTGGCCAGCACGGGCACCGCGGGCTGGCACACCGCTACCATGTGGGTCTGCGGGCCGAGGTGCTCGCAGAACTGCCGCACGTAGTCGATGTAGTCGTCCAGGTCGAACGAGACGGCGGTGAGCGGCATCTCCTTCGCATCGCGCCAATCGGTGACGTACACCTCGTGGTCCGGCAGGAAGGCTTCGACCGTGCCGCGCAGCAGGGTGGCGAAATGGCCCGACATGGGCGCCACGATCAGCAGGGTGCGGTCCGCCGGGCGGTGCGCGTCCCGCTGGAAGTGCAGCAGGTCGCACCAGGGCAGGCTGAGCGCCACCTCTTCCGTGATGCCGACGCTTTCGCCGTCGATGAGGGTGGCGGCATGGCCGAAGCTGGGCTTTCCGAAGGTCCGGGTGGTGTGCTCGAAGCTGTCGAGCGCCGCCGAGGTCATCCGGCCCAGCGGCGTCTCGCGCATCGGGTTCTCCGGCATCGCCAGCAGGGAAAGCGCGCCCGACGCCATCGCGCGCATCGGCTGCAAGGCCAGCCGCTGCATCTCGTACATCTGGTAGAGCATCATGGTTCAGGACTCCTTGTTCGGCTGGCTGGCGCGGAAGATGGCGAACAGGCCGCGCGCCACGGCCTCCGGCGGGTCGCCGTCCGGCCGGTACCAGGTGAGCGCCCAGTTGAGCGCCCCCAGCAGGGCCAGGCGGAACGGGCCGGGCTGCACGCCCGGCGGCAGCGGCACGGCAGCCACCAGGCGGCGGAACACCGCCTCGTAGCGGTTGCGCTGCAGCACCAGCTCGGCGCGCGCCGCATCCGGCTGGTTGCGCCCGTCCACCACCACGGCGGCCAGCGAACCGCCAGTCAGCAGCAGGCGCAGGTGCGCCGCCGCCGCTGCTTCCAGCCTGTCCCAAGGCTCGGCATGGGCCGCGATGGCGGCTTCCACCACGTGGACCGCACGGTCGATGGCGTCGGCGTGCACGGCGGCGAGCAGGGCCTCCTTGGAAGCGAAATGATAGTACACCGAACCCGGCAGCATCCCGACGGCAGAGGCGATGTCCCGCATGGAAGTGCGCCCGTAGCCGCGCGCGCCGAAGAGCTGCGCCGCCCGCTGGATGATCTCGTCCCGACGGCTGTCGGCGCGCAGGCTGTCCAATGGCAATGGCATGTCCCAACACTCACCAAACAATCGTTTGGTGAAAATATCTTTAATGCTGGATCGGCAAACTGGCCAGGGTTTTTGCTGCATTGCAGCGTAACCCTGCCATGTGGACACGCCATGGCTCCTTGAGGGAACTTGCGCGCGAACCGCAGGAAACCGCATCATGCCAGGTCCCATTCCCGTCACCCGCGTCGCCGTCATCGGCGCGGGCACGATCGGCGCCAGTTGGGCCGCCTGCTTCCTGTCCCGCGAGCTGCACGTGGCGGTGTGGGATCCGGCGCCGGGTGCGGAGCGCTTCGTCCGCGGCTTCGTGCAGCGGGCGTCCCCGGCCATGGAGGCGCTCGGCGGCGGCGCGGCCGACCCGGACCGGATCAGCTTCCACCCTGACCCGGCGCTCGCCGTGCAGGGCTGCCAGTTCGTGCAGGAAAGCGCCCCGGAGCGCACGGACGCCAAGCGCGCCCTGTACGCCGCGCTGGAGGAGGCGCTCGCCCCGGACGCGGTCGTGGCCTCCAGCTCATCCGGGTTGATGATGACGGACCTGGCGCGAAACCTGCGCACGCCGGGCCGCTTCGCCATCGGCCACCCGTTCAACCCGCCGCACCTGATCCCGCTGGTGGAGGTGGTGGGCGGCGAGCGGACGACGCCGGAGACGGTGGCGGCCTGCATGGCGTTCTATCGCCGGGTCGGCAAGCACCCGATCCACCTGCGCAAGGAAGCCCCCGGCCACCTGGCCAACCGGCTGCAATCGGCGCTGTGGCGGGAGGCGGTGCACGCGGTGGCGGAGGGCGTGGCCAGCGTGGCGGACGTGGACGCGGCGGTGGCCTACGGCCCGGGGCTGCGCTGGGCGATGATGGGGCCGCACCTCACCTTCCACCTGGCGGGCGGGGAGGGCGGCATGGCGCACTTCATGGAGCACCTCGGCCCGGCCAACGAGGCATGGTGGCGCTCGCTCGGCCAGCCGGCGCTGACGCCGGAGGTGCAGCGCGCCATCGTCGCGGGCGTGGCGGAGGAGGCCGGCGGCCAGGGCGTGGCGGCGCTGGCGGCCCAGCGGGACGCGCTGCTGGTGGCGCTGGTGCGGACGATCGGGGAGGGGCGGCCGGGGCAGTAGGCCGTTCCTTCGCACCCGCAGCATGGTATGCCTCGCGCCATGCTCCGCCAGTTCTTCGCCTACTACCGCCCGCACCGCCGCCTGTTCGCGCTCGACTTCGGCTGCGCGGTCGTCTCCGGCCTGCTGGAGCTTGCGTTCCCCATGGCCATCCGCGCCTTCGTGGACCAGCTGCTGCCGGGGCGGGACTGGGGCGTCATCCTGCTCGCCTCCGCTGCCCTGCTCGGCGTGTACCTGCTGAACACGGGGCTGACCGCCGCCGTGGTGTACTGGGGCCACCGGCTCGGCATCAACATCGAGACCGAGATGCGCAGGCGGGCGTTCGACCACCTGCAGAAGCTGTCGTTCAGCTTCTTCGACAACAGCAAGACCGGCAACCTCATCACCCACGTCACCAAGGACCTGGAGGACGTAGGCGAGGTGGCGCATCACGGGCCGGAAGACCTGTTCATCGCCGTGATGACCTTCGTGGGCGCCTTCGCGCTCATGTTCGCCGTCAACGCGCGGCTGGCGCTGCTCACGGCGGTGATCACCCCCGTGGTGACGGTGCTCAGCACCCGCTACGGCTCGCGCATGACGCACAACTTCCGCGCCCTGTTCCGCCAGGTGGGCGCGTTCAACGCCCGCTTGGAGGAGAACGTCGGCGGGATGCGCGTCGTGCAGGCCTTTGCCAACGAGGAGCACGAGCGCCGCCTGTTCGCCATCGACAACGCGCAGTACCGGGACACCAAGCTGCAAGCCTACCGGCTGATGGCCGCGTCCAGCTCCATCACCTACCTCGGCATGAGGCTGACCCAGCTGGTGGTGATGGTGGCGGGCACCTGGTTCGTGCTGCACGGCCAGCTGTCGCAGGGCGGGTTCGTGTCGTTCCTGCTGCTGGTGGGCGTGTTCCTGCGCCCGGTGGACAAGATCAACGGCGTGCTGGAAACCTATCCCAAGGGCATCGCCGGGTTCCGCCGCTACGCCGAGCTGCTGGCGACAGTGCCGGACATCGTGGACGCGCCCGGCGCCGTCCCGGCCGGCCCGCTGCGCGGAAACGTCCGGTTCGAGCGGGTAAGCTTCGGCTACGGCAACGGCCGCCGGGTGCTGCACGAGATCGACCTGACGATCGCGGCGGGCGAGACGGTGGCCTTCGTCGGCCCGTCCGGCGGCGGCAAAACCACGCTGTGCTCCCTGCTGCCGCGGTTCTACGAGCCGCTGGCCGGCCGCATCACCATCGACGGCATCGACATCCGCGCCATGACGCTGGCCTCCCTGCGCGGCCAGATCGGCATCGTGCAGCAGGACGTGTTCCTGTTCGGCGGCACCTTGCGGGAGAACATCGCCTACGGCCGGCTGGACGCGCCGGAGACGGACATCATCGACGCGGCCCGGCGGGCGCAACTGGCGCCGATGATCGCCAGCCTGCCCGCCGGGCTGGACACGCCCGTGGGGGAGCGCGGGGTGAAGCTGTCGGGCGGGCAGAAGCAGCGGCTGGCCATCGCCCGCATGTTCCTCAAGAACCCGCCGATCCTGATCCTGGACGAGGCCACCAGCGCGCTGGACACCGAAACGGAGCGGGCCGTGCAGGGCGCGCTGGCGGAGCTGGCCGCCGGGCGCACCACGCTGGTCATCGCCCACCGGCTGGCCACGGTCCGCAACGCCGACCGCATCGTGGTGGTGGACAGCGCGGGTGTTGCGGAGCAGGGGCGGCACGGCGAGCTGCTGCGGGCGGGCGGCGCCTACCAGCGGCTGCACGCCGCGCAATTCGGGGAAGTGGGATGAGCGAACGAGACAGGACGCGCACCATGCTCGGGCGGCGGGGCGCGCTCGCGGCCCTGGCGGGAATCGCACCGGCCCTCGCCCGCGCCCAAGCGCCCACGCCGGCGCCCGCGCCGGACCCGGCGCAAACGCCCCAGATCATCACGCCCCCGGGGCCGCAGGTGACCGCGCCCGCCGTGACGCCGCCCTCGACGCCGAAGCCCGCGGCGCCCGCCCCGCTGATCGACAAGACCAAGGCCTACTACCTGTTCTTCGACCAGACGGTCGACGCCAACTCCATGCATGGGCTGCGCCGCCAGCTGGCCACGCTGGTCGAGGCGGGGGTGTCGCAGATCACCCTGGTCATCAACTCGCCGGGCGGCTTGGTTTCGCAGGTGCTGATCAGCTACAGCTTCATCCGCGCGCTGCCTGCCACGGTCAACACCCATGCCGTGGGGCTTGTCGCCTCCGCCGGCAACATCCTGTTCCTGGCCGGCGAGGGCCGCTCGGCGGACCGCTCGGCGCGGTTCCTGTTCCATCCCTCGACGGTGCCCCTGCTCGGCACCGTGAACGAGCAGCAGCTCAAGGAAAAGGCCGTGGAGGCCGACGCGGTCGAGGGCATGCTGACCCAGGTCTACCGGGACCGAACGGCGTTGACCGACGAGGACATCCAACGCTTCAGCCGCGGCGAGGTCATCTACACGGCCGACCAGGCGCAGAAGGCCGGCATCGTGCAGGACGTGGCGGACCTCAAGCTGCCGAACGGGCAGGCTGCGCGCACCCTGTTCCTGGACTGACCGCCCACACTGCGGCGCAGGCGTCGCGAGCGGCTCTTTTCTCCGCCACGCAGGCGGGGCGACGCGCACCGGGGCGCCGCCCCGCGTCAGGATGATCTCATGGCCGGGTTCGGGCGCGTCCACACGCGGGGCAGCACCGTGCGGGCCACCCCGGCGGCGGCCTTAGTGTTTCGCTAACCCGTGGGCGGCATTCTTCCCCGCGCGATGCAGCCACGCGCCTCCTTCCGCCCTAGGCTCCCGCTCCGCTCGCTGCCGGCCTCCCGGTCCGGCGCGGCCGCGCTGGAGTTCGCCCTCGTGGGCCTGCCCTTCCTCGGCTTCGTGCTCGGGCTGATCTCGGTGGCGTTCAACTTCTACCTGCAATTCGCGCTGGACTATTCGCTGCAATCGGCGGTGCGGCAGGTGCAGATCGGCAACGTGCCCGGCGGCACGGGGGTCGGCACGTTCATCGCCTCGACTTTCTGTCCCACCTTCTCCCTGTTCGCGTCGTGCTCCGGGGTGTCGATCTCCATCCAGCCGGTGACGGACTACTACAGCTCGACCGTGGTGTCCTCGTCGAACCAGCCGACCAGCTTCTGCGTCGGCCAGCCGGGCCAGCTGATGTACGCCCGGGCGGCGTACCCGGCTCCCGTGATCAGCACCATCTTCCCGCTGAACGCCACGCCCAGCAACGCGGGCAGCTACGGCACCATGATCATCTCGGCCGCCGCCTTCGCCAACGAGAACCCGACCGGCGCCACGCCGAACGCGGCCCCGGGATGCTGAGGCTATGGCGCGCCCGCCGCGGCTTGGCGGCGGTCGAGTTCGCGCTGCTGCTGCCGCTGATGGTGACGCTGCTGTTCGGCGTGGTTGACCTGTCGCAGGCGATCATCTTCTCCCGCCGGCTCACCGTGGCCGCGCAGGAGACGGCGACCATCGCCTCCACCCTGGCGGTGCAGTCCACCAACCAGAACGCGCTGACCGAGACCCAGGCCGTCAACGCGACCACGGCGCCGTTCGCGCTGTTTCCCGGCTGGCAGAGCGGCCCCAACCCGGGCGCGTTCGCCATCACCCTGTCCGTGGCCACCTTCGCAACGGCCACGTCCAACTGCACGGCAAGCGCCAACTACTGCGGCACCATCGCCTGGAGCAGCGCGAACCCGAACGGCCAAGCCGGGCTGCGGCCCTGCGGCCCGGTGGCTCCGGCCGCCTCCGACACGGCGGCGCCCAGCCTGACCGCCCTGCCTCCCGGCTTGTTCGGCCCCACGGCCATCATCATCGGGGATGTGTCGGCACCGTTCACGCCGTTGTTCAGCGGCTATTTCCTGGGAAGCTTCACGATGCTCCAGTCGGCCTACGTCTCGCCGCGGCTGAACAACTCCGTGCAGCTGACCAACACGTTCTCCAGCGGCTCCTACCTTTGCCAGGCGTCCTCCTGATGCGGCGCTGGTGGCCCATGCAGGACCGGCGCGGCAACGTGGCGATGATGATGGGGCTGCTCGCGATGCCGTTGGTGGCCCTGGTCGGCCTGGCCGTCGATCTCGGCAACGCGACCTGGGCGCGCGCCAAGCTGGACGGGGCTGCCGACGCGGCGGCGCTGCTGGCCACCACGGTCGCATCGAACCAGTATCAAGCAGGGACGTCCAACCCGACGAGCGCTGCGATCAGCGCGGCGTCCGCGCGGTTCAACGCCATGCTCGGCATCACGCCGCCGCAGTACGGCTTCGCCCCCAACGTCACCCTGAACCCGGTCACGGTGACCGTCACGCAGTCCAACGGCCTGTTCACCTCCAACGTAAGCTACACGGGCGCTTACCAGACGTTCCTGGGGTGGGTCGTCGGCGTGAAGCAGATCGCGCTGGGGGGCGCTTCGGCGGCCACCCTGTCCGTCAACCCCTACGTGGACATCCAGGTGCTGATGGACGTGTCATCCTCCATGACGATCGCGGCGACGGCGAACGACATCGCGAACATGGGCAACCTGACGAAAAACTACAAAGCGAACAGCAACACGCCGGGAAACGCCGACCCGGGCACGGCCTGCGGGTTCGCTTGCCACTGGGACAACGCCGGCGACGACTACCTGGCGTTGGCCCGCAACAACAACATCAAGCTCCGCATCGACGTGCTGAGCGCCGCGGTGGGCAACCTCATCACCAACATCGCGTCCTTGAACACGAACTCCGCTTTCCGGCTCGGCCTTTCGACCTTCAATGCGGCCTACACGCAGATCTACCCGGTCAGCAGCAACATCAGCGGCGCCAACAGCGCCCTGGCGCAGATCGCGCCGGACATCAATCCATGCGCCAACGACGCCAGTTGCCCGGAAACGAACTTCGACAACGCGATGGGACAGCTGGGAAGCAGCACGCAGACGCCTGGCGACGGCTCAACGCAGGCGAAGGCGCAGCAATTCCTGTTCATCGTAAGCGACGGACTCGTGGATGAGGACAACGGGTCCCGGATCATCGCTCCGATCAATCCGTCAAGCTGCCAGGCGCTCAAGAAGCAGGGCGTAACTATCCTGACGCTGTACACATACTACAACCCGCTGCCAAGCAACAACTTCTACAATCAGCATGTCCTGCGATACCAGCCAAACCAGCCGGCGAACCAGCCGAACTTCCAGGACGACCAGATTGCCCAGGCGATGGTGGCCTGTGCGTCCTCCTCCAGCCTTGCGTTCGTTGCAACCGACGCCACGCAGATTGACGCGCAACTACAGCAGCTGCTTGCTGCCGCCCTCAAGACATCTGGCCACCTGACGATGTGAACCCGGCCGCGCTCAGTCCAGCAGCTCGGAGTCCCAGTACAGGTAATCCCGCCAGCTTTCATGCAGGTAGTTGGGCGGAAATGCCCGGCCGTTCTCCTGCAATTCCCATGTCGAGGGCTGTCGCGGCATCTGGCGCGGGTGCATGTGGCACTCGCGCGGCAGGCGGGAGCCTTTTGCCAGGTTGCAGGTGCCGCAAGCGGTGACGACGTTCTCCCACGTCGTGCGTCCGCCGCGGCTGCGCGGGATCACGTGGTCGAACGTCAGGTCGTGCGTGGGCAGCCGGTCGTTGCAGTACTGGCAGGCGAAGGCGTCGCGCAGGAACACGTTGAACCGCGTGAACGCCGGGCGCCGCGCCGCCGGGATGTACTCCTTCAGCGCGATCACGCTGGGCAGCTGCATGGACAGGGATGGGGAGCGAACCGCCACTTCGTACTCGTTGAGCACGGAAACCCGGTCGAGGAACACGGCCTTGATCGCATCCTGCCACGCCCAGACCGAGAGCGGGAAGTATGAGAGGGGCCGGAAATCCGCGTTCAGCACCAAGGCCGGGTAATGCATTCCGCCGTCAGGCAAAGCGCGCTCCTTCGGGTTGCTTCGCCAGCCGGGGGTCGTTCAAAGGCCCGACCGCCCAGCCTATGCGTCGCCAAAACCCATCCCGCTTATCGCAGGAAGGCTGCTGCACCGCAAGGCAGGCCCCCGTTTTTCACGGGGCTGTCACACCGCGAAGGCCGTCTTCAACGCTGCCACGCCCGCGCCGATCCCAACTGGATCAATGCCATGGCCCAGCCCGGGCCGGAACAGCGCCTGCACCGGCACCCCGGCCGCCCGCAGCGCAGCGGCAGCGTTTCGCGACAGGGAAGCCGGCACCACCCCGTCCGACTCGCCATGCACCAGCAGCACCGGCGCGCTGTTCGCCCGCGCCGCCAGTTGCTCCGGGGCCACCAGCGCGCCGGAATAGGCCAGGATGGCGCGGGGCGCCACCGCCCGCCGCAGCCCGGCGTAGAGCGCCATCATGGCGCCCTGGCTGAAGCCCACCAAAGCATAGCGGTCCGCCGGCAAGCCGAGCCGGGCCAGCTCGGCGTCGATGAACCCGTCCAGCGCCAGCCGGGCCTGCGCCGCGCCAGCGGCCATGCGCGCCGGGTTGCGGTCGCGCAAGGACCACCATTGGCGGCCGGGCGCGCCGTCGTACGGCTCCGGCCCGTCCGGCGCGGCAAAGGCGGCATGGGGCAGCGCCGCCCCGCACTGCGGCGCGAGGCCGATCAGGTCCTGCCCGTTCGCGCCGACGCCGTGGCACAGCACCACCAGTTGCCGCGCCGCCCCGCCCGCCGCCGGACCCCAGCGCGCCGCCTGCAAATCCGCCATCGCCGTTCCTCGTCCAAGCTGGGTGCTCTATGCTGGCCAGGCCGCCCATGTCCATCACCACGCGTTTCGCGCCCAGCCCGACTGGCCTGCTGCACCTCGGCCATGCCAGCGTGGCGCTGGACGCCTGGCGGCGCGCCCGCGCCGCGGGCGGGCGTTTCCTGCTGCGGATGGAGGACATCGACGCCAACCGTTGCCGTCCCGTCTTCGCCGAAGCCGCGCTGGAGGATCTGCACTGGCTGGGCCTCGACTGGGACGGGCCGGTGCGGGTGCAAACGCAGCATGGGGAGGAACACCGGGCCGCCTTGGCCAGCTTGCGCGGCATGGGTGTGCTTTACCCGTGCTTCTGCTCCCGGGCCGACGTGCTCCGCTCCGCCACGGCGCCGCATGGGCCGGAAGGCGCGATCTATGCCGGAACCTGCCGCGCCCTGTCCGCCTCCGAGCGGGCCGGCCGCATCGCCGCCGGGCAGCCTCACGCCTGGCGCCTGGACACCAGCCTCGCCCTCCGGCGCACCGGGCCGCTGTCGTTCGCCGAGGAGGGCAGGGGACGGCTGCCCTGCGACCCGGCGGCGCACGGGGACGCGGTGCTGGCCCGCCGGGATGCGCCGTCCAGCTACCATCTTTGCGCCACCCACGACGACGCCGCCCAAGGCGTCACCTTGGTCACGCGCGGCTCGGACCTGCTCGCCGCCACCAGCATCCACCGCCTGCTGCAAGCGCTGATGGGCTGGCCGGAGCCGGGCTACGCCCACCGCAAGCTGCTGGCCGGGCCGGACGGCCGCCGCCTGTCCAAGCGCGACGGCGCGCAAAGCCTGCAAGCGATGCGCGCCGCCGGCATGACGCCGCAGCAGGTTCAGGCTCTAGCGTCCGATCACGCCGGGCCATGACAGGGTTCCGCTGCTGGAACCCTGCCAGGCCGTTTCAGCGGGTCAGGCGCCGGCGCAAGGATCAGGCGAACTGGTTCATCGTGTTGTGGGCGCCGCCCGCCTTAAGCGCCGCTTCGCCCGCGAAGTACTCCTTGTGGTCGTCGCCGATGTCCGACCCGGCCATGTTCTGGTGCCGCACGCAGGCGATGCCCTGGCGGATCTCCTGCCGTTGCACGCCCATCACGTAGCCCAGCATGCCCTGCTCGCCGAAATAGTCGCGCGACAGGTTGTCCGCCGACAGCGCCGCCGTGTGATAGGTCGGCAAGGTGATCAGGTGGTGGAAGATGCCGGAGCGCTTGGCCGAATCCGCCTGGAAGGTGCGGATGCGCGTGTCCGCCTCGTCCGCCAGCTTCGTGCCGTCGTAGTCCACGCTCATCAGCTTGGCCCGGTCATAGTCGGTCACGTCCGCGCCGGTCTGGTTCCAGTCGTCGTATACCTGCTGGCGGAAGCTCAGCGTCCAGTTGAAGGACGGCGAGTTGTTGTAGGCGAGCTTGGCGTTCGGCACCACGGCGCGGATGCGGTCCATCATGCCGGCGATCTGCTCGACGTGCGGCTTCTCCGTCTCGATCCACAGCAGGTCCGCGCCGTTTTGCAAGGACGTGATGCTGTCCAGCACGCAACGGTCCACCCCGGTGCCGGCACGGAACTGGTACAGGTTGCTCGGCAGCCGCTTCGGCCGCAGCAGCTTGCCGTCGCGGTTGATGATGACGTCGCCGTTGTGCGCCGCGTCCGCCGTGACTTCCTCGCAGTCCAGGAACGAGTTGTACTGGTCGCCCAGGTCGCCCGGCGCGTGGCTGACGGCGATCTGCTTGGTCAGCCCGGCGCCCAGCGAGTCGGTGCGGGTGACGATGACGCCGTCCTCCACCCCCAGCTCCAGGAAGGCGTAGCGGATGGCGCGGATCTTGGCGATGAAGTCCTCATGCGGCACCGTGACCTTGCCGTCCTGGTGGCCGCACTGCTTCTCGTCGGACACCTGGTTCTCGACCTGGAGCGCGCAGGCGCCCGCCTCGATCATCTTCTTGGCCAGCAGGTAGGTCGCCTCCGCGTTGCCGAACCCGGCGTCGATGTCGGCGATGATGGGCACGACGTGGCTTTCGTGGCTCTCGACCGCCGCCATCAGCTCGGCCGCCTTGGCGTGGTTGCCGGCGTCCCGCGCCGCGTCGATCGCGCGGAACATGTTGCCCAGCTCGCGCGCGTCCGCCTGGCGCAGGAAGGTGTAGATTTCCGAGATCAGCGCCGGCACGGAGGTCTTCTCGTGCATCGACTGGTCCGGCAGCGGCCCGAACTCCGAACGCAGCGCTGCGACCATCCAGCCCGACAGGTAGATGTAGCGGCGCTTGGTGGTGCCGAAATGCTTCTTGACGGCGATCATCTGCTGCTGGGCGATGAACCCGTGCCAGGCGCCGAGCGACTGGGTGTACAGCGCCGGGTCCGCGTCGTAGGCGGCCATGTCCGCGCGCATGATCGCAGCCGTATGGCGCGCCACGTCCAGCCCCGTCTGGAACCGGTTCTGCAAGCGCATCCGGGCCACGGAGTCCGGGTTGATGGCGTCCCACGCGCCTTTCTTGCCTTCGACGAGCTTGGCGATGGCGGCGGCGTGGTCCTGGTAGGCCGAATGGCCGGCGCTGACGGCAGCGCCTCCGGCCAGGCCATCGGGAGCGTAGTTCGGGTCGGTCATGGCAGCGATTCCTTGACGGCAGAGCGATTCAACAGCGGCAGGAACTTAAAATGCTGCAACTGCGAAGTCACCGGCCGAAACGAGGGGAAGCGCGTAAAGCTGTAAAGCCATGACTCTGAACAATGCCCTAATGTAAAGCTGCCGCCGGCTCATGCCGGCAAGCTGGCGAATTCCCCGCTGCACCGCCCCAGCCACGCCCGCACCGCCCCCGGCGAGCCGAACGCCTC
>CAXTNC010000064.1:0-11246 GCA_964245495.1 uncultured Acetobacteraceae bacterium
CCCCCGCCCCTTTGGCCCGCGCGGTGCGGACATGGTCCATGCGCAGCGTCTCGATCATGGAAGCGCGGACGAAACGGGTGAACTGCCCGGTGCTGGCCAGCGCCAGCGTGACCACTGGCAGCACCAGGTGACGCCCTTGGTCGGCCCAGCCGCCGTCTCCCACGGTGCTGAGGCCGCTGGCGGGGAACCAGTGCAGCTGCACTGCGAACACCAGGATCAGCACCAGCGCCAGCCAGAACACCGGCACGGAGATGCCCGCGAAGGCGAACAGGCTGACGGCGCCGTCCAGCACGCCGCCGGGCCGCAGCGCCGCCGCCACGCCGAGCGCGAACGCCAGCACGACCGACATCACGAAGGAAGCCAGCATGAGCTTGCACGTCACCCACAGGGCGGGAACCAGCACCTCCATCACCGGCTGCGAGTGGGTGCGGGAGAAGCCGAAGTCGCCCCCCAGCGCCGCGAGTAGCCAATGCCAGTAGCGCAGGACGATGGGTTGGTCGAGGCCGTAGATCGCCCGCAGGTGCGCCACCACCTCGGGGGTCGCGCCGGGGTTGGAGGCGATCATCACGTCGATCGGGTCCCCCGGCATGAGGCCGATCAGGCTGTAGATGACGAACGACATGACCAGCAGCACGATGGCGGCCTGGACGGTGCGGCGCAGGATGTAGCGGCTCATGCATCCGCGTCCCGCAGCCAGCGGGGTGCTCCGGCCCGGTCCCAGCCCGGCGCGGCGTTTGCCATGACCGGCACGGCCACCGACCGGTGCGGCATCGCCGTGCGTGTGCAGCGATTGGCAACTTCCATGGCCCGACCGTCCCCCCGCGTGCAAAGCCCGCTTGCAGCTCTGTCCAGACGATGCCTGACCATCCGGCCCGGCGCAAAGCTTGCGAGCGGGCGCCACGGTCGCCGCCGCCATGGAACACCAGTCCACATGCCTTGACCCGCATGAGCACGTCGTCCCCGAGCGAAGGCTCCTCGGCGCTGCGCTGGGCGAAGGAGCGCGGGACCTTGCGGCCTGAACAAGGCCCGGGCGTCACCAGCAAGTGTAGCCGGCATCGGCCACGACGACGCTGCCCGTCAGCAGGCTGGCCGCCTCAGAGGCGAGGAACAGCACGACGGAGGCAACCTCGTCCGTGCGGCCGACCCGGCCCATCGGGGTGGCGTCGAGCCAAGCCTGCCTCAGGTTCTCGTCCTGCATGCCGTACCGGGTCATCGGCGTGTCGATGTAGGTCGGCGCCACCGCGTTGACGCGTATGCCGCGCTGTGCCCACTCCGCCGCCAGCGACTTGGTCAGCTGATGCACCGCCGCCTTCGAGGCGTTGTACGAGGCTTGCTCCTGCGGCCGGTTCACCACCAGCCCGGACATGGACCCCATGTTCACGATCGCGCCGCGGCGCCGCCGCAGCATGGCGGCGCCGAACGCCCGGCACGACCAGAACACGCCGTTCAGGTTGATGTCGATCACCTGGCGCCATTGCTCAGCCGTGGCGGCCTCGGCCGCCACCCCGCTGATCGCGATGCCGGCGCAGCACACCAGGATGTCCACCGCCCCGACCTCGCGCTCGATCGCCGCGGCCGTCCCCTCCAGGGCGGCCGGATCGGTCACGTCCACCAGGCGCCACGATGCGTCCGCCCCGTCGGCGGCCAGGCTCGCCGCGCCGTTTCGCGCGGCGGCCTCGTCGCGTTCAAGCAGCACGATGCGCGCCCCGGCTTCGGCCAGCGCCCCAGCGCAGGCAAGGCCGATGCCGCGCCCTCCGCCAGTGACGACCGCGGTGCGGCCGGTGAGGTCGTACTTGTCGAGGTATCGCGTGGGCACGGGGCTGCTTCCTTGGGTCAGGCCTGCGGCTGCGATGGCGGGCCTGCCGCTTCCGCCGCTTCAAGCATGGTCCAGTACGTCTGGCTGTTCTCGTAGGCGTGGTCGAACACCGGCGTAAGATGCGCGTAGACCTCCGCCCAGCGCGGGTTGGGCAAAACCTCCCCAGTGAAGCGCACCAGCCGGGACGCCGCGGCAGACAGGTCCGGGAACAGGCCGATCCCGGCGCCGGCGAGCATGGCGCAGCCGAGCACGCTGCATTCCTCCGCGGCCGTGGTCAGGATCGGGCAGCCGTACAAGCTGGCCTTGATCTCCAGCCACAGCCTCGTCTTGGCGCCGCCGCCGGCGGCCACCATGCGGTCCAGGCGGTTGCCGGCCCCTTCCATGATCCGCAGGTTGCGCGCGGCGGCGAAGGCCACCCCCTCCATCACCGCGCGGTGCAGGTGGGCGGCGCCGTGGCCGCTGGTCAGGCCGATGAACTGGGCGCGCGCGTTGGCGCGGGAGCCGAGGCGCTCGCCGCTGAGATAGGGCAGGAACAGCAGCATCCCCGCCCCGGCCGGGGCGCCGGCGGCCAGCGACACGATGCGGCCGTAGTCGTAGGCCTGCTCGTGGAAGGCGCGCCTGGCCCACCGCATGGCGTCGCCGCCGGCGTCGAGGATGGTGAAGGCAGACCAGTTGGGCAGCGCGCCGCGCACGTTGCTGACCACCGGGTCAAGCACCGGCGCCGCCGTGCACAGGGTCAGCAGGGTGGAGGTGCCGGTGACGTCGGAGGCGAGTCCGGGCGCGATGACGCCCGACCCGAGCAGGGCGCCGGGATAGTCGCTGATGCCGACGACGACGGGCACGCCCTGGGGCAGGCCGGTTTCCGCCGCGGCCCGCCGGGAAAGGCCGGCCAGCACTTCATGCGGCTCGCGGATGGGCGGCAGCAACGCCGGGTCGATGCCCAGCCGGTCCGCCAGCGCGCGGCTCCAGCCGCCGGCGGCCACGTCGTAGAGGTAGGTGCAGGACGCTTCCGGCGCGTCGATCGCCATGGCCCCGGTCAGCTTGAAGTTGATCCAGTCCTTGGCCGACAGCACGGCGGCGGTGCGCGCGTACTCCGCTGGGCGGTGCGTCTTGAGCCAGCGCAGCTTGAAGCCCCACCACGCGACGGAGGGTGGGTTGCCGGCCAGCGGCAGCAGCGCCTGCCACGGCTGCTCGCGGGTGAAGCGCTCGACCGTGTCCCGGTTGCGCTTGTCGTTCCAGAGCGGGACCGCGTCCAGCGCCGGGTTGCCGTCCGCATCGACCAGCACCGTGGCGTGCATCTGCCCGCACGCGCCGATGGCGGCCACGCGGGCGGCGGCGCCCGGCAGGGCGTCGAGCACCCGGCGGATCACCGCAACGGCGCCCGCCCACCAATCCGCCGGGCGCTGCTCGGCCCAGCCGAAGCGGGGCACGACCTGCTCGTGCTCCTGCGCCGCGAAGGCCAGGGTCCCGCCGGCCGGCGTCATCAACGCGGCGCGGACGCTGCCGGTGCCGACGTCGACCGCCAGGAGCAGGTCGCGGGGCATGTTCAGGCGCGGCGCGGCCAGAAGGAGGATTGCAGCAGCACGGCGACCAGGATGATGATCCCCTTGACCACCTCCTGGTGGTAGCCGGGCACGTTGAGCAGGTTCATGATGTTGCCGATCACGCCCAGCGTCAGCACGCCGATCAGCGTGTTGAGCGCCGTGCCGCGCCCGCCCATCAGGCTGGCGCCGCCGATCACCACGGCCGCGATCACGTCGAGTTCCAGGCCGATGCCCACCACCGGCGAGCCGACGCCGGAGCGGGCGGTGATGATGATGCCGCCCAGCGCCGCCAGCACGCCCGATGCGACGTAAACCGAGAACACCCGCGGCACCACCCGCACGCCGGACAGCCGGACCGCCTCGCTGTTGGAGCCGATGGCGACGACCAGCCGGCCGTAGGCGGTCAGCCGCAGCACGAACGCGGTGGCTGCGAACACCAGCAGCATGAGCAGCACGGGCAGCGGGACGCCGAGCAGGCTGGCGCGGTTGAAGCCGTCGTTGAGCCAGGCGCCGTTGTCGCCAAGGAAGATCGGCCGGCCTTCCGAGACGATCAGCGCAGCGCCGCGGGCGATGGTCATGCCGGCGAGCGTCACCACGAAGGACGGCATCCGGCGCACCGCCACGAAGTACCCGGCGAGCGACCCGAGCGCGCCGCCCGCCGCGAGGCTGAGCGGGACGGCGGCCCAGAGCGGCATGGAACCCAGCAAGGAGGCGCAGACGATGCTGCCGAGCGCCGCCACCGAGCCTACCGAGAGGTCGATCCCGCCGGTCAGGATGACGAGCAGCATCCCCATGGAGATCACGCCCGTGCTGGCCACCTGGCGCAGCACGTTCTCGATGTTGCGGCTGCCGAAGAAGCTGCTGGAGATGAGGCTGGCGACCAGCACCAGGGCGGCGAAGATGGCGATGGTGCTGTAGGCGGCGGCGAAGGCCCGCGCGTCGAACCGCCGCGCCGGACGGACGCCGGGAGACGCCTCGGCAGCCTGCGCCGTGTCCATGCTACGCCTCCCTGGGCCGGCCGCCGGCGGGCGCGGCGCGGGCGGCCGGCCCTGCCACGTGCGCGGTGTTGCGCAGCGCCAGCTGCATGATGCGGGCCTCGGACAGTTCGCCGGGCGACAGGCTGCCGCTGATGCGCCCGCCGCTCATCACCAGCACGCGGTCCGAGGCGCCGATCACTTCGAGGAGGTCGGACGATATCAGGATCACGCCCAGCCCGGCGGCGGCCAGCGCCTCGATCAGGCCGTAGATCTCGGAGCGCGCGCCGACATCGACGCCCCGGGTCGGCTCGTCCAGGATGATGACCTTGCACCCGGCATCGAGCCATTTCGCCAGCACCACCTTCTGCTGGTTGCCGCCGGACAGGCTGCTGACCGGGAGGTCCAGGTTCTTGGCGCGGATCGCGGTGCGCCGCGCGGTGACGCCCACCGCCGCTCGCTCGGCGGCCCGGCGCAGCACGCCCACGGCGTTGGTGAAGCGCGGCAGGGTGGTGAAGGTGATGTTCTGCCGGATCGGCAAGGCCAGCACCAAGCCCTGGCCCTTGCGGTCCTCCGGCACCAGGCCGATGCCGGCGGCCACGCCCTGCCGGGGGGTGCGGACGGCGATGCGGCGGCCGGCGAGGGTGACTGTGCCCGACTCCGTGCGGTCGGCGCCGAAGATCGCCCGGGCCAGCTCGGTGCGGCCGCTGCCGATCAGCCCTGCGATGCCGAGCACCTCGCCTGCGCGCAGGGTGAACGAGACGTCCTTGACCAGCCCGGCGGCGGAAAGGCTCGCGACCCGCAGCAGCTCCCCGCCGGGCGCGCGCGCGGCCTTGGGGAACAACTGCGCCGCCTCGCGGCCGACCATGAGCGGGATCAGCCGCTGCTCATCCATGTCGGCGGCTGGATAGGTGCCGACGGTGCGGCCGTCCTTCAGCACGGTGATCTGGTCGGCGATGCGGAAGATCTCGTCCAGGCGGTGCGAGATGTAGATGACGCTCACGCCGCGTCGCGACAGCCCGCGCACCACGTCGAGCAGCCGCTCCACCTCCGGCGGGGCCAGCACGGCGGTCGGCTCGTCCAGGATCAGGACGCGGACCCGGCGCGACATCGCCTTGGCGATCTCCACCGCCTGCTGGAAGGCGAGCGGCAGGGAGCCGACCAGGGCGCCGGGGTCGATCGCGAAGCCGAGGTCCTGCAGCAGGGACGCCGCCCGCGCGCGCAGCTTCCTGGCGCTCACCAGGGGCGGCAGCTCGCCCAGGAAGATGTTCTCGGCCACCGTCAGGTCCGGCGCCAAGGCCAGCTCCTGGTGGATGATGCCGATGCCGAGCGCGCGGGAGGCGTGCGGCGAGGAGACGCTCACGCGCTCGCCGCCGACGCGCATCTCGCCGGTGGTCGCCTGGTGCGCGCCGGCGAGGATCTTCATCAGGGTCGATTTGCCGGCGCCGTTCTCGCCCAGCAGCGCGTGCACCTCGCCCGCGCGCACGGAAAACGACACGTCGTCGAGCGCGCGGATGCCGCCGAACACCTTGGAGATGCCCGTCATCTCGACGCCGGCGGCGTCCTGCCCGGTGCCCATCCTTGCCAGCCGGCCTAGAACAGCGCGTCGGGCTTGTAGTATTGCGCGGCGTTGGCCTTGGTGATCGCCATCGGCGGCGTGTAGGTGATCTTGGCCAGGTCGGCCGGCGCCTGCTTGTCCACGACCTTCACCGCCAGGTCGGCGGCCATCTTGCCGATGATCGCCGGGTCGTTCAGGCCGGTGGCGCCGTACTTGCCGTCCTGGATCAGCTTGACGGCCTCCTTCTGGCCGTCGGCGGCGGCGAACACGAGGATGTCCTGGCTGGCCTTGCCCGCGTCCTGGATCGCCCGCAGCGCGCCCAAGGCCATGCTGTCGTTCTCCGCCAGCACGGCGTTGATGTCAGGGTGCGCGGTCAACAGGTCCTCCATCGCCTTGACCCCGCCCTCCTGCGTCCAGCCGCCCCAGCCTTGGCCCACGACGGTGAACCCGGCGTGGCCGATCTGGCGCAGCTGCGCCTCCAGGATGCCTTCCATCACCCCGTCGCGCCGGGCCTCGCCGACCACGTTGCCCTGGCTGCCGCTGAGCACGGCGATGTGCAGGTCCTTGGCCTTCACCTGGCCGACCAGCCAGTCGCCGATCAGCCGGCCGTTCTCCGCGTTGCTGGACTGGATGGTGGTGAGCACCGGCGCGCTCTCGTCGATCGAGCTGTCCACGATGATGACTGGGATGTGCGCCTTGGCCGCATCCTTGGTGGCGCCGACCAGGCCCTTGGCGTCCTTCGGGTCCATGATCAGGATGTCGATGCCCTGCGACAGCATGTCCTCGACATCGGCGATCTGCTTGACCAGGTCGTTGTTGGCGTCGGCTGCGACCGTGGTGGCGCCGAGCGCCTTGGCCTCTTTCTCGACCGCCGATTGCAGGGCCGCGTAGTAGGGCGCGTTCTGCGTCAGCATCGAGATGCCGATCTTGATGGTCTTGGCGCCGGCCGGTGGCGAGAACGCCAGCGCTGCGCCGCCCGCCACGGCCGCGGCCGCAAGAATGGCTTTCATGGACTTTGCCCCCTTGAGCGTCATCGGACAGGCTCCGTGACCGCATCATGTTATATGCGTAGCAATACAACATTGCTTCCAGGAATGGGCAAGCGACAAAGCGCCATGTTGCGGCGCGAAAGATGATGCGGCAGTTGATCTCAGCCTATTCACGTAATAGCACTACGCAAATTCGCCGTGCTTCAAATGCGCTGGGAGGCGCCGATGTCGAACCCGCTGCCCGCATCCGTCACCATCGACCCTGGCACCGGCGCGATGGCGGGTCGGACCCGGCGCTACGAGAAGCGCTTGGACGACCTTGCCGGACTGTTCGCGGACGAGGCCGCCTTCGCGGAGCTGGCCCGCCATCGCGGCTCGGAGGTCGCCTACCAGGTTGACGAGTTCCGCCCGTCGGAGCGCGCGGGCGACGTGATCTTCGGCACCAGCACGCTTCATCCTGGCAAGGTCGGCCAGGAATACGCCTTCACCCGCGGGCACATCCACGCCATCGGCGACCGGCCGGAAATCTACCACTGCCAGTCCGGCCACGGCGTGATGCTGATGCAGCTCGCCGACGGCACGACCCATGCCGAGGAGATGCGGCCCGGCAGCGTGGTGTACGTGCCGCCGCACTGGATCCACCGCAGCGTCAACGTCGGCGCCGCCTCCTTGGTGACGTTGTTCTGCTACCCAGCCGACGCCGGCCAGGATTACAGCATCATCGCCCGCTCCGGCGGCATGGCCGAGCTGATCGTCGATGACGGCGCCGGCGGCTGGAAACGGGCGTCCAACCCGCGCTACCGGCCAGGCCTGCCCATGCGCGGCCTCGCGGGAGCCGCCTAGGATGGCCGGTGCGGGAACCGCCTTGGAGGCGGCCCTGCTGGAGGCGGCCGCGTTCGGCGTCATCCCCGTCGTCGAGGTGGACGGCGCGGCGCAAGCCGACGCCCTGGCCGAAACGCTGCTGGAGGCCGGTCTCGGCGTGATGGAGGTGACGTTCCGCACCCATGCGGCCGCCGAGGTGATCGCGCGCATCGCGGACCGCTACCCGGACATGGTGGTGGGCGCCGGCACGGTGATCGGGGAGCAGGACATGCGCCGCGCCGCTGACGCCGGCGCCCGCTTCGCCCTGGCTCCCGGGCTGAACCCGCGCATGCTGGACCTGGCCGCCGAGATAGGCCTGCCCTACGTGCCCGGAGCCATGACCCCGTCCGACCTGCAAGCCGGGATCGAGCGCGGCGTGCGGACCTTCAAGTTCTTCCCCGCGGTGCCGGCCGGCGGCATCCCGTTCCTGCGCTCGATCGCCGCGCCGTTCGGCCTGCACGGGCTTCGCTTCATCCCCACCGGCGGCGTTTCGCACGGCAACCTCGCCGACTGGCTGGGCGAGCCGTCGGTGGCGGCGGTGGGCGGCACCTGGATCGCGAGCCGCAGCATGATGCGCCAGAACGACTGGGCCGGCATCCGCCGCGCCGCTTCGGAGGCCCTGCGCATTGCCCGCGCCGTGCGGGAACCGGCCTGATGGCCGGGCTGGTTCCCGCCGCCCTGCCGACGATCCACTTCATCGGCGTGTCCACCGCGCAGTCGTCGATCATGACGGTGTTCCCGCGCTGGGCGGACGCGCTGGGCCTTGGCGCCTGCGCCATCAACGGCATCGACCTGCCGCTGCATGCGCCGGACGCCGCCTACCGGGAGGCGGTGTCGTTCATCCGCGACGACCCGCGCTCGCTGGGCGCGCTGGTGACGGCGCACAAGATCGACCTGCTGCACGCGGCGCGCGACCTGGTCGACGAGATCGACGGCCACGCGGCGGCGCTGGGCGAGCTGAGCTGCCTGTCCAAGCGGCGCGGCAAGCTGGTCGGCCATGCCAAGGACCCGATTTCCGCCCGGCTCGCGCTCGACGCCATCGTGCCGGAAGGGCACTGGACCGGCGGCGACGCCTTTCTGATGGGCGCCGGCGGCGCTGCGACGGCCATCACCTGGAACCTGATGCAGCCGGGGCGCGGCGGCCGTCCGCGCCGCGTGGTGGTGTCGGACGTGGACTACGGCCGCCTGGAAGGGCTGCGCCGCTTCCACGCCGGCCTCGGCAGCGGCGTTCCGGTCGAGTACGTCCTCGCCGCCTCGTCCGGGCGCAACGACGCCGTCCTGCACGCGCTCCCGGAGCGGTCCCTCGTCATCAACGCGACCGGGCTTGGCAAGGACCGTCCGGGCTCGCCGCTCGGCATCGCTGCCCGCTTCCCCCGGGGCAGCCTCGTGTGGGAGCTGAACTACCGCGGCGACCTGTTGTTCCTGGACCAGGCTGAAGCCCAGGCGGAGTCGTCCGGCCTGGCCGCCTTCGATGGCTGGAACTACTTCCTGCACGGCTGGACCCAGGTGATCTCGGAAGTGTTCGCGGTGGGAATCGCGTCCGCCGGGCCGGCGTTCGCGGCCCTGTCCGCCCTGGCCGGCGGCCCGCCCCGCGCCCGGACGCATGCCGCATGAGCCGGGTCCTGATCACGCCCCGCTCGCTGACCCGGAACCCGGCCCCGGCGTGGCCGCGCCGGGCGGAGCACGGCCGCGACCCCGTGTTCCGCGCGCCCGGCGAGACGCCCGACGAGGCCGCGCTGCTGCGCCTGCTGCCGGGCTGCGTCGGCTGGCTCGCCGGGGTGGAGCCGGTCAGCCCCCGGGTGCTGGAAGCCGCCCCCGGGCTGCGGGCGATCAGCCGCAACGGCGCCGGCGCGGACAACCTGCCGCTGGAAACGGCGCAGCGCCTCGGCATCCAGGTGCTGCGGGCCGGCGGGGCCAACGCGCGGGGGGTGGCGGAACTGGCGATCGGGCTGCTGCTGGCCGCCTTGCGCCACGTGCCGGAGCAGAGCGCCGCGCTCAAGGCCGGGTCCTGGCAGCGGCGGCCCGGGATCGAGATCGAGAGCCGCACGCTGGGCTTGGTCGGCTGCGGCGCGATCGGCCGGCTGGTCGCCCGCTTCGCGCTGGCGCTCGACGCCCGCGTCCGCGTGTTCGATCCTTGCCCGGATGCGGGCTTCGCGCCGACCGGCGATTTCGCCTGGGTGTCCTTCGCGGCCGTGCTGGCGGAGGCGGAGATGCTGTCGCTGCACTGCCCGATGCCGCCGGACCGCCGCCCCGTGCTTGACGCGGCGTCGATCGAACGTCTCCGCCCCGGCTGCCACGTCGTCAACACCGCGCGCGCCGGGCTGGTCGACGAGGGTGCGATGCTTGCCGCGCTGGAGCGCGGCCAGGTGCGCGCCTACGCGACCGACGTGTTCGCGGCCGAGCCGCCGGAGCCGTCGCCGCTGCTGGCGCACCCGCGGGTGATCGCCACTCCCCACATCGGCGGCCTGACGGCGGAAAGCGTGGGCCGCGCCACGGCGGCGGCGGTCGACAACCTGCTCGCGGCGCTGGCCCGGTCCGGCGCATGAGGGCCGAGACCGTGGCGCTGCCGGCGGACGGCCTCGCGGGCCTGTTGGCGCAGCCGGGCACGGACGGCATGGTGGAGCTGGCATGGCTCGGGCAGGCCGGTTTCCTGTTGCGGGCCGGCGAGCGGGTCGTGCTGATCGATCCCTACCTTTCGGACCATCTGGCATCGAAGCACCGCGGCAGCCGCTTCCCGCACGCGCGCATGATGCCTGCGCCGATCCGGGCTGATGCCCTGCCGCGCGTCGATCTCGTCATCTGCACGCATCGGCATGGCGACCATATGGACCCTGGCACGCTGCCCCGGCTGGCGCAGGCCTGTCCAGGGTGCCGCTTCGTGGCTCCTGCGGCCGAGATGGCCTTCGCAGAAAGCATGGGGCTGCCAGCCGACCGCCTCGTGGCGGCTGAGGCCGGGTTGCGGCTGCAGCCCTTGCCCGACCTCGACCTGACCCTCGACCCGCTGCCGGCCGCGCACGAGCAGCTTGAGCAGGACCAACAGGGGCGGCACCGTTTCCTGGGCTACGTCATCGCCGTGCACGGGGTGCGGCTTTACCACAGCGGGGATTGCATACCCTACGAGGGCCTCGCTGACGCGGTTCGCGCCCTGGCGCCCGACTTGGCGCTGCTGCCGGTGAACGGGCGGGACGCGGAGCGCGCGGCCAGCCGCATCCCGGGCAACTTCACGCTGGACGAGGCTATCGAGCTGTGCGCGACGGCTGGGATTCCGAGCCTGATGCCGCACCATTTCGGCTTGTTCGCCTTCAACACCGCCGACCCGGCCGAGATCGCCGCCGCCGCCAAGCGCATCCGGCATCCTGGACTTTTGCCGCCCGACACCCGACACCTGCTCCGGTTGAGCCATGAGGGCTGACCGGCAGGAGCTTGCAAGACGGCATGGACGGGGCACGTGCAGGGCGCGGCATGGCAACAGGACGCCCAGAACGCGCGATGGCGCCGGGACGC
>CAXTNC010000064.1:11346-15946 GCA_964245495.1 uncultured Acetobacteraceae bacterium
GCGATGGCGCCGGGACGCAACGTGCTGGAGCTGATCCTGGTGCGGCTGCCGGGCTTGAGGAAATCCGACCGGCGGGTGGCCGAGCACATCCTGTCCGACCCGCAGGCCGCGCTGGGCGCCACCGTGGCGGAAACCGCCCGGCAAGCCCAGGTCAGCGAGCCGACGGTGATGCGGTTCTGCGCCGCCCTGGGCTTTGACGGCTTCCAGGACTTCAAGCTGAAGCTCGCCCACAGCGTGGCGCTCGGGATGCCCGCCACGCAATCGGTGCTGGAAGCGGCCGACACCCCGCAAACGCTGGCGGACAAGGTGTTCGACTACACCATGACCAGCCTCGACTGGGCGCGCAGCCGGCTCGACCACCAGGCGGTCGGCAAGGCGATCGACCTGCTGGCGGCCGCCAAGCGGATCGAGTTCTTCGGCTTCGGCGCGTCCTGGATCGTCGCCGCCGACGCGCAGCAGAAGTTCCCGCTGTTCGGGGTGCCGTGCCTGGTCCACACGGATTCCCACCAGCAGTTCATCGCAGCGTCCATGATGCAGCCGGGCGACGTGGCCGTGGCGATCTCCAACACCGGCCGCACCTCCGCCGTGCTCGACATGATGCGGGCCGCGCGCGAGACGGGCGCCACCGTGATCGGCATCTCCGGCCGTGCCGGGCGGATGGGCCGGCTGTGCGACCTGCTGCTGATCGTGGAAACGCTGGAGAACACCGACATCTACACGCCCATCACCTCGCGCCTGGCTGCCCTGGTGCTGGTGGACATCCTCGCCGTGGGCGTCGCGATGCGGCGCGGCAGCCACCACCAGAAGCGGATCGCCAGCATGAAGCGGCGGCTCAGCGCCATGCGCTCCGGCGACCCGGACCTGACGCCCGGCGAGCAGGCCCGGCCCGCGGAGATTGGCCGCGACCTGGGCGACTGAGCGGAAGGCGCGGTCCTCATTGTTCCAGGCGCCATGCGCCAGGGCCGCTCGCCAGGCGCAGATCATGCGGCCAAGTCATTCCACCGTGACGGACTTCGCCAGGTTGCGCGGCTGGTCCACGTCCGTGCCCTTCAGCACGGCCACCTGATAGGCCAGCATCTGCACCGGAACAGCATACAGGATCGGCGCCACGAACGGGTGCACCGCGGGCAAAACCACCGTTTCAGCCGCGATGCCGCGCAGCTTGGCCGCGCCCGCCGCGTCGCTGAACACCACCAGCCTGCCGCCGCGCGCCGCGGCCTCCTGCAGGTTTGAGGCCACCTTCTCGAACAGCGGCCCGCTCGGCGCTGCCGCCACCACGGGCACGTCCCGGTCGATGAGCGCGATCGGGCCGTGCTTCATCTCCCCGGCGGCGTAGCCCTCGGCGTGGATGTAGCTGATCTCCTTCAGCTTCAGCGCGCCCTCCATGGCGATCGGGAAGCACGCGCCGCGGCCGAGGAACAGCACGTCCCGCGCGTCCGCCACCCGGCCTGCCACGGCCGACAGGTCCAGCGCCAGGGCGTCCGCCACCCGGCTCGGCAGCTCCAGCAGCGCATCCACCAGCTCGGTTTCGCGCACCGCGTCCATCACGCCGCGCGCCCGGCCGACGGCGATGGCGAAGCAGGCCAGCGTGGCCAGCTGCGCGGAGAACGCCTTGGTGCTGGCGACGCCGATCTCGGGACCGGCCATCGTTTCCAGCACGGCATCGCTTTCGCGCGCCATCGTGCTCTCGGCCACGTTCAGGATGCTCAGCACGTGCTGTCCCGCGCCGCGCAGGGAACGCAGCACCGCCAGCGTGTCCGCCGTCTCGCCGGACTGGCTGACCAGCAGCGCCAGCCCGCCGGGCGGCAGCGGCGGCTCGCGGTAGCGCAGCTCGCTGGCCACGTCCGCGTCCGTCGGCAGCCGCGCCTCCGCTTCCAGCCAGTGGCGGGCCACCAGCCCCGCATAGTACGCGCTGCCGCAGGCCGAAACCGTGATGCGCGGGACGGCGGCGAGGTCGAACGGCAAGGCGGGCAGGGCCACGGTGCGGGTCGCCGGGTCGATCATGCGCTGCAGCACCTGGCCGATGACGTTCGGGTGCTCGTGCAGCTCCTTTTCCATGAAGTGGCGGAAGCCGTCCTTGCCGATCACCGCGCCGCTGTGGACGGTGCGGCGCACCTCCCGCTGCACGCTTTGCCCGGCGGTGTCGAAGAACTGCGCGCCGTCGCGGGACAGCACCGTCCAGTCGCCGTCCCGCAGGAAGGCGATGCGCTGGGTGAGCGGCGCCAGCGCCAGGCTGTCAGAGCCGAGGAACATCTCGTCCTCGCCGAAGCCCACCGCGAGCGGCGCGCCGTGCTGCGCCCCCACCATCAGGCCGTGATGGCCCGCGAACACCATGGCCAGCGCGTAGGCGCCTTCCAGCCGGGCGAAGGTGGCGCGCGCCGCCGCCACCGGGGCCATGCCCTGGCGCAGGTGGAAATCGGCCAGCTGCGCGACCGACTCGGTGTCCGTGTCCGTCTCGAACACCTGGCCGGCGGCTTCCAGCTCCTCGCGCAGGGCGGCGTGGTTCTCGATGATGCCGTTGTGCACCACGGACACGCGGGCGGTGCCGTGCGGGTGGGCGTTGGTTTCGGTCGGCGCGCCGTGGGTGGCCCAGCGTGTGTGGCCCACGCCGGTGTCGCCGGCCAGCGGCAGGCGCTCCAGCACGGCGGCCAGGTTGGCGAGCTTGCCCGGGGCGCGGCGGCGGTCGATGTGGCCGTTGGCCAGGGTTGCGATGCCGGCGCTGTCGTAGCCGCGGTACTCCAGCCGTTCCAGGGCTTGCAGCAGCAGCGGCGCGGCCGGCCGTGCGCCCAGCACTCCCACGATCCCGCACATCAGCGCGTCTCCTTCCGTTTGCGGAACGCGGCGGCGCGCCCCGGCAGCGTTTGTTGCCGTGCCCGGCCGAACGCCATGGCGTCCCCCGGCACGTCCTGCGTGATCGTGCTGCCGGCCACCACCATCGCCCCATCCCCGATCCGCACGGGCGCGATCAGGGAGGTGTTGGAGCCGATGAAGGCGGCTTGGCCGATCTCCGTGCGATGTTTGGCGTAGCCGTCATAATTAACCGTTATCGTGCCGGCGCCGATGTTGGTCCCGGCCCCCACCGCCGCGTCGCCGAGGTAGGTCAGGTGGTTGGCCTTGGCCCCCTCCCCCAGCACCGCCGCCTTCAGCTCCACGAAGTTGCCCACATGCGCGCCAGCGCCCACCACCGTGCCGGGGCGCAGCCGGGCGAACGGGCCGACCACCGCGCCCGGCCCCACCGCGCAGCCCTCCAGGTGGCAGAACGCGCCGATGGCGGCGCCGGAGGCCACGGAAACGCCGGGTCCGAACACCACGTTGGGGCCGATGGCGGTGTCCGGCTCCAGGCGGGTGTCGGCGGACAGGAACACCGTCTCGGGCGCAGTGAGCGTGGCGCCCCCGGCCATCGCCGCCTCCCGCAGCCAGCCTTGCATCACGGCTTCGGCCGCGGCCAGCTCGGCGCGGGAATTGACGCCGCGCAGCTCGGCCTCCGGCGCCTCGACCGCAGCCACCCGCACGCCTTCGGCGCGGGCCAGCGCCACCACGTCCGTCAGGTAGTACTCGCCCTTGCTGTTGTCGTTGCGCACCGCGCGCAGCCAGCGGTGCAGGTCGGCCGCGGCGGCGCAGATCACCCCGGCGTTGCAAAGGCCTGACGCCCGCTCCGACTCCGTGGCGTCCGCCCACTCGACGACGCGCTCGACTTCCCCGCCCGCCATCACCACCCGGCCGTAGCGGCCCGGGTCGGCTGGGCGCATGGCAAGCAGCGCCAGCCCCGCCCCGGCGCGGGCCGCGCGCAGCCGGCGCAGCGTTTGGGGGCGGATCAGCGGGTTGTCGGCATACAGCACGGCCACGTCGCCGTCGCCGAATCCGGCGGCGGCTTGCAGCGCCGCGTGCGCCGTGCCCAGCCGCTCCTGCTGCACCACCACCATGTGCGGCGCCGCGGCGGCGGCCAGCGCCTCCATGCCCGGCCCTGCGACGATCACCGCCCGGTCGAACACGCCGGCGCAGGAGTCGAGCAGGTGCCGCAGCATCGGCCGCCCAGCGATGGGGTGGAGCGCCTTGGGCAGGGTGGACTTCATCCGCGTGCCTAGGCCCGCGGCGAGCAGGATGGCGGTGGCGTGCATGGCAATCCCGGTAGCGTCCACGCCGTCGCGGTGTCAAAGCCGGCCTGAACACGTCTTATGTCGCAAGGTGACAGGCGCGCGGCCCAGCGCCGCGCGCAACACTGTTTTACAACGCTGAAAGTTTAGAAGCCCTTGCGACGCGCGGGTTGCGGAGCAAGTCTTGCGTCCTACAACTTTGCAATTTTCGCGAGAGCACACCATGGCTGGATACAGGACAGCGGCGCTGGGGATGACGTGCGTGCTGCTGCAGGGCTGCGTGACGACCCCGTTCGGCCCTACCGTCGCGGTGGTGCCGGCCCAAGGCAAGCCGTTCGAGGCGTTCGCGCAGGACCAGGCGTTCTGCAAGCAGTATGCCGCTGGCCAGGTGCAGGGGCAGGCCGACCGCGCCAACAGCGTCGGCGTAGGCTCCGCCGTGCTCGGCACGGTGCTCGGGGCCGGGCTGGGCGCGGCCATCGGCGGCGGCCGGGGCGCCGCCATCGGGG
>CAXTNC010000065.1:0-429 GCA_964245495.1 uncultured Acetobacteraceae bacterium
GCGAGCGCCCGCGCCTCGGCGGACGAGCCGGCCCCTGCCTTCCCGCTGATCAAGACGGCGGCCCCGGGCTGGGACAACGACCCGCGGCGGCAAGGCGCCGGCACCGTGCTGCACGGCGCCACCCCCGCGCTGTACCAGGCCTGGCTGGAGGATTTGATCGGCTTCGCCCGGCGCAACCCGGTCGAGGGCGAGGCGGTCGTGTGCATCAACGCGTGGAACGAGTGGGCGGAGGGCGCCACCCTGGAGCCGGACGTGCACTGGGGGGCTGCGTTCCTCAACGCCACCGGCCGGGCCGCCGCCGGGCTGCCGGCGCCGGGTGCGCGCACCCGCATCCTGCTGGTGGGGCATGACGGCCTGGTGCACGGCGCGCAGACCCTGCTGCTGCGGCTCGGCCGGGCGCTGCGGGCCAGCCACGGCGTGGACGTGGCC
>CAXTNC010000065.1:439-15429 GCA_964245495.1 uncultured Acetobacteraceae bacterium
GGATGCGCTCGTCCGCTCCGCGCGGGCCGCCGGGTGCACGGCGGCCATCGTCAACACGGCGGCCAGCGCGGGGATGGCCGCCGTGCTGGAGCGCCACCAGGTCCCGTCCGTGCTGCTGGTGCACGAGCTGCCGCGGCTGCTGCGGGAGAAAGGGCTGGTCGGCGCGCTGCGGGACGGCATGGCCAGCGCCCGCACCACCGTGTTCCCGGCCGAGCTGGTGCGGGACCGCTGCTTGCAGGCGCTGGGGGCCGCGCCGCCGCACACGGCCATCCTGCCCCAGGGGGTCGAGCCGAAGCTGCCCGTGCCCGGCGCGCGCCACGCCGTGCGCGCCGAGCTGCACGTGCCGCACGGCAGCCTGCTGGCGCTGGGGATGGGCTATGCCGACCTGCGCAAGGGCTTCGACCTGTTCCTGCACGTCTGGCGCGCCATGCGGGATTCCGGCGCGCCGGTCAGCTTCGCGTGGGCCGGCGGCATCGACCCGGCCACGCAGTCCCATTTCGGCGCCGAGATCGCGGCGGCGGAGGCCACGGGGTCGTTCCGCTTCCTGGGCCAGCGCGACGACCCGGCGGACCTGCTGGCCGCCGCCGACGTGTTCCTGCTCACCTCCCGGGAGGACCCGCTGCCGTCCGTCGTGCTGGAGGCGATGGCGGTGGGCACCCCCGTGGCGGCGTTCGAGGAGACCGGCGGCGTGCCGGATCTGCTCGCCCGCTTCGAGGCCGGATGCAGCGTCCCGCTGGGCAACGTGACGGCCATGGCGCGGGCGGCCGCGGCGCTGGCCGCCGGCTTCGGGCCGGAGCGCAAGCATGCCCTGGTTGCGGCCAGCCGCGCCGCGTTCCGCTTCGAGGGCTACAGTGCGGCCCTGCTCAAGCTGGCGCGCCCCGACCTGCTCTCGGTCTCGGTGGTGGTGCCGAGCTGCGACTACGGCCGCTACATGCCGTCCCGCCTGGCCTCCATCTTCGCCCAGTCCTATCCGGTGCGCGAGGTGATCGTGCTGGACGATGCCTCCACCGACGATAGCGTGGCGTCGGCGCGGCAAACAGCGGAGGCGTGGGGCCGGCGCATTGAAGTGGAGCAGGGGGCCCAGCGGTCCGGCTCCGTGTTTCGCCAGTGGCGGCGGGCGGCGGAGCGGGCGACGGGCGATTGGCTGTGGATCGCGGAAGCGGACGACGAGGCGGACCCGGGTTTCCTCGCCGCCGTGGCGGACGCGGCCGGGCGCGCGCCGGACGCAGCGTTCGCCTTCTCCGACAGCTGCGCCATCGACGGGGCCGGCGCCACGTTATGGCCGGACCACAAGGGCTATTACGGGCCTGCCGTGCTGGCGTCGGACGCGGTATTCGATGGGCCGGACTTCCTGCGGCGCCACCTGGCCGAGCGCAACCTGATCCTGAACGTCAGCGCCGTGCTGTGGCGGCGGGCCGACCTGCTGGCCGCCCTGCGCCGTTGCGAGGCCGACCTGGTGCATTTCCGCGTGGCGGGGGACTGGCGGGTGTACGCCGAGGCGCTGGCCCGGCCGGGCGCGCAGGTGGCCTACGTGAGCCGCCCGCTGAACCGTCATCGCCGCCATGGCGCGAGCGTCACGGCGCGGCTCGGCGCGGCTGCGCACGCGGCGGAGGTGGCGCGGGTGCACGAGGTGGTCGGCAAGCTGCTGGGGCCGGACCCGGCGCTGCGGCAGCGGCAGCGGCGGTATCGGCGCAGCTTGGCGAAAGGGTCGGTATAGGGTGGACTGCCAATCGCCGCAGTGACGTAGGGTGGGCTGCTTGCAGCTCACTGCCGTGCCGCTGCAAGACATGCTCCGGTCAAGGCTGCGAACTGACCCTGCCAGCGCCGCGGACGGCGTGCCCGTTACACGCTCGGGCCGGAGTCTGGACAAGCTGACGTTGCTGATGGGTGGGGACAAGCCGCCATCGGCGTTGCCTTGTTGCCGCTGCCCCGTCAGCCTGGCACATTGAAATGCAATGGCCCGCCAACGGTCGCAACCTCGAACGGGACACACCATGCGCGTTCTGCTCACCGGCGGGTGCGGGTTCATCGGCTCGGCCGTGATCCGCCACCTGATCCGCCATACCGGCCACAGCGTGGTCAATGTGGACAAGATGTCCTACGCCGCCTCCGAGGACGCGCTGGAGGAAGCCGGCCGCGACCCCCGCCACACCCTGGTCCGCGCCGACATCACGGACGCCGCCGCGGTCGGAGAAGTGTTCGCCGCCCACGGGCCGGACGCGGTGATGCACCTCGCGGCCGAAACCCACGTGGACCGCTCCATCGACGGCCCGGGGCCGTTCGTCCACACCAACGTCACCGGCACCTTCGTGCTGCTGGAAGCCGCGCGCAGCCATTGGGCCGGCCTGGACGGGGCGCGCCGGGCGGCGTTCCGCTTCCACCATGTCTCGACTGACGAGGTGTTCGGCGCGCTCGGCCCGGCCGACCCGCCGTTCACCGAGGCCACGCCGTACGACCCGCGCAGCCCGTACTCCGCGAGCAAGGCCGCCTCCGACCACCTGGTGCGCGCGTGGTGGCACACCTACGGCCTGCCCGCCTTCGTCACCAACACCACCAACAACTACGGCCCCTGGCAATTCCCGGAGAAGCTGATCCCGCTGGTCACGCTCAACGCCCTGGAAGGCAAGCCGCTGCCGGTGTACGGCGACGGGTCCAACCAGCGGGACTGGCTGTTCGTGGACGACCACGCCGCCGCCCTCGTGCTCGCCCTGGAACGCGCGCAACCCGGCGCAACCCTCGCCATCGGCGCGCAGCAGCCCCGCAGCAACCTCCAGGTCGTGCGCGGCATCTGCGCGGCGCTCGACCGCATCCAGCCGGACCCGGGCGGCGCGCGCGAGCGGCTGATCACCTTCGTCGCCGACCGGCCCGGCCACGATTTCCGCTACGAGATCAACCCTGGACGCGCCCAGGCGGCGCTGGACTGGCGCGCCCCGCACGGGTTCGACGCCGGGTTGCAGCGCACGGTGCAGTGGTACGTGGACAACCGCGCCTGGTGGGAGCGCATCCGCGCCGGGCGCTACGGCGGGCAACGGCTGGGCGCTGCGGCGTGAAAGGCATCCTGCTCGCCGGCGGCTCCGGCACCCGGCTGCACCCGATGACGCTGGCCGCCTCCAAGCAGCTGCTGCCGGTGTACGACAAGCCGATGGCGTACTACCCGCTCTCCATCCTGATGCTGGCGGGCATCCGGGACATCCTGGTCATCTCCACGCCCTTGGACCTGCCGATGTTCCAACGGCTGCTAGGGGATGGCGCGCATCTCGGCTGCCGGTTCAGCTACGCCGAGCAGCCCAGCCCGGACGGGCTGGCGCAGGCGTTCCTGATCGGCGCGGACTGGCTGGCGGGCGAAGCCTGCGCGCTGGTGCTGGGCGACAACATGATCTTCGGCGACCACCTCAGCCAAACCTTCCAGGCCACCGCGCGGCGGGAGCGCGGGGCCACGGTGTTCGCCTACCAGGTGCGGGACCCGGAGCGGTACGGCGTGGTTTCCTTCGATGGCGATGGGCGCGCCACGGACATCGTGGAGAAGCCGGCCGCGCCGCTGTCCAACTGGGCGGTGATCGGGCTGTACTTCTACGACCATCGGGTGACGGAGTACGCCCGCCGCATCCGGCCCTCCTCCCGCGGCGAGCTGGAGATCACCGACCTGAACCGCATCTACCTGGACGCCGGCGAATTGGCGGTGGAGCGGCTCGGGCGGGGCTGCGCCTGGCTGGACGCCGGCACGCCGGACAGCCTGCTGCAAGCGGCGACCTTCGTGCAGACCATCCAGTCCCGCCAGGGAATGCTGGTCGGCTGCCCGGAGGAGGTGGCGTTCCGCATGGGCTGGATCGACGCCGCCGCGCTGCGGGAGCGCGCGCTCGCCCTGCGCAAGACGGAGCTGGGCCGGCTGCTGCTGGAACTGGCGGACGGGGTGCACGCATGACCTTCGAGCGCTTGGCCATCCCCGAGGTGGTGCTGTTCACCCCGGCGCGCTTCGGCGACCCGCGCGGCTTCTTCTCCGAAACCTGGACGGCGCACGGCACGGCGGCGGCGGGGATCGACCTTGCCTTCGTGCAGGACAACCACAGCATGTCCCAGGCGCGCGGCGTGCTGCGCGGGCTGCACTGCCAGCTGGACCCGTTCGCGCAAGGCAAGCTGGTGCGGGTCGTGCGCGGCGCGATCTGGGACGTGGCGGTGGACGCGCGGCGCGGCTCGCCCAGCTTCGGGCAGCACGTGGCCGCCGAGCTGAGCGCCGCCAACTGGCGGCAGCTTTGGGTCCCGCCGGGCTTCCTGCATGGGTTCTGCACGCTCCAATCGGACACGGAGGTCATCTACAAGACCACCGCGCCGTATGACCGGGCCGCCGAGCGCGGCATCCGCTGGGATGACCCGGACCTGGCGCTGCCCTGGCCGGTGGCGGCGGACGAGGTGCAGCTCTCGGACAAGGACAAGGTCCTGCCAAGCTGGGCGGAGATGCCCGACTGGTTCGGCATATGATCCTCGTCACCGGCGGCACGGGGCAGGTGGCCACGGAGCTGGCGCAGCGGGCCGCCACGGCGCGGGTGGGCCGGCCGGAGTTCGATTTCGACCGCCCCGACACGGTTGCCGCCGTGTTCGAGCGCGTGCAGCCGAGCCTGGTGGTGAACGCGGCGGCCTGGACGGCGGTGGACGCGGCGGAGCAGCAGCCAGAGGCCGCCATGCGCGCCAACCGTGACGGCCCGGCGCTGCTGGCCCGGCTCTGCGCCGCCGCCGGGGCGCCGTTGATCCACCTCTCGACCGACTACGTGTTCGACGGGCTGAAAGGCGCGCCCTACGCGGAGGAGGACGCGACGGCGCCCACGGGGGTGTATGGCAGGACCAAGCTGGCGGGCGAGGCGGCGGCCCTGGAAGCGTGGGACCGCACGGTGGTGCTGCGGACCTCCTGGGTTTACGCCGCGTCCGGCAAGAACTTCGTCCGCACCATGCTGGGCGCGGCGCAGAAGACCAGCACGCTGCGGGTGGTGGGCGACCAGCAGGGCTGCCCGACCAACGCCGGGGACCTGGCGGGCGCCATCCTGGCGGTGGCGGCGCGGGTCGGGGAAGGATGGCGGCCCGGGTACCGCGGCGTGTTCCACGCGGCCGGCACGGGCGGCACGACGTGGCACGGCCTGGCGGTGGCCGCGTTCGAGGCTGCGGCGCGGCACGGGCGGCCGATGCCGGAGGTGACGGCCATCGCCACCGCGGACTGGCCCACCCCCGCCCGCCGCCCGCCGGACTCGCGGCTGGACTGCGGCAAGCTCCAGCGCGTGTTCGGCGTGCGGCTGCCGCCCTGGCGGCCGAGCCTGGACCGCACGGTGGTGGCCATCGTCACGGCCTGAGCCCGCAGGCGCGCAAGGCCGCCAGCATGTGCGCCGGCGGCGGCGCGGCGGCGTGCAGCGCCGGGTCAAGCGGCAGGGTGATGGCGCGGGCGAGCAGGTGGAGCGGCGCGCCGCCGCCGCCGTACACGGGGTCGCCGACAATGGGGCAGCCGAGCAGGGCGCAGTGCACGCGGACCTGGTGGGTGCGCCCGGTGCGGGGATGCAGCTCCAGCCATGCCATCCCGTCCGCCCGGCCGCGGACCTGCCACTCCGTGACGGCTGCCTGGCCCGTCGGGTCCGCCGCCATGCGCCAGCCGGACGGGCCGGTGCGCTTGGCGAGCGCCGCCTCCACCCGGCCCTGGTCGGCGGACGGGCCGCCCTGGACGACGGCCCAGTAGGTTTTGCGGGCCTGCCCGGTGCTGAAGGCGGCCTGGGCCTGGTGCAGCGCGGTTCGGCGCAGCGCCACCACCAGGCACCCGGCGGTGTCCGCGTCCAGCCGGTGCGCCAGCCACGGCCCGTCCCGCCGGCGGGACAGCGCCGGGAACCAGTCCTCCACGCTCCGCCCGCCGCGCGGCCCCGGATGGACGGGCAGGCCGGCGGGCTTGTCGAGCACGACGAAGCGGGAGTCCTGGAACAGGATGGGGAGCATGGGGCGGCGTCTCAGCTTGAACGGCGGCCGTCATGGCGCTTCAGCAAAGGACGCTCTCACCCGTGGTCGATCGGCTCCGGCCCGCGCAGCAGCCTTGCTTCAAGCGCTTGCATCCTTCCTGGCGCCATCAGGCAAGCCGCATCCGCCGCCCGACCCCAGCTCTGCCCTGGCCGAAGCGGCCCGTGCGGAGCGGAGCAGCAGGCGGTGCAGTTCGGCGGGCTTGACGCCGGCCGGCAGCAGGCCGGAGAACTGGATCGAGCGCTGCTTGCGCCGCAGCTTCAGGCGCATGATCCGTCCGGTTCGTTCCGGCAGCGCCGCGCCGTCCGCGAGATTGAACGACGTGACCACCGACCGCCTTCCCACGACCTGGATCGAGCGCATGGCCAGCCACGGCACGACCCCGACGAAGCCGGGAGAGCGGATGCCCTCCGCCGTCAGCACGAGGTAAGGCTCGCGGCCCCGCAACCACAGGCGGACCATGCCGGCCATGACAGCGGCCAAGCCGATGGAACTGGCGACCGCGACGATGGCCATGGCCGTGTCCGCCCGAGGGTCGCTCCACCCGTCGGCGCGCAACGCCACGACGCCGCAGAACAGCAGGCCCGCGCACATCAGCGCCAGGAGCGACAGGCCGGCCAGCTGGCGTGTCCGGCTTTCGCGCAAGCTGACCTCTCCTGGCTCCGCCTGCGCGGCCTTGACCAAGGTGTCGCGGCGGCGCTGCTTCCCCTCCGTTGCGAGCTGCCTCACCGCGCCCGAGAGCTTCTGGTTGATCCCGTCCCAGTCGGCGAACAGGCCTCGGGCGAGCGCGAAGTCCGCTTCGGCCACCGGGCGCTGCGCGCGCGCCAGCAGGTCCGGCGTGATGCTGAGGCCGACGGCGCCGATGCGCTGCCGGGCGGGAGGATGCGTGTCCGTGGGATGCGGCGCATGGTCGCCGAGGTGCTGCGCCGGGTCGCCGAAGCCGAACTGCCCGGCGCGCCGGATCAGCTCCGCGGCGAAGTCGTGCGGCGTCGAGGCCGGCTGCTCCGCGATGTCCGACCGCACCGTCCGGAACAGGGTTTCCGCCAGGCCGACCCGCAGGAGCGAGGTCGCGAGCGCTGTTGCCGAGCCGGACACGACCGCGGCCCGGTCCGCCTCCAGCTCGCGCTGCCGGCTCCAGTGCTTCACCGCCTCGTCGAACTGCTGCAGCACATAGGCGGCGAGTTCCGCCGGGGGCTGGAGCAGCCGGTCAAGCCCGCGCTGCCGCGACGCGATGGCGGCGGAGCTGCGCGACAGGCCGACGTACACCGGCTGGAAGCGCAGGCTGTAGGCCGTGTCCTCGCCGGAGAAGTGCGCGAGTTCGTGCGCGAGCACGGTCCGCAGCTCCGTCCGGTCCAGCACCGCGAGGATGGGCAGCGGCAGGTGAAGCGTGCGTCCCCGCCACGCCGGGCCGGGCGTCCAGGGCGCGCATGGGAAGGAGGTGACGAAGAAGCTGTCCGTGACGCCGACGGCAACGTGGTCCGGCATGAGGGAGCGCTGCTCCGCGACCAAGCCTTGCAGAGCCTCGAACAAGCCCGGCGCATCCTGCTCAGTGACCGCAAAGGCGGACAGCGGCATCGGCCGGGGCTGGAACAGGTGGGTGATCCGGCGGAGCTGGCGCAGCGTCCTCGCCGCGGCCCACAGCGTGAGGGCCGCGGCGAGCACTCCCGCGAGCGCAAGCTTGGCCGCTGCGTCGTCCAGGTCGGGCAGGAACCAGAATGCCCCCAGTCCGAAGGCCGCGCTGCCCAGCACCGACGAGGCAAGCCCGATGGTCTGCACCGCCAAGGCGGACGGCAGGATGCGCCGGATGCGGTCGAACGAGGCGACCAGCGCCCCGCGGGACCGGCATCCTTGCCGCCCGCCCGCGGTGACGAGCAGGACGCCGGCAAGGCTGCTGCCCAGGCAGGCGGCGGCGCCCAGCATCGCCAGCACGGCAGGCGCCAGCCACAAGCGGGTCCATGCCAGCCCTGGGCCAAGCTGCGGGTCCGCCGCGCCTGGCGAAGCGCTTGCCGTCCACCACCATGCCAACTCGCACGCGGCGGCGGCCGTGAGCAGCGTCGGCAGCAGCAGGATCGCGCAGAGCCGGGCGGCAATCGCTATGGAATGACGTGGTTTGACCATGGGACTGCCTGCGCTCCCGCTTCCCGCCGGGCCGGCCCGAGGGCGGCATCGACTTTCTGCACCAGACCGGGTTGAGCTGCCACGCCCCCGCATTGACACCCCCCGCCGTCCAGCCGAAGCACGCCGCCGTGGACGAAGATCGCATCTGCGGCGCCAACGCCGTCGCCGCCCTGTTCGCCTGCCGGCCCGGCGCGGTGAAGCGGCTGTTCTACGCCGATGCCATGCGGGAGGCCGCCGGGCCGCACTGCGCCACCCTGGCCAAGGCGCGCAAGCCGTACCGGATGCTGGACGACGCGGAGATCGAGCGTGCGGCGGGGACGGCCCACCATGGCGGCATCGTGGCCGTCGCCGCGCCGCGGCCGGTGGCGATCATCGACTTCGTGCGGCCGCCGCGGGTGGCGCTGCTCCTCGTGCTGGACGGGGTGAGCAACCCGCACAACCTGGGCGCCATCGCCCGCAGCGCCGCGTTCTTCGGCGCGGGCGGGCTGCTGCTGCACGAGACGCCGCGGCAGGCCATGCCGTCGGACGCGGCCTACCGCACGGCGGAGGGCGGGCTGGAGCACCTGGAGCTGCACAAGACGCGCAACCTGCGCAAGGCCCTGGCGGCGCTGGAGCCGCATTACCGCACGGTGGCGGCGACGCTGGCGCCGGACGCGATGCCGTTGCAAACCTTGCCGCGGGACCGGCCGGTGGCGCTGGTGCTGGGCAACGAGGAAGCCGGGGTGTCGTTCGACGCGCTGGAAGGCTGCCGCCGCCGGGTGCGCATCCTGGGCGCAGGCCCGGTGCAAAGCCTCAACGTGGCGCAAGCCGCCGCCGTGCTGATCGCGGGCCTGACCAATCCGGTCGCCTGAGCAAGGGAGTTCGATCATGGCCATGGAACTGGACCGGCGGCAGCTGCTCGCCAGCGCCGCCGCTGCCGCCCTGTCGGCCGTGCCCGGGCCAGGGGCCGCCCGAGCCACGCCAGCGTCCATCGCCGTCCCGCCCGCGCCCGCCGCCCGCATCGACCCGGCGGTGGACACCTATTTCGGCGAGGCCGTGCCCGACCCGTACCGCTGGATGGAGGACAGCCGCGACCCTGACTGGCTGCCCTACCTCAAGGCGCAGAACGACCGCACCCGCGCCGTGCTGGACGCGCTGCCGGGGCGCGAGGCGCTGGCCGCGCGCATCGCCCAGCTGTCGGGCGACACGGTCTCGACCCGGCTCGTGCAGCGCGCCGCGGGCCGGCTGTTCTTCGAGCAGCGCCCGCTGGGGGCGGACACCTTCAAGCTGTTCGTGCGCGAGGGCGGCCAGGACCGGCTGCTGGTCGATCCGACGGCGCCCGGTGGGCCTGCGGCGCTGGGTGGGGCATCCGGCCACGTGTCGCTCGACTGGTGGCGGGCCTCGCCGGACGGGGCGCACGTCGCCTACGGCCTGTCGCCGAACGGCAGCGAGGATTCCGTGCTGCATGTCCTGGACGTGGCAGCCGGGCAGGATTTGCCGGAGCGGATCGCCAACACGGAAAAAGCCACCCCGCAATGGCTCGATGACGGCAGCGGGTTCTTCTACAACCAGCTCACCGGCGCCGTCGGCACGCCGGAGCGCTACCTGGACAGCCAGGCGCGCTTCCACCGGCTCGGCTCCGACCCCGGCGACGACCTGGTGCTGATGCGGCGCGGCCTCGTGCCGGACGTGTCGTACGACCGCATCCAGTCGCCCGTCATCGCCACCTTCGAAGGCTCGGCCCACGCCCTGCTGATGCTGGGCGACATCCGGCCGGAGCAGCGCTTCCTGATCGCGCCGGTGGCCGACGTGCTGGCGGGGGCGGCGCGCTGGGTGGAGGTCGCCGGGTTCGATGCGGAGGCGACGGACGCCGACATCCACGACGGCCGCCTGTTCCTGCTGGCCAACAACGGCACGCCGCGCGGCCGGGTGCTGGAAACATCGGCCGCGGAGCCGAGCCTGGCCATGGCCCGCACCGTGGTTCCCCAGGGCGCGCAGGTGATCGAGAGCCTGCACCGGGCCAAGGACGGGCTGTACCTCAAGATGATGGATGGCGGCATCAGCCGGCTGCGGCGGCTGGCAGCCTCTGGCGCCGTGGCGGACATCGCCCTGCCGTTCGACGGCACGATCCGGGCCGTGTCCGCGACCCCCGCGGAGGACGGCCTGCTGATGTCGCTGTCCGGCTGGCTGACGCCGACCGGGGTGTGGTCGGTGGGCGCCGACGGCAGCGTGACTGACACGGGCCTCACGCCGAAGCCGCCGATCGACGTGAGCGGCTACGAGACGGCGCGGCGGTTCGCCACGGCCAAGGACGGGGTGAAGGTTCCCTACAGCCTCATCCACAAGAAGGGCCTGGTCCTGGACGGCTCCACGCCGGCCTGGGTGTCGGCCTATGGGTCGTACGGGATCGCTGCCTACACGCCAGCCTTCGCCGGCCGTGAACTCGCGCTGATCGACGCCGGGGCGATCGTGGGCTACGCGGACGTGCGCGGCGGCGGCGAGTATGGGCGGGAATGGCACAAGGCCGGGCAGCTGGGGAACAAGCCCAACACCTGGCGCGACCTCCTCGCCGTGTGCGAGGACCTTTGCGCGCGCCGGTACACGTCGCCGCAGCATCTCGCGATCGGTGGCCGGTCCGCCGGCGGCATCACGGTCGGGCGGGCGATGACGGAGCGGCCGGACCTGTTCGCCGCCGTGATCGACGGGGTCGGCTGGTCCAACCCGCTGCGCTACGTGGTCGAGCAGGACGGCTTCGCGGAGGAGCCGGAATGGGGCGCCATCTCGGAGGAGGCCGGGTATCGCGCGCTGAAGGCGATCGACAGCTACCAGGCGGTGGAGGACGGGGTGGCCTACCCGGCGGTGCTGCTGACCACGGGCGTGACCGACCCGCGCGTGGCGCCGTTCCACGCGGCCAAGATGACGGCGCGGCTGCAGGCGGCGAGCAGCTCGGGCAAGCCGGTGCTGCTGCGGGTGGACTACGACGCCGGGCACGGCATCGGCTCCACCCGGGCGCAGGCGGACCAGGAGGCGGCGGACACCTACGCGTTCCTGCTGTGGCAAACGCGGGGGAAAGCAGGCGAGAGGGGGTGAGTTACGGCGGGGCCAGGCCCCACACCCACAGGATCATCGGGGCGCCCACGGCAACCACCACGGCCGACAGCGGCAGCCCGAGCCGCCAGTAGTCGCCGAAGCGGTAGCCGCCCGGGGCATAGACCAGCGTGTTGCTTTGATGGCCGATGGGGGTGAGGAAGTCGCACCCCGCCCCCAGCGCCACCGCCATCAGGAACGCGTCCGGGTTCAGGTGGAGCTGCACGGCCAGGGTGCCGGCGACGGGGCCGATCATGAGCACGGTGGGCGCGTTGTGCAGGAACGGCGTGATGACCATGGTGATCACCATCACCACGACCAGGGCGGCCGACGGCGGCAGGCCGTGCAGCAGGTGCAGCAGCTGCTCGGCGAGCAGGCGGGTGCCCCCCGTGGTCTGGACCGCGCGGCTGACCGGGATCAGGGCGCCCAGCAGCACCAGGACGTGCCACTCGATGGAGCGGTATGCCTCCTGCATGGTCAGGAAGCGCAGCAGCACGACGCTCACGGCCACGGCGAAGAAGGCGATGCCGGGCGAGACCAGGCGCGCCGCCGCCGCCGCCATGCCGACCAGCAGGATGAGGACGGGCAGCAGGCTGCGGTTGTTGCTGCCCAGGTCGATGCGCCGCTCCGCCAGCGGCAGCACGCGCAGGGCGCCCATGGCGGCGGACATGCCCTTGGAGGCGCCCTTGAACACCACGACGTCGCCCTGGCGGAAGCGGACGGCGGAAAGGCGGCGGCCGATGGCTTCGCCGCTGCGGCTGAGCGCGATCATGTCCACCCCGTGGCGCGCCGGCAGGGCGGCCTGTGCGCTGGTGAGGCCGAGCAGGGGGCTGTCGCCGGTCACGATGCCCTCCACGACGCTGGCGGGGCCGGTTTCGCGCCGGCTCGCCTCCGTGCCGGCCTCGGCCAGCACCAGGCGGGCGCGGGAAACCAGGCGCTCCAGGCTCTGCTGCTCGCCTTCCAGCAGCAGCACGTCGCCCTCGGCGAGCACGGAGGCGGGGGAAGGGACGGTGCGGCGGAAGCGCTCGCGGATGATGGTGCCGACCACCACGTCCCCGGCGCCGGCCGCCTCCAGCTCGGCCACCGTGCGGCCGACCAGGGGGCTGCTGGCGGGCAGGGTGGCCTCCGTCACGTAAGGCTCGATGGTGAAGGCGGCGTCCAGCCCGCCGGCGGGACGGCGGCCGCGGGGCACCAGGCGGTAGCCGAAGGACAGGAAGGCGAAGCCGACCACCGCGACCGTGAGGCCCACGGGGGCATAGTCGAACATGCCGAACGGCCTGCCTTCCAGGTCCAGCCGTATCTTGGAGATCAGGATGTTGGGCGAGGTGCCGATCAGCGTCACGATGCCGCCCAGCAGGGAGGCGAACGCCATGGGCATCAGCAGCGCGGAGGGCGAGCGTCCCTGGCGACGGGCGAGCTGGAACGCGGTGGGCATGAGGATGGCGAGGGCGCCCACGTTCTTGCAGATCATGGACAGCACGCCGGTCGCCAGCACCAGCACCGGCGCCTGCGCCTGCACGGAGCGCAGCCGGGGCAGCAGCGGGTGCATGAGGGATTCGATCACGCCGGAGCGGGCGATGGCCGCGCTGATGACCAGGGCGGCGCCGATGATGATGACCACGTCGTCCGAGAAGCCCTCGAACGCGCGGCTCATCGGCACCAGCCCGGTCAGCACCGCCGCCAGCAGGGACAGCATGGCGATCAGGTCGTAGGGCAGGGCGCCCCAGACGAAGAGGGCGATGGTGCCGCCGATGATGGCGAAGGCGAGGCCCTGGTCCATGGTCATGTCGGCAAACCCCGGGTAGAGGGGAAGCCTGGCCGAACTGGGGCCGCGGCGAAAGGGGACACAGTGCGCGAACGCCATCCAGCCAGGCTTTTTCCGACATGAGGCGCATCCTGCTGGTCGAGGACCACGAGGAGATCTGGGATTTCCTGTCCCGCCGGCTGAGGCGGCGCGGGTTCGAGGTCAGCCTGGCGCATGACGGGCAGGAGGGCGTGGCCAAGGCGCTGGCGGAGCGCCCGGACGTGGTGCTGCTGGACATGAACCTGCCCGTCATGGACGGCTGGACCGCGGCGCGCACGATCAAGGCGGACCCGGGCGGCGCCGGGCTGCCGATCATCGCGCTGACTGCGCACGCCATGGCGGGGGACCGGGAGAAGGCGCTGGCGGCGGGCTGCGACGACTACCACCCCAAGCCGGTCGACTTCTCCCAGCTGCTGACGCAGATCGACGCGCTGGCGCCTGCTGAAGGCTGAGATGCCGGGGCTTGCCAGCCGGCTCGTCAACCACCTGTTCGCGACGGCGCGCAACCGGGATGGCCAGGCGGCCGGGCTGGAGCAGGTGTCGACCCTGGCCGGGCTGGTTCCGACCGGGTCGGACCACGAGCTTGACGACCTGCTGCCGGCGCCGATGGGCCGCCCTCCCCGCCGGCGCCCGTTGCGGGGCGATGCGCTGCGCGACGCGATGGCGCAGAAGGTGCTGCACGGCTGGGTGCGGAACCGCAACCAGACCCTGCACCCGCTCACGCTCAACCTTTCTGCGCTGAGCCCGGCGCAGGCCGGCCTGCTGCTGGAGATGGTGGCGCTGGCCCTGGCGGCGGGCGGGGACGTGAGCGAGGGCCAGCTGAAACGCGCGGCCGCCGCCATCGAGGCTGCCCACGGCGGCGCGGCCCTGGCGGCGCGGCTGCCTGCCCTGCTGGCCAGCCCGCGCCCGCTCCACGTGGTGTTCGACGCGCTGCGGGACGCGGACCTGACCGGGTCCGCCTATGCCATCACGGTGGCGGCGGTGGACCAGCGGGACCTGACCAACCGCGCCTTCGCCGCCTATGCCGCTTCCCGGCTGGCCATCCCCGAGACCGTCAGCCGCAGCATCGGCCGCCGTTACCGGCGCTAAGCCCCGAACCCAACTGGGTCCGAGGCTTAGCCCGCATCCGTCAGGCTGCGCAGCCCGTCCTGCAGCATGCGGCTGTCCACCAGCAGGCGGCGGGACAGGTCCGCGAGCGTCACCCAGCCGGCCACGCCGCCCGCGGCGGCGTAGACGGCCAGGCGGCGGATGTTGTTGGACGCCATCAGGTCCAGCGCGGCCTGCACGCCGTCCTCCTCGCTGCAGCCCACCACCGGTTGCGTCATGACCTGCTGCACGAGGGTGGCCGCCGGGTGCAGGCCGGCCGCCACGACACGGTACAGGATGTCGCGGTCGGTCAGCACGCCTTCCAGCCGCGCCTCGCTGCCGATGGGCAGGGCGCCCACGTCCAGCTCGCCCATCATCACGGCGGCGTCCTGCACGGTCGCGTCCGGCCCGAGGAACTCGACGAAGCGGGTCATCACGTCGGCGATGCGCAGCTGGGCCATGCGGCGTGTCTCCTCCTGCGCCGTTCTTGCATGGGCTGTCTTAGCATAGGATGCGGCGCATGGCCGATCATCCCCTGCTGCAGCTGCTGCCCCGCCAGGACCGCCGACTCCGAGCGGGACATCCGTGGGCGTTCAGCAACGAGGTGGCGATGACGCCGGGGCACCGCGCCTGGCCTGCCGGCGCGCCGGTGCGGCTGGAAAGCGCCGAGGGCTGGCGGTTCGGGACCTTCGCGTTCAACCCGCGCAGCCTGATCGCCGCCCGCCTGCTCGACCGCGACCCGGCGGCCGCCATCGACGCCGCTTGGGTCCGCGCGCGCCTGGCGGACGCGGCGGCGCTGCGGGCGCGGGTGTGCGACGGGCCGTTCCACCGCCTGGTGCACGCGGAGGCGGACCGGCTGCCCGGCCTGGTGATCGACCGGTTCGGCGACGTGGCGGCGGTGCAGGCCAACTCGGCGGGCCGGGGCCCGCGGCGG
>CAXTNC010000065.1:15439-15907 GCA_964245495.1 uncultured Acetobacteraceae bacterium
GGGGGGGGGGCGCCCCCCGCCGGGGGGGTGTTGGCGGGGGGGCCGGGCGCGCCCGCGGCCGAGCTGGTGGAGCTGCTCCCCCTGCGGGCGGTGGTGGCGCGCAACGACAGCGGCGCGCGGGCGCAGGAGGGGCTGGCGCAGGAGGTCCGGCTGCTGCACGGCGACGCCGCCGGGGATGCGGCCGGGGCGGAGGTGGAGGAGGGCGGCGTGCGTTTCCCGGTCGATCCGCTGGAAGGCCAGAAGACCGGGTTCTACTTCGACCAGCGGCCGAACCGGGACCGGGTGGCGGCGCTGGCGTCCGGGGCGCGGGTGCTGGACGTGTTCTGCCACACGGGCGCCTTCGGGCTGCGCGCCGCCGCCGCCGGGGCCGCCGCCGTGACGCTGGTGGATTCGAGCGCCCCCGCGCTGGACCGCGCCCGCGAGGCGGCGGAGCGTAACGGGTTGTCCGGCCGGGTGGCGGTCCAGCGC
>CAXTNC010000066.1:0-7491 GCA_964245495.1 uncultured Acetobacteraceae bacterium
GTTCGGCAACGCCATCCGCTTGCCATTCGCTCCCCCGGCCAGCAGCAGCGCGCCGGCGCCCGCCGGGCCGCCCAGCTTGTGGGAGGAGAGCGCCAAGCTGTGCGCGCCCAACGCTTGCAGGTTGGTGGGGATGCGGCCGGCCGCCTGCACCGCGTCCACGTGCAGCCGCGCGCCGTGGCGGCGGCACACGGCGGCGGCGGCGGCCACGGGCTGGATCGTGCCGGTTTCGTTGTTGGCCAGCATGAGGCAGACAAGCGCCGGGCTGCCGAGCAGCGCCGCCTCCAGCGCGTCCAGGCGCAGCAGGCCGTCACGGTCCACTGGAAGCTGCTGGGCATCCTGCCGGGCGGCGCGCACGGCGTCATGCTCCGTGGCGCCGATCAGCAGCCGGCGGCCACCGCCCAGCATGTGGATCGCCAGCGCGTCCGCCTCCGTGCCGCCGGAGGTGAAGACGGGCGCGCCGCCGAACCGCCGGGCCAGCGAGTCGCGGGCATCCTCCAGCACTCGGCGTGCAGCCCGTCCAGCGGCGTGGACGGAGGACGGGTTGCCCACGGCGTCAAGCGCCGCCAGCATCGCGCAGCGGGCCGCCGGGCGCAGCGGCTCGGTGGCGTTGGCGTCAAGGTAGGCCGTGTCCGCTACTCCGCCACCTTGACGCCGGTGGGCTGGATGCGGCGCTCACCCATGGCGGCCACCCGAGCCTCCAAGGCCAGCAGCTCGGCCCGCAGCACCTCGATCTGGCACATCAGCGGGTCCGGCGCGCCGTCGCACGGCGTGCCGTAGGCGAGGAAGGAGGCGGCGGGCAGCGGCTCCCTGCGGTTGCGCTCGACGGGGCGGGCGGGGATGCCCACCACGGTCTGGCCCGGCTGCACGTCGGCCACCACCACGGCGTTGGCGCCGATCCGCGCGCCGTCGCCCACCACGATGTCGCCCAGGACCTTGGCCCCGGCGCCCAGGATGACGTTGCGGCCGATGGTCGGGTGGCGCTTGCCCTTGATGTTGGTCGCCGTCCCGAGCGTCACTTGGTGGTAAAGGTAGGCGTCGTCGCCCAGCACGGCCGTTTCGCCGATCACCACGCCCATGCCGTGGTCGATGATGACCCGGCGGCCCAGCTGCGCGCCGGGATGGATTTCGATGCCGGTGGCGAAGCGGCCCAGGTGGGAGAGGAACCGGCCGAGCAGGAACATGCGGCGCTGCCACATGCCGTGGGCCAGCCGGTGAACCATCACCGCGTGCAGGCCGGGATAGCAGAGCAGGACCTCCAGCTTGGACCGCGCCGCCGGGTCGCGCTGGTGGTAGGCCTGCACCAACTCGCGCAGAAACATGAAAGGCATGCGTCAATTCCATTATGAAAGCGCGGTGGCAATCCTATATATCGTGGTGGCATCCGGGTTGAAGGCCCGTCCGGATGCTGCGGCAGCCGCGGGTCAAGAGGTTTCGTTCCCCGCCGGCATTGGGTGCACACGGCCCTTCCAGGCCCTGGTGTGCCATTGGCGGCGGGCGCAGTCCGCTGGTCGGGGCACCGCCTGGTCGGACATCATGCGATGGGCAGCATCACCCGGGCCGTGCCTGGCGCGGGTCACAGGAATTAGCAGAGCACCATGCCAGAGGTGATGTTCGCCGGCCCTGATGGCCGGCTTGAAGGCCGCTACCACCACAGCAAGGATGTCGGCGCTCCGTTGGCGCTGGTGCTGCACCCGCATCCGCTGCACGGCGGCACCATGAACAACCGCATCACGTTCACGATGTACCAGTCGTTCCAGAAGCTCGGCTTCTCGGTCATGCGCTTCAACTTCCGCGGCGTCGGGCGCAGCCAGGGCCGGTATGACGGCGGCATCGGCGAGATCAGCGATGCGGCAGCCGCGCTGGACTGGATGCAGATGGTCAATCCCTCCTCCAAGGGGCTGTGGATCGCCGGCTACTCGTTCGGCGCCTTCGTCGGCATGCAGCTGCTGATGCGCCGTCCGGAAATCTCCGGCTGGATCAGCGTGGCCCCGCCTGCCAGTCACTATGATTTCGGCTTCCTGGCCCCCTGCCCGTGCGGCGGCCTGCTGCTGCACGGCGACGCGGACGAGCTTGTGCCGGAGCCGTCGGTCCGCAAGCTGGTCGACAAGTTGAACACCCAGAAGGGCGTGCAGGTGGACTACAGGGTGTATGCGGGGGCGGACCACGTGTTTGCGAGCCACGCCGACAAGGTGGCGGAAGCGCTGGAGGACCATGTCGGCATGATCCAGGCCCGCAAGGCGATGGCGCTCGCTGCCGACTAGGCAGCTTCCGCAGGGACATCCAGCGAAACGATCTGGTCGAAGCAGGCGAAGTCGATGGCCAGGCGCCCGTCTTCGGTGAAGCCGAACATGTCGGCGAAACGGTGGCCGAACATGATCTCGTCCACCCGGTAGCTGGCGCGGGCATGGATGGTCTGGCTCATCGTCTCGTCCAGGCCGGTGACGGACACCAGTATCTCCGCTTGCATTGCCTGCAAGCCCTCGGCCGTCAGGCCGTGAAGCGGGCTTTGCTCATTGATCGGATGCATGGCGGTGAACGTCAGCGCAAAGATCGGCGTGTTTGGCCGCGCCAGGCTCAGGTCGTAGAAACGCCGCATGAGCCGGCCTTCCAGGGTCCGCTCGTTGCGCAGCAGGGCCATGCGGACGGTCGCTTCCAGGATCTGGTTGCGACGGCTGTTGGACAGCCTTACGGCGAGGGTCGGCACCCCGTCATGCGGTCCCACCGTCATCGCCCGGCTGAACACGACGCGTGAACTCGGACGGGAGAACCGGGCGAAGGTGCTGCCGGTGATGAAGGTGACGAACACCAGCGCCACCATCGTCTCGGCCGTCACCACCAGGTTCGCGTAGCTGCCGGACGGCGTGAGCACGCCGTACCCGATGGTCGCCATGGTTTGGATGCTGAAGAAGAACGCATCGGCGAAGGACCCCGCACGCGCGTGCTCGACCGCGCCGGCCTGCAACAGGTAAAGGCCGGCGAACATCAAGTTCAGCAGCAGGTAGAACGCGGACGCCGCCAGGGTGAAGGTCCACCAGCGCAGCTCCAGGACGCGGTGATAGAAGTCCTTGTGCCAGCTCATCGGCTGGCCTAGCCGGATGACACCCTCGGACGGGCCGCGAGGCACGGCGTCGCGCAGGGGCCTGGCGCCTGCAGGCGGCTCGCGGGTGACGATGCGCGGCGGGTCGCGGCGGCGCAGAAACACGTCTGATCCTGTCGGAGCGGAGGTCGGCCCTTCTACCACGCGGGCGCGCGTTGGCCAGTGCGCCGGTTCATCCGGCGTGCTATCCCGCGCCTCCTTTCGCGAGCCACGCCATGCCCACCAGCCCCTTTCTCGACGAAGCCCAAGCCCGAGGCTTCATCCACCAATGCACTGACATCCCGGCATTGGAGGCAGCCTGCGCCGCCGGGCCGGTCAGCGGCTACATCGGCTTCGATTGCACGGCGGACAGCCTGCACGTCGGCAGCCTGGTGCAGATCATGCTGCTGCGGCTGATGCAGCGGCACGGCCACCATCCCGTGGCGCTGCTGGGCGGCGGCACGTCACGCATCGGCGACCCGTCGTTCCGCGAGGAAGCGCGCCCGCTGCTGACCGGCGGGCAGATCGCCGCCAACATGGCCGGCATCCGCCGCTGCATCGAGCCGTTCGTGCGCTTTGGACAGGACGGCACCATCCTGGACAACGCCGCCTGGCTGGACCGGCTCGGCTACATCGAGCTGCTGCGCGACATCGGCCCGCATTGCTCCATCAGCCGGATGCTGTCGTTCGACAGCGTCCGCACCCGGCTGGAGCGCGAGCAAGGGCTGACCTTCCTGGAGTTCAACTACTCCATCCTGCAAGCCTATGATTTTCGCGAATTGTCCCGCCGCCACGGCGTGGTGCTGCAAGTGGGCGGGTCCGACCAGTGGGGCAACATCGTGTCCGGCGCAGACCTGGTGCGGCGGACGGACGGCAAGACGGTGTTCGGGCTGACGACGCCGCTGATCACCACCGCGTCCGGCGTCAAGATGGGCAAGACGGCGGCGGGCGCGGTGTGGCTCTCGCCCGACCGGCTGTCCGCGTACGACTACTGGCAGTTCTGGCGCAACACGGAGGACGCGGACGTGCCCCGCTTCCTGCGCCTGTTCACCGATTTGCCGCTGGAGGAGATACGCCGGCTCGCGGCCCTGGGCGGGGCGGAGATCAACGAGGCGAAGAAGCGGCTGGCCACGGAGGCGACCGCGCTGCTGCACGGCCCCGAGGCCGCCGCCGCCGCCGCGCGGACGGCCCGGACCACGTTCGAGGGCGGCGGGCTGGCCGACACCCTGCCCACCCATGCCGTGGCCGCCGCGGACCTCGCCGCGGGCATCCCGGTGTTCCGCTTGCTGGCCGAAAGCGGCCTGGCGGCCAGCCTGGGCGAGGCCCGCCGCCTGATCCGCGGCGGCGGCGCCCGCGTCAACGACGCTCCCGTGCCGGACGAGGCCGCCACCGTCACCACCGCCGACCTGCGGGACGGCGCGCTCAAGCTGTCCGCCGGGCGCAAGCAGCACCGGCTGGTGCGGGCGGGCTGACCTCCATGGCGCTGGACGGCGGCATCGACATCCTGGACCGCCACGGCCTGCACGGCTGGGCCTACGACCGGGACGACCCGGCACCGGTCGAGCTCGCGGTGCACGTCACGGACCGCGCGCCGCTGCGCCTGCTCGCCAACCTGCACCGCAGCGACCTGGAGCAGGCCGGCATCGGCGACGGCCGGCACGGCTTCTCCTTGGCGCTGGAGGGGCTGTCGCCGTTGGTTCCGCACACCGTCCGCGTCGCCCGCGCCAGCGACGGGACGGACCTGCCAGGGTCGCCCCGCACGATCCCCGCCTCCCCGGGGATCGACCAGGGCTTGCAGGACCACCTGGCCCGGCTGCTGGCAGGCGCGGAAGGGGAGGACGTGCAGCGCCACTGGGCCGCGTTCCTCGCAGGCCAGGCGGACCGGCTGCTGCAGCGCGCGGCCGACCGCCGCAGCCGCCGCCCGCCCGCCTCCGCGCCGCAGATGTTCCGCGTCCGCTGGTCCGGCCGCGGCGCGCCCAGCCCGGCGCCTATGCCGCGCGCGCTGGTGATCGACGACAAGCTGCCGCGGGAGGACCGCGACGCCGGGTCCCGCGCGGTGATGTCGCACGTGCGCTCGCTGCAACGGCTGGGCTACGCCGTCACCTTCGCCGCGGCGGACATGCTGGGGGGCGAGGGAGCGGACGCGCTGGAGGCGGAGGGTGTGGCGTGTTGTTGCGCGCCGTGGTGCGGCTCGGTGGAGGAGGCGCTGCGGCGGGAAGCCGACAGCTTCGCCGTGATCTACGTCCACCGCGGCGGCAACGCGCGCTACCTGCCGCTGCTCCGCCACTGCCAGCGGCGCGCGCGGGTCGTGCTCAGCATGGCGGACTTGCACCATCTGCGGCTGGCTCGGCAGGCGGATGTTGAAGGCCGGCCGGAGCTGCTGGACGCGAGCAAGCGGATGCGGATGGGCGAGCTGTCCGCCGCCGCCGCCGCCGACCGGGTCATCACCCACTCGACCCACGAGGCCGCCCTGCTGCGCCAGGCGGTGCCTCAGGCCCGCATCCACGTCGTGCCCTGGACGGTGGCGCCCTGCCCCACCCCGGCCTCCTTCGCCGAGCGCCGCGGCCTGGCCTTCATCGGCAGCTACCCGCACCCGCCCAACCTGGACGCGGCATGGTGGCTGCTGCAGGACGTGATGCCGCTGGTGCGGGAGCGCTGCCCAGCCATCACCTGCGCCCTGGCCGGCAGCGACATGCCCGACAGCCTGCGCGCCGCCGCCGGACCCGGCGTGGCGATGCTCGGCCACGTGCCGGACCTTGCCGCCCTGTTCGGCCAGGTGCGGCTGACGGCGGCGCCGCTCACCTTCGGCGCCGGGGTGAAAGGCAAGGTGCTGGACAGCCTGGCCCACGGCGTGCCCTGCGCGTGCACGCCCGTGGCCGTGGAGGGCATGGAACTGCCGGCGGCGCTGGACGCCACGGTGGGGGCGACGGCGGCCGACCTCGCGGACATCATCTGCCGCCTGCACGAGGACGCCGGGTTCAACGCCGCCTGCCGGGAGGCGGGCCTGGGCTACGTGCGGGAAAGGCTGGCGGAGGCGGCGGTGGACGCGGCGATGCGGGAGGTGGTGGGGGCGAGGAGCTAGGCAAGCCGCTCCGCCAGCTCGTCGATCCCGCTCACCACGTGGTCCCACGGCCCGGTCGCCGCGAAGTCCTGTTTCTGGTGCGGCCCGTGCTCGGTCGGGCGGGCGACGAAGGCGGTGCGCAGGCCGTGGCGCTGCGCCGCCTGCAAGTCGTCGTTGTGGGCGGCGCACAGCATCACCTCCGCCGGGTCCAGGGACAGCATCCGGCAGGCGCCGAGGTAGGTTTGCGGGTCCGGCTTGTAGTGGCCCGACACGTCGGCGCCGAAGATCATGTCCCACGGCAGGCCGTTGAACCGCGCCAGGTCGATCAGCAGGGACACGTTGCCGTTGGACAAAGGCGCGGTGATGCAGCGGCGGTGCAGCCGCACCGTGCCCTCGACGGCATCCGGCCAAGCGTGCAGCCGATGCCATCCCATGGCGATGCGCTCACGGTCCGCCTCGCTCAGCCCGGCGATCCCCTGCTCTTGCAGCAGTTCGCTCAAGGATTGGCGATGCAGGTCGTCGAGCTTGGTCCAGGGCAGGTCGCCACGGCGGACCCGGTCCATCGAGGGCTTGTAGGCCGCGCGCCAGGCATCGACCAGCGCCGCCCAGTCGGCGGTGATCTCCCGCGACGCGCCGAACGCCGTCAGCTCCGCGACGAGGCTGGCGCGCCAGTCCACGACGGTGCCGAAAACGTCGAACAGGATGGCGCGCACGGTGCTCATGGTACGGTTCTAGCCGGTCTCAACGTTCTGGCAATCTTTGCATGTTAATGTTTGGGCATGCGGTTGAAGCTGTATCGGGCGCTTGGCGTCACGGAGGCGATGGCGCAGGTCCGGGCGGAACTCGGGCCGGACGCGCTGATCCTCTCGACGCGCCGGGTCGCGGATGGCGTCGAGGTCACGGCGGCGTTGGAGCAGGATGATGCGCCGCCCCCGCTCGCCGCCCCGGAGCGGGAGCGGCTGCTGGCGTGGCATGGCGTGCCCGCCGGGCTGGCGGCGCGGCTCGCCGCCGGCCCGCTGGAGCAGGCGTTGGCCCGCCGGCTCCGGTTCGGCGCCCTGGGGTTGGAGCGGGAAGGTCCGCCGGCCCTGCTGTTCGCCGGCCCGCCGGGCGCGGGCAAGACGCTGACGGTGGCGCGCCTGGCGACGCGGCTGGTGATGGCGGGCGGGATGCCGCTGGTCATCACCACGGATGGCCGCCGCGCCGGCGCTGCCGAGCAGCTGGCCGCGTTCACCCGCCTGCTCGGGCTGACCTTGATCGTGGCCAGCAATCCCGCCACGCTGGCCCGCGCCTTGCAGCGCCGCCAGCCCGGCGCCCCCGTGCTGATCGACTCGCAAGGCGCCGACCCGTTCGACGC
>CAXTNC010000066.1:7501-15689 GCA_964245495.1 uncultured Acetobacteraceae bacterium
TTGCTGGTCGGCACCCGGCTGGACCTTGCCCGCCGCCTGGGCGGGTTGCTGGCGGCGGCCGACGCCGGCCAGCTCACCTTGGCCGAGGCTGGGGTCGGGCCAGGCGCTGCGGACGGCTTGCTGGCGTTCACCCCGGCGCTGCTCGCCGAGCGCCTGAGCCGCACCGGCCCCCCGGCGGCGCCCGCGGAGTCCCTTGCATGAGCAGCGCCATGTTCCCATCCCCTTTCTTGGCCGCACCCTCCCCTCCCCGGCTGATCGCGGTTGCGTCCGGCAAGGGCGGCGTCGGCAAGACCTGGCTGTCCGCCACCTTGGCGCGCGCCCTGGTGCAGGCGGGCCGCAGCGTGCTGCTGTTCGACGGGGATCTGGGCCTGGCCAACGTGGACATCCAGCTCGGGCTGATGCCGGAGCACGACCTCGCGGCGGTGATCGCCGGGCGGCGCAGCCTTGCGGACAGCGCCACGGCCTACCCGGCGGGCGGCTTCAGCGTGCTGGCCGGCCGTTCCGGCTCCGGCGCGCTGTCCGCCATGGAGCCGGCCGTGCTGGACCGCGTGCTGGCGGCGCTGGCGGCCGAGCCGTCCGTCGATGACGTGGTGCTCGACCTGAGCGCCGGGCTGGACCGCGCCGTGCGCCGCATGGCCGCGGCGTCCCACACGCTGCTGGTGGTGGCGACGGAGGAGCCGACCAGCCTGACGGACGCCTACGCCGTGCTCAAGCTGGCCGCCGCGGACAAGCCGGGCGGGGACGTGCGGCTGGTGGTCAACCAGGCCAGCAGCGCCGCCGCCGGGCGCAAGACCTACGCCACCCTGGCGCGCGCCAGCGCCACCTTCCTCGGCCGCGAGGCGCCGCTGGCGGGCATCATCCGGCGCGATGACCACGTGCGGGACGCGATCCGCCGCCAAACCCTGACGCAGGTCCGCCACCCGAACACCCCGGCCGTGCAGGACGTGGAGGCGCTGGCGGCGACCTTGCTGGGTTAGGCCGCCCGCCATGCTTGCGCCGGAGGCCTGGCCAGCCTTATCTGCCGCCGGCGCGCCCAAGCGTGCCCGGCGCAGCAGCGCGCCAGGGCGCGCCATGGCGCACCAGTGCGCCACGGCGCGCGTGGCGCAGAAAGGGCCGCATGAAGCTTGTACGTGCCGGCCGTGACCTGCGGGTGGACTTCTTCCGCGGGCTGGCCCTGTGGTGGATCTTCACCGACCACATCCCAGGCGACTGGATGAACCAGGCCAGCCTGCGCAACTTCGCCGTCTGCGACTCCGCGGAGGTGTTCGTGCTGCTGGCCGGATACGGCGCCGGGCTGGCCTATGGCCGTTCCATGGACCGCAACGGCTGGGTGTACTCCGCTGCGGACACGCTCAAGCGGGCCTGGACGCTCTACATCGCGCACATCTTCCTGTTCGTCGTCTTCGCCGCCCAAGTGTCCTACTCCGCCACCCTGCTGGACCGGGCGGACTACCTCGACGAGATCCACCTGGACGTGCTCGGCGAGGAACCCTACCGCGCGATGCTGGACGCGCTGGTGCTGTACTTCCAGCCGGCCTACCTGGACATCCTGCCGATGTACGTGGCGCTGCTGCTGCTGTTCGCCGCCGCCATGCCGTTGCTGCGCTGGCCCGCCGTGCTGGCCGGCCTTTCCTTCGCGCTCTACGCCGCGGCGCGGCTGGCGGGCCTCAACCTGCCGTCCGTCACGGGCGGCGGCTGGTACTTCAACCCGTTGACCTGGCAGCTGCTGTTCATGATGGGCGCCATCATGGCGTACGCTCCCGCAGACGTGCCGCGCCGCGGGATCAGGATCGCAGTGGATGTCCTGGCGGGCACGGCGGTCCTGTTCGGGCTTTTCATGCAGTTCGTGGTGTGGGTGCATCCCGAGATCACGATCCACCTGCCGAGCCGCGTGGCCCATGCCCTGCTTTCCGTGGACAAGGAAGGGCTGCACCCGTTCCGGCTGCTGTCCATCCTGGCCCTGGCTTGGCTGGTGTCCCGCCTGGTGCCCGCCAACGCGCGCTGGACATCCTCGCGCTGGGCGTCGCCGTTCGTGCTGTGCGGCCAGCATTCCCTGCCGGTGTTCTGCGTGGGCGTCTTCCTGTCCTTCATCGGACGCCTGCTGATGGAGGAAACCGACGGGCTGTGGGTGCAGGCCGTGGTCAACGCGGCGGGCGCTGCGTTGATGGTGGGCGTGGGCGCGCTGGCAGCTTATTACAAGGAAAAGGGCCGGCCGAGCCCGCAACGGCTTGCCAAAGGTGTGACACCCTGATGAAGAACCTTTCTGCGCCAAGATGGCGCGGCGCCTGCGCCGCCATGGGCCTTGCAGCGCTTTGCTGGACCGGCCACGCCGCGGCGGAGGACCGGTGCGCCGCGCCGGCCGACATCACCAGCAACGTAGCGCCCTTGCCGGCCGCCGCAGCGTCCCTCAAGCCGGGGGGCACGCTCAACGTGCTCGCGGTGGGGTCCGCGACCGTGTTCAGCCCCTTGGAAGCGCTGCGCCCCGGCACGATCACCGCGCAAGGCCTCGGGCTTGGCCCGGCGTCGCCCTCCAAGCAGGCGCTGGTGCAGAGCGACGCCGCGTTCCCGATGCAGATGGCCAAGGCGCTGCAAGCCGCCGTGCCGAACCTGACCGTCAACGTCACGGTGAAGGGCGGCCGGGGGATGCTGGCGACCGAGATGCTGGACATCATCCGCGCCGAGCTGGCGGCGCATCCCTACCAGCTCGTGATCTGGCAGACAGGCACGGTGGAAGCCGTGCGCAACATCCCGTCCGGCACGTTCTACGAGACGCTGGCCGACGGGTCGGCCGCCATCACCCAGGCCGGGGCGGACCTGATCCTGGTGGACCCGCAGTTCAGCCGCTTCCTCCACGCCAACACGGACCTCGACCCGTACACGCAAAGCATGCAGGAGATCGCGGCCCAGCCCGACACCATCCTGTTCCACCGCTTCGAGCTGATGCGCTACTGGGTCGGCGAGGGCCAGATCGACCTGGAGCGCACCCCGAAGGAGCAGCGCGTGAGCACGGTCGAGGCGCTGCACGCCTGCCTGGGCGCCAGGCTGGCCGATATGGTGCTCGCTTCGGCGCGCCTGCCGCCCTGATCGGGCGCCCGAACGTCCGGGCGCGGCCCGGCGGGCCTGTCCCGGCCCTCATGGTCCGCCAGCCGGCGCCTTGATGAAATCGACGAACGCCCGCAACGGCGCAGGCATGAGGCGCCGTCCCGGGTAGTAGAGGAACGGCCCCGGGAAGCGCTGCCACCACGGCTCCAGGACGGGTTCAAGCGCGCCGCCGTCGAGATGCGGGCGCAGCCAGCCCTCGAAGAGGTGGATGATGCCGGCGCCGGCGACCGCTGCTGCGATGGCGAGGTCGGTCGCCACGCCGTTGCCCACCAGCAGCGGCCCGGCCGGATCGACCCGAACGACTTCGCCACGGCGCTCGAACTCCCATGGCATCGTGGTGCGGCCGGCAAAACGGCCGCGCAGGCAGGCATGGCCCAGCAGCTCGCCCGGGTGCCCCGGCCGGCCCCGCCGCGCGAGGTAGCCGGGCGAGGCGGCGGTGGCGAAGCGCTGGACGCGCGGCCCGATCGGCACCGCAACCATGTCCTGCTCCAGCCGGTCATCGTAGCGGATGCCGGCGTCGCACCCGGCTGCGAGCACATCGACGAAGCCGCTTTCGGCCATCACCTCCAGCTGGATGTCGGGGTAGGCGGCGAGGAACGGCGGCACGATGGCGGGCAGCAGCAGCCGGGCCGCGCTGACCGGCACGTTGAGCCGCAGCCAGCCCGCCGGGCTGTCGCGGAAGCCGTTCACCACGTCGAGCGCGCCCTCCACTTCGGCCAACGCCGGGCCGAGCCGCTCCAGCAGGCGCTGGCCCGCCTCGGTCGGCGCGACGCTGCGGGTGGTCCGGTTGAGCAGCCGCACTCCGAGCTGCGCCTCCAACCGGCGCACCGCCTCGCTCAGCCCGGACGCGCTGCTGCCGCTGGCCCGCGCGCCGTCGCGGAAGCTGCGGGCGCGCGCCACGGCCATGAAAGCGTTCAGGTCGCTCAAATCGGCTTTCACTGTCCATGATTCCGCACAGCCCGTGCAGGGTTCTGGAAATTGTCGCGCACCGGGGCAACATCCAACTAGGCTTTGTCCTCAAGGAGATCGACCATGCCCAGCATCGACCAGTCCGGCACGTTCACCCTCGGCAGCCGCACGGTGAAGCGGCTCGGCTACGGCGCCATGCAGCTCGCCGGCCCCGGCGTGTTCGGGCCGCCCAAGGACCACGCCGCCGCCGTGGCGGTGCTGCGCGAGGCGGTGGCGAGCGGCGTGAACCACATCGACACCAGCGACGTCTACGGCCCGCACGTCACCAACCAGCTGATCCGCGAGGCGCTCGCGCCGTACCCCGACGATCTCGTCATCGTCACCAAGGTCGGCGCCCGGCGCGGCGAGGACAAATCCTGGAACCCGGCCTTCTCGCGGGAGGAACTGACCCAGGCGGTGCATGACAACCTTCGCAACCTGGGGGCCGATGCACTCGACGTGGTCAATCTCCGCGTCATGTTCGCCCACCATCCTGCCGAGGGATCGATCGAGGCGCCGCTTGCCGTCCTGGCCGAACTCCAGCGGCAGGGCCTGGTGCGTCGCATCGGGCTGAGCAACGTCACCCCGGCGCAGGTCGCGGAAGGACGCCGGGTGTGCGAGATCGTTTGCGTGCAGAACCACTACAACCTGGCGCACCGGACCGACGACGCCTTGATCGACGACCTTGCCCGCGACGGCATCGCCTATGTGCCGTTCTTTCCGCTCGGCGGCTTCAGCCCGCTGCAATCGTCCACCTTGTCCGGCGTCGCCGCGCGCCTGGGCGTCACGCCGATGCAGGCGGCCCTTGCCTGGCTGCTTCGCCGCGCGCCCAACATCCTGCCGATCCCCGGCACGTCGTCCGTCGCCCACTTGCAGGAGAATCTCGCCGCAGCTGGGTGCGCGCTGCCGGACGACGCCGCCCGCGAGCTGGACTCGGTGACGGGCATCGGCTCCGCCTGAGGGCACGGGAGGAAGGGCACGGGAGGATCGCGGGCGACGTTCGGTCGATCAGGAGGCCGTGCTCCACGGTGCGGCAGCCGTTCGCGCAGCGGCCTCGTGGGCCTGCATGCCTTGCGCGTCCGTTCCCGTCAGCGAAGTCCCGCCGCCGGGACGGACGCTGCCGCGCTGGGCGGGTCAGGCAGCCCCGGCGATGCGCTTCACGGCCCCGAGCACGGCGCGCAGCGGCGCAAAGGCGCGCCACGTGCGGCTGCTGCGCGCCGCAGCAAGGGCGTCGCACGCGCGCTCCGCGGCTGCAAGCCCGGCTTTCAGGACCTCAGCTTCCGCAAGGGCGCCATGCAGCAGCTTCTCCCCGTCTGACGCCCGCTGCGCCGCCTCGCGGCCTTGCTTGACCTGCTCCTCCGCCACGGAGGCGAGTTCAATCCGCGCGGCCTCGCTGGCGGCAAGGGCGGCGCGCAACCTCCCGGCTTCGTCCGCCGCCTGTTCCGCTTGCTCAAGCGTGCGGCGCAAGGCTTCGCGGAGCCGCGCCAGTTCGCGCTGAAGCGCGAGACGGTCCACAGCCGCCGGCAGGGGGAACACCGCCTGGCGCCGCGCGGAACCCGCGGGGCGCTCCCCGCGATCGGCCGCGCCTGCAAGCTCGTCGCCCACGCGCACCTTGCCGCGGTCCGCCACCCGCGCATGGGCTGCACGCGCGCGCTCGGTCGTCGCCTCTGGCGGCAGAACAGGGCGCAAGGTCCGGTAAAGGTAGCCGCAATCCCCTATCATGCGCGGAAAGGCGAGAAAGATGATAGGGATTTCCGCCTCGGCGGCATGCTGGACGATGGCGTGGAAACCGACCGCCAGCAGCCGCGCCTGGTCAAGCGGGTTGAGCGAGTAGATCACCCCGCCGGGCGTGTCCGCCCAGACCTCCCAGCTCCGGTCGAGTTCCGCCATCCAGGGCGCCCGCTGGTGGATGGCGCGCATCTCCAGGACGGCGCGGCTGGTGGCCGCTTCCACGAGGTCGCGCACGGGCAGGACCAGGGCGTCGATGGCAATTTGGGGGTTGGCCAGGACCTGCTCGATGCAGTCGCCGGTCCAAGGCGACTTGACGACGTAGGGGAGGGTCGCCCCGCTGCCGACGATCGGGAACTCCTCAAGGCCCGCATTGGCGGCCTCGTCCCAGAACGCTGCCTCGCCCTGGCGCGAAAGGCTGGTGTCAAGCCCGAGTTCCGTCAGGTAGCGCACGAGGAAGCTGGTTCCGGCACGCCCTGTGCCAGCGATGACCAGGTGGTGCGTCGGGGACGCCGCCGTCGCCGTCATGCCCCGACGTGCGTCAGCCAACCATTCCCGCGGCCGCGGCGCCCGGGCAAGGCATGGCGGCAGCTGCAACCGCGTCAACCGAAGCGTCGAGTTCGATGCGCTCGACCGCATACCCGGCATCGCGTCCGTAGAACAGGTGCGTGATGTTGGGCGCCTGGATCACGGCGAAGCGGCCCTCGTGCCCGCGCAGCGCCCCTTCGATGCGTGAACGGACGTGCTCGAAGCCGAAGGGGCTTTCGGCGCCCGTTCCAGCGGCGTTCCGCACCGCGATGCAGGCCTGGCCTACGCGGAGCAGCCCCTCGAGCACCAGCGCCTTGTGCCCGTTGTGGAACGGCTGGTAGCGCCCGACGAAAAGCGCGGTCGGACGCTTGGGATCGAAGACCGGCCTGATGCGGCGCGCCACCTGCTCCGCCCAATGCTCCGGCGTGCCGTCGGCGGTCACGCGCACGTCACAGCGCCTGGGCGGGACGAACAAACGGTTGGTGTCGCCGTACCGGCTGGTGGAGATGCGGTCGAGCCACACCACGAAAGCGTCCCCGCCCGCGCCGAAAGCGGCGAGCGTCTCAGGCGTCGGGCAGATGAAGTCCGCGACCGCGGTGCCGCCGGCTTCCACCACGCGGTCGCACAGCCAGCCCATGCGCCGCGCCTGCTCGGTGCGGTCGGCCGGGGAGAAGCCGAGATCGCGGTTGATCTCCCGGCGCACGTCGTCCGCGTTGAAATGGACGGCGCCAAGCCGTGGAACCAGGGCCTTTGCCAGGGTGGTCTTTCCCGCTCCGGGCAGACCCATGATCAGGACCTTGCGCAGGTCCGTCCGGCGTCTCGGTTCGTTCAGGTCCTTGCAGTCGCTCGCGGTGCCCACGCTCGTAACCATGGCCGTGACAATGAGTCAGACCTGGCAGGCCGTCAATGCCCGCCGGGACAGGACCCCGGCGCCTGTCGGCACGCAAGCATCCTAGCCGGGCGGACGCCGGCCGATGACCCGCACCATGCCGGTCGGCGGCGGCACCTCCACGTCCACGAAGCCGGCGCGTTGCATGATGGCGGCGATCTCCTCCGCACGCCAGGGATGGCCGCCGCCGCGCACCGTCCGCAGCCGCGCGACGGCGCCGGGCAGCACGGCGTCCGGGATGGCGAACAGCCCGGCGACGAGCCAGCCGCCAGGCGCCATGGCGTCGCGCAGCCGCCCGATGCCGGCTTCCACCACCGGCCCCGGGATGAACGGCGCAGGCAGCCAGGCCAGGTCGAAGCAGTCCCGTTCCGGCAGGTCCGCCAGGTCCTGCTCGCGCAGCTCCACCCGGTCGGCGAGGCCGCTTCCGGCCAGGCTGGCGCGGGCGATGGCGAGCGAGGGCGGCCACAGGTCGATCCCGGTCACGCGCATGTGCGGCCAGGCGCGGGCCGCGGTCATCGCCACCTCGCCCACCCCCGTGCCCACGTCCAGGAAGCGGCGGCCGTCGGCGATGGCGGCGTCCAGCGCCGGGCGGCCAGGGCGCAGCGCCTCGATGCTGAACACGTTGCTGCGGGAGGAGCGGCCGAGCGAGCGCAGGATCGCCGGGTCGGTGTGCGTCCAGCCGGGCGGGGCGGCCGGGTTGTCCAGCAGGCTGGCGGCGTCGCGGAAGAAGGTTTGCAGCAGGCCGAGCGCGCTCGCCTCCTCGCCGTCCCGCATGTCGTCCAGCAGGTCCGGGCCGAGTTCCGCGGTGATCGCCTGCAGCAGCGGCCGGGTGGCCGGATGGCCGGGTTCGCCGGCCAGGCGCAGCTTCATCTCGGCGCCCAGCGCCGCCATGGCGGTCAGCTGGACGTTGAGCCGCGCCAGGGCGGCATACAGGGTTTGGTAGCTCATGGGCCCGCACCTAGCGCGGGCATTGGGGCGCTGCTAGGGCATGGG
>CAXTNC010000067.1:0-15648 GCA_964245495.1 uncultured Acetobacteraceae bacterium
GACGTAGGCCAGCGGCGCGTCGGCGGGGAAGTCCAGCGCCGCCACGTCGGCGGTCAGTTCCGCCTCGCTGGCGAACACCGGCTGCGCCGCCGTGACGAAGGAGAAGTCGCCGGCCACGTTCAGCTCGCGCCCGACCGCGACCGTCTGCGTCCCCAGCGTGTAGGACACGACATACAGGTTGCGGTCCTTGGTGGGGTCTCCGCCCCAGGCGTCCTGCTGGAACGTCACGGTGACGCTGTGCGCCACGGTCGGATCGACCTGGCCGAGCGGCACGGCCTGGATCGCGCCGGCGCCGTGCAGCGCGGACACGTCGATGTTCTGCGGGCCGGCCGCGCCGTCAAGGCTCACGTTGGCCATGGCGTCGCCTGCGTATTCGTCGGCGGACAGGTTGAGGGTGAGGGCTGCGGTGGGAGTGGTCATAGGTAGTTCCTGGGATTGGTCCCGTTGTTGCTTGCAGGCAGGCGGCGCCCCCGCCGCGGCGGGGGCGCCCCGGCGGTCAGTCGGCGGCGATCAGCATCACCTGCATGGACGCCGCGGTGATGGTGAGCGCCTGGTCGGCGTAGGCGTACAGCCGCAGCGTCTCGCCTTGCCCGAAGTGGCAGCAGCGGGTGGCCACGGCCCCGTTGCGCGAGTTGCCGCCGCCGGCCGCGGCCGGGTGCGTCATGTCCCAGTGGAAGCCCTCGTCGTCCGCGCTGGCGCCGCCCACGCCCGCGCCGTAGCTGACGTTGGCCGGGCTGTTGTCGGCGGGCCGCACCGTGCCGGTCACTTGGTAAACCCCGGCGGTGGCCACTGTGTAGAAGCCGGTCGCGGGGTTGTAGGCTCCGCTCTGGTTCGCCCAGGCCGTGGGCAGCTTGATGACCTGGAAGCTGCCCGGCTTGAGCGCCAGGTTGGCCGCGTTGGGGCCGAGGTTGCCGTCGAAAAGCGTCTGCGCCATTTGGGCCTCTGTCATGGTGGTGGGGACGGGAACGGGGGCCGGCGCCGGCGTGGGCGCCGGAGCGGGCGCGGGCTGCGCGTACGGCGCGCCCGCGTAGGTGGAGGGATCGACCGCGCCGGGCGTCATGCTGGCGGGCACCGCGTAGGAGGTCAGCAGCACCGCGGGCGACGGCGGGGCCGGCGGCAGGGCGGCCCAGGCGGTGGCATCCGCCACCGTGCCCGGCGGGGGCTGCAGGTTGCCCGGGTTGGGCGCGGCGCCGGCGATGCGGCGGTAGACCTGCACGTCCGACACCTTGAAGTCCCAGCCGCCGGGTCCGGCGCCGCCCTGGTCGGGCACCGGGTTCGGGTAGGGGTTGGGGTTGAACCAGGCGACCACCTGGTTGGTGACCAGCAGGTGGGCGCAGGCCCCCGCCGGGCTGTTCCACGCAAGGGTGCGCTGCGTGTAGGCCACGCCGTCGCAGTAGTAGGTCAGCACGCCGTTGGTCCAGTCCAGCGCCAGCTCGTGCCAGCCCGCCGCCAGCCAGCCAGCAGGGCTGCCGGCCGGCTGGTAGTCCCAGCCCGGGTTCTCCGCCCACGGGGCGTTGTCCCAGATCACCGCGCGGCCCCAGGCGGCGTCGTTGTTGCTCGTCGGCTCGCCCGGGCGCAGCAGGGTGCCGGGCAGCTTGTTGTCGTAGCCGAAGCCGTCGTGGATATCGACCTCCGGCGGCCAGCCCAAGGGCGCCAGCACGGCCCCGCGCGGGCCGTTCAGCGGGGCGTAGGCCTCGTGGCCCGGGTTGAGCCAGAAGGCGGGCCAGGAATACTTGCCGGCGGGCATCCAGAAGCGCCCGCGGATGAAGGAGCGGTTGGGCACCACCGGCGCCCAGAACCGCATCATGCCGGAAACGATGCCGCCGCCGTCGCGGCCGGACACGATGCCGGACGGCGGGTTCGGGTTGTTGTAGGCGCGCAGCGTCAGGTGGTCGGCCGCGAACACGTGGACGGAGCCGGGGTCGCCCTCCGGCGTGTCGATGTGGTGCGCCCAGTAGTTGCCGTAGAGGCCGTCGCAGCCGTTGCCGGTGGCGCCTGCGGTCTGGGTGAAGCCACCGTAGATGTAGCGCGGGCTGGCTGCGAGATCGAGGTCGGCCTTGTTCCTGACCGTGGCGTCGGCGCGGGCGTTGCCGAAACGGTAGTCTTGCACAAGGACATGCTGGGAGAGGTCGTAAGCCATTCTAATCCTTCGATTAAGTCAGTGGTGTAAAGCCAAAGACGCGCCGGGGTGGGGCGCGGCCGTCCTGCGCGTCCCGTACCCAGGCCATCGCGCCGGCCAGCCAGACCCGGCGTTGCGCCGGGTCGTCCGGCGCGTTGCGAAGCACCAGCAGGCGGCCGGCCTTGGCGTGGCGGTCGGCCGCGTCGTAGCCCTGCTGATGAAGGGTGAGAGCGGGCGCCGTGCTCATGCCGGCAACGCGAAGCTGCCGAACACGGCCTGCATCAGTGGCGCCAGGGTGGACGTGTGCACGGCTTGCGTCGGATGGGTGCCGTCGTTGGTGAAACCGGGCTGGAATACCCCGGACGAGCCGTTTTGCACCTCGACAACGGCGGCGCGGTCGATGATGCCGGTGGTGGTTCGTCCGTTCTTGCCCGTCAGCAGACCGCCCCCGCCCGCCCGCAGCCAGGCATTCACCGCCTTGCGGTTGCTGTCGTAGACGTTGCTGACGGCCTGGTTGGCGACGGTGGCGAAGCCGTCCGTGCTGGTCACGCCGCCGGGCATGGCGGTGCTGTAGAACAGGCCTGCCGGGTTGAAGGCGAGCAAATCCTGGCACAGCCACTGGATCATGGCGATGATGCTGGCGCTTGATGTTCCAGCGGTGACATCGTTGATCGCCAGGCTCGCCACGAACACGCAGGTGCCGAAGTTGATCGTGCCGGCAAGCTGGCTCAGCATTCCCAGGCGCATGAACCGCCGGTTGGTGCTGCCGTACCAGTCCGCCAGCGCATCCCCTGTGCGGGTGATGGACAGCAAGCCGAAGCCGCCGGCCATGGCGAGGCCGCGCTCCACCCATCCGGAGTTCTGCTGCGCGTCGCCGCTGTCAGGCGTGGCGCCGGCGCCGCCGACGATGCCGTAGTCGATGCTGTCGCCCACGATGCATGCCCAGGGCGTGGCTGAGCCCGGCACGCCCAGGGTGATCGTGCCCATGGTGGCGGACCCGGTGCCGGGCGCCAGCGTGGTCTGGGTGAGCGCACCCGTGCGCCAGGTGCCGGCGCTGGCGAAGTAGTCCATTCCCATGGTGGTGCGCTGCACCCCGGGCGGCGCGCCGATGGTGGCCACCCGCTCGGCGATGGCTGCCCCTTTCGGCAGCGCGAGACGGATCGGGTCCGTGATGGCCAAACCGGCATCCGGCACCAGCAGCGTGCTGTTGGGCGCCAGGCCGTCATAGCGCAACCCGATGCCTGCCGTGATGATCGAGGCATTGCCGGCGCCTGCCTGATTCGCGGTTGGTTCAATGCCGAGCTGCGCGGCGATGGCGTACTCCGCCCAGGCGAAGCTGAAGGTGGCCCCGGTCCCGGCAGACACGCCGGCGCCGGAACCGCGCTTGGTGGCGGTGGCTGATGCTGCGCCATCCGCGAGGGGAGCAGCATAGGCGCCAGGGTCAGCCACGCGGATTCCGGCCACGGCGCCGGAAGCTCCCAGCCGGGTGATGATGAGCACCAGCGCCGTCATGTCCGCGGCCGTCCTGGCGAACACCAGCACGTCGCCCAGGGTGTAGCCGCTGCCGGCCGTCGCCACTGCGGCGGCGGTGCAGGCGTAGGCGCCGGTGACACCCCCGTTGTTGCCGATCAGCGGCTGCTCGAACGGGTTCATCTGGAACCCCATCAGCACCGTCCGCAGTTCAGAGCAGTCCGTCATCGCCGTCTTGGTGATGCGGCTGAGCGTGGCCGGGAAGTTGCTGCTCGGGGTGCCCTGGGTGCCGTTGGTGTTGTTGCGGTTGGTGACGGGCTGCCAGAGCGGCCGGCCGCCAGCCTGGCGCAGCGCAGGCGGCGGCGGCGGCAGGACCGCAGCGGACTGGGCGCCCTCCAGGATCGCCGTTGAAACCACCAGGGCGGAGGAACCCGCAAGGAGGGTGCGCCGGTCCAGCATGGTTCAGCGCACCTTGATCGTGAGCGGGCAGGACGCGCCCGTGCAGACCAAGCTGACCGCCTCTGGCGAGACGTTGCCCGGCTGGTCTTCGAGGTAGGCGCTGCCGGGTGCGATCGGCACGGACCCGGCAGGGCTGCGGGCGCGGCTGGCGGGGGGTGCGGGGGTGTAGTTGAGGCAGGCCGTGGCCGCGCCGAGGTTCCAGACGTGCAGCCCGACCCGGCCGCTGGTTGCCGCCAGGGCAGGGGGCACCGCTGCCGTCGCAGTCACGGTCGTGCTGGCGTCGGTCCACGCGCCCGAGCGTGCCGCCGCGGGCAGGGCGCCAATGCTGATCGTGCCGCTGACGGCCTGGGTCGCCGGCAGGTTGGCGACTGCGACCACGCTGGCGCCGGCCGCGGCGGAGGGCGTGACCACCGCCGTGCCGGTCCCCGCCACGTAAACGCTGATCCGGACGTTGGTCAGGCCAGCCGTCGGCACTTGAGCGACAGTGTTGCCAACGACGTAGAGGTTGATGGAGTATTGGGCCGGGTTGCTGGGGAAGTAGGTGGGCAGGTTGGCGTAGGTCGCACCGCCATCGCCGGAGCCGGAGATGAGCAGCGTGGCGTTGGAGCCGGACACGCCGGCGAAGGACAAGCCTAACGTGGCCTGTCCGTTGACCGCGAACGAGATGGAGGAGCCGATCGTGCCAAGCGCCAGGCTTTGCGCGCCAGTCCGCACATCGGGTAGGGCGGTGGCCTGGATGGCGGGCAGGTTCGTGACGTGGACCTGCTGCCCGCCATCGGTGTTGACCATGCCGTTGGGCGTGGCGGCGAGCAGCCCCGCGATGCGGCGAAGCTGCGCCACCACGGTGCCGGTGCTGGTGGCTGCCGCGTCGTTCGGCGTGCCGAGCGCCGCAGCCGCCAATTGGGTTTGCACGGCCACCTGCGCCACGGCGCTGTCCGTGACGGACACGGGCAGCGCATTGGCGCCGCCACCCTGGATTCCCACCAGCTGAGCGGACGCCGTGCCCGGCGCCGTCGTCGGCGTGCCGCTGGCCACGCCGCCCGCAGTGCTGCCATCCACCACGACGTGCACCGGAAATCCGGAAACGCCGCATGGCTGGGCGCTGAACGTGCCATCGGTGGATACGCAAGCGAGCACGAACGTCGGCGCCCGCCCGTCCCGCGTGGCATAGCTTTGCGCCAGTGGTGATTGCGCCCAGGCGGCGGCAGGCGCTGCCACTCCGCTGTATAATACTAATGTATGCAACAAATGGCTGAGAAGCGGCTTGGCCCCTCCGGTGCAAGGAGGCTTTGGACGCGACGCTCGTAACATGCCAAACACCTGGATGCGGGGAGGGGAAGCGAGCGATCCGATCGGGATAGGGGATCGGGAGGGACCTGTGTCTCCCGCGCGCTCTCAGTTAGCTTTTCTAACTGAACCAGGACGCGGGCGCAAGGTGAATCAGTGCTTTGTTTGGAGGTTTGATGGACGGATCGGGGCGGCTGGATCAGCCAGGCGGAACGCAGCTGCCGGGAGGCCGCGGTTTCATCACCGTGCGCGGCGCGCGCGAGCACAACCTCAAGAACATTGATGTCCAGATTCCGCGCGATCAGCTCACCGTCATCACCGGGCTGTCCGGCAGCGGCAAGTCCTCGCTGGCGTTCGACACGATCTACGCCGAAGGGCAGCGCCGTTACGTGGAGTCGCTGTCTGCCTACGCCCGGCAATTCTTGGAGCTGATGGGCAAGCCGGACGTGGACAGCATCGAAGGTCTCTCGCCGGCCATCTCGATCGAGCAGAAGACCACCAGCCGCAACCCGCGCTCAACTGTCGGCACGGTGACGGAGATCCACGACTACATGCGGCTGCTGTGGGCGCGCGCCGGCGTGCCGTACTCGCCCGCCACTGGCTTGCCGATCGAGGCGCAGACCATCAGCCAGATGGTGGACCGGGTCATGGCGATGCCGGAAGGCACGCGGCTGCTGCTGCTGGCGCCCGTCATCCGGGACCGCAAGGGTGAATACCGCAAGGAACTGGCCGATTTGCAGCGCCGCGGCTTCACCCGGGCCAAGGTGGACGGCACCCTTTATGAAATTTCGGACGTGCCGGCGCTGAACCGCAAGACCAAGCACGACATTGATGCCGTGGTGGACCGCATCGTGGTGCGCCCAGGCATGGAAAGCCGCCTGGCCGACAGCTTCGAAACCGCGCTGGGCATGGCGGACGGCATCGTCTACGCCGAAACGGCGGACGAGACGGCGGAGCGCACCGTGTTCTCCTCCCGCTTCGCCTGCCCGGTGAGCGGCTTCACCATCGAGGAGATCGAGCCGCGCTTATTCTCCTTCAACTCGCCGCACGGCGCCTGCCCGGCCTGCGACGGACTCGGCATGGAGAGCTTCTTCGACCCGGCGCTGGTGGTCCCGGATGAGCGCGCCTCCATCGCCGAGGGCGCCATTGCCCCCTGGTCCGGCGCCAAGAGCGAGTACTACGACCAGACGCTCGCCTCCATCGCGCGGCATTATAAAGTCAGCACCCGCAAGCCCTGGGACGAGCTGCCGCAAGGCGTGCGCGACGTCATCCTGACCGGCGGCGCGATGCCGATCGAGTTCACCTACAAGGACGGCGTGCGCGCCTACAGCGTCACCAAGCCGTTTGAGGGCGTGCTGCGCAACTTGCAGCGCCGCTGGCAGGAAACCGACTCCGCCTGGGTGCGGGAGGAGATGAGCCGCTACCAGGCCGAGAAGCCTTGCGCCGTATGCCAGGGCGCGCGGCTGAAGCCGGAGGCGCTGGCGGTGCGGGTGGCCGGCTCCACCATCGCGGCGGCGTCCGAGCTGTCAATCCGTCGGGCGCTGGAGTGGTTCGCCGGCGTGGAGGCGACGCTGACGCCGCAGCGGGCGGCCATCGCCGGGCGCATCCTGAAGGAGATCACCGACCGGCTGCGCTTCCTGGACGACGTAGGGCTGGACTATCTCACCCTTGCCCGCGGCTCCACGACGCTGTCCGGCGGGGAAAGCCAGCGCATACGCCTGGCGAGCCAGATCGGCTCCGGGCTGACCGGCGTGCTCTACGTGCTGGACGAGCCTTCCATCGGGCTGCACCAGCGCGACAACGAGCGGCTGCTCGGCACGCTGGAGCGTCTCAAGGCGCTCGGCAACACGGTGCTGGTGGTGGAGCACGACGAGGACGCGATCCGCGCCGCCGACCACCTGATCGACATGGGGCCGGCCGCGGGCACGCTGGGCGGCCACATCATCGCGCAGGGCACGCCCGAGGAGGTCGCGGCCAACCCGGCCTCCATCACCGGGGACTACCTGTCCGGACGCCGCCGCATCGAGGTGCCTGCCCGCCGCCGCCCAGCCGACCCGGCGCGCAGCATCCGGGTGATCGGCGCACGCGGCAACAACCTGCGCGATGTCACGGCGTGCTTTCCGCTCGGCACGTTCTGCTGCGTCAGCGGCGTGTCCGGCGGGGGCAAGTCCACGCTGGTGATCGACACCTTGTGGAAGGCTGCGAGCCGACGGCTGATGGGCAGCGGCCAGGTGCCGGCGCCGCACGACCGGATCGACGGGCTGGACCAGCTGGACAAGATCATCGACATCGACCAGTCGCCGATCGGGCGCACGCCGCGCTCCAACCCGGCCACCTACACGGACCTGTTCGCCCCCATCCGCGACTGGTTCGCCGAACTGCCGGAAAGCCGGGCGCGCGGCTACAAGAGTGGCCGCTTCAGCTTCAACGTCAAAGGCGGGCGATGCGAGGCGTGCCAAGGCGACGGCGTGCTGAAGATCGAGATGCACTTCCTGCCGGACGTGTTCGTCACCTGCGACACGTGCAAGGGCGCGCGCTACAACCGCGAAACGCTCGACATCAAGTTCCGCGGCAAGTCGATCGCCGAGGTGCTGGACATGACGATTGACGAGGCGGTGGCTTACTTCAGCGCGCAGCCCAAGATCCGCGACCGGCTCAGCATCCTGCAGCGCGTAGGCTTAGGCTACGTCAAGCTGGGACAACAGGCGACCACGCTGTCCGGCGGCGAGGCGCAGCGCATCAAGCTGAGCAAGGAGCTGGCGCGCCGGGCCACCGGGCGGACGCTCTATATCCTTGATGAACCCACCACGGGCCTGCATTTCGAGGACGTGCGCAAGCTGCTGGAAGTGCTGCATGCGCTGGTGGATCAGGGAAACACCGTGGTGGTGATCGAGCACAATCTCGAAGTCATCAAGACCGCCGACTGGGTGCTGGACCTTGGGCCCAGCGGCGGCGAAGGAGGCGGGCGCATCGTGGCGGAGGGCACGCCGGAAGCAGTGGCTGCCACGCCGGAAAGCCACACCGGGCGGTTCCTGGCGCCGATGCTGCCTGCCGCTCGCGAAAGGAAGCCTCGCAAGCGCGCCTGATTGGCGCGGCCTCCGGTTCTGGCCGTTCTTGCCTTTGTCAGTACGCCGCTTGCAGGCCATGACGGCTTCTGCCTCGTTCCCGCTGCAGGTCTGCACGTTCGGCGGACTAGGGCGGGATGACATCGCATCCGCTCAGCCATCCCGCCCTAGCTTGATTTCAGAGGGCGATGGAGACATTTGGCGAAGCAGCCAAATGTCATCGCGCTCTAGGACGCGAGGTCCTCCACAAGGGTATTTCCTGTTTGCCACCCTAAATGGCACGAAGCCAGCGTGATCAGGCGGGTGCAGTGCGACCTGCACCTTGCGGATGAGCGTTGTGCCGTCATCAAGGAGGCCAACATGACAATCACAGCGCAGATCATCTACCAGCCGTATGTCGCCGGCGCCCGAGGCGCGTTGAAGCCCGGCGTCGCGATCGCTTGCCGCACAGCTGCAGAGGGCTTGCGGCGAGCGGAAAAGGCGCTGGCCGGCGGCTCGATCGTCGGCGCACGCATCGTACAGGTGACGCACGACGCCGATGCGGACGAGTTCGGCGCGCCGGTGCATCTTGGCGAACTCGGCCAGGTGCCAGAGGAGGCATAGGCGCTACTGGATGGTGTAGCCGCCATCGACGACCAGGTTGGCTCCGGTGATCATCCCCGCGCCCTGGCTGGCAAGGAACAAGGTGGCATGCGCGATCTCTTTCGGCTGGGCGAAGCGGCCGACCGGGATCTTGCGCTTCATTGCCACGCCCACCTCGCCAGCCCAGGCCTTGCGGCCGAGTTCCGTTTCCACGACGGTGGGGGAGATGGCGTTGACGGTGATGCCGTGGGACGCCCATTCCAGCGCCAGCACCTTGGTCATGCCGAGCAGCCCGGCCTTGCTGGTGCAATAGGCCAGGTGCCGGTCCAACGCCACGAAGGCAGCCTGGGAGGCCAGGTTGACCACCCGGCCGGCGCCTGAGTCCCGCAGGGCAGGAAAGGCAGCGCGCGCCATGAGGAACGGCGCCCGCAGGTTGACTGCCATCGTGAGGTCCCAATCCGCGTCCGTCACCGCTTCCGCCTGCTCAAGCAGCACCACGCCGGCGTTGTTGACCAGGATGTCAAGCCGGCCCAGCGCGCCAACCGCCGCCGCCACGGCGCGGGCCGCCTCGCCGGGCGCCGTGATGTCGGCGACATGGGCGCAGTGCCCGCCCCCGGGCAGGGCCGCCGCCGTGTCCGCCGCCGCCGGGCTGAGGTCCACGACCGCGATCCTGGCGCCCTGCGCGGCGAGGGCGTGGGCGATGGCGGCGCCGATCCCGGCAGCGCCCCCCGTGACGAGCGCCGCCCTGCCCGCGAAGTCGGCGCTGCTGGCCGTCATGCCTTCTGCCGCTTGGCAAGCAGCTCGTCCGCGTTCTGCAACGTGACCGGGGTCCAGGGCACGCTGTAGTTCGCCGCCGTGCCGCCGTCCCACGCCATTTGCCCGGCGTACTCCTTCCAGGCGTCGCTCTGGGGCGGGTAGCTTTCGCCCGCCAGGTGGCGCAGCGCCACGTCCAGCGCGCCCTGCGCCTGGGCGTGGGCGTCCTGCAGGATGCTCATCATGTCGCCTGCCTTCACTTGCAGGATCGCGTCCGTCACGCCGTCGATGCCGACGATGGGGATCGTCTTGAGGTCGATCCCGGCGGCTTTCACCGCTTCCAGCGCGCCCAATCCCATCTCGTCGTTCTGGCCGATCACGCCGTTGATCTGGCCCGGGTGCGCCGTCAGCCAGTTCTCCATCAGGGATTGCGCCTCCGCCCGGGACCAGTTGGCCGTCTTGCGTTCCAGGACCTTGATGCCCGGGTTGGCCGCCAGCACCTGCTGGTTGCCCCGCCCGCGCTCGATCTCGCCGCTTTGGCCGATCGGCCCTTGCAGGATGACCACGTTGCCCTTGCCGCCCATCGCCTTGACCAGGGCCTCTGCCTCCATGGCGCCCGCCCTCTCGTCGTTGGAGCCGACGTAGGAGAGCAGGTCGTCGCCGGCCACGCGCGCGTTGGAGCCGACCGTGGGGATGCCGGCGGCCTTCGCCTTGCGCACGGCGTCCGCGCCCGCCTGGATGTCGATCGGCACGAACACGATCGCGTCGAAGTGCTGGGTGATCATGGTGTCGAACTGGTTGGACTGGGTCAGCGCATCGTACTGGCCGTCGAACACGGTGAGAGCGACCTGGCCGCTGCGCACCGCCGGGTGCGCCTTGATGGCGGCGGTCCAAAGCTGCATGAACTCGGCTTTGAGGCCGTACACGGCCGCGCCGACCTTGTGGCTCTTGCCGGCTTGGGCGCGGGCGATGGCGGGGGCAGCCAAGGCAGCTGCGGTTGCGGCGAGAAGCGTCCTGCGTTGCAGCATTTGGGTTTCCTTATTGTTGTCTCACTCCCGCCCGCGGCGGGAGGTGTCGAGCAGCACGGCGAGCACGATGATCGCGCCCTTGATGACCTGCTGGTAGTACGAAGACACCCCCATCAGGTCCAAGCCGTTGTTGATGACCGCGATGATGAGCGCCCCCAGCACGGTGCCGAGCACGCTGCCCACGCCGCCGGTCAGGCTGGTGCCGCCGATCACCACGGCGGCGATGGCGTCCAGCTCGTAGCTCAGCCCCGCCTGCGGCAGCGCGGAGGTGGTGCGCGCCGCCAGCACCATGCCGGACAAGCCGGCCAGCGCGCCCGAGATGGCATAAACGGAGAAGATGACCTTGCGGGTGCCCACGCCGCTGGTGCGCGCGCTGCGCTCGTTGCCGCCGGTGGCGTACACGTAGCGGCCATAGGTGGTGAAGCGCAGCACGGCCCAGGCGACCAGCGCCGCTGCGGCGAACAGCGCCACCGGCACCGGCACGCCGGCGATGAACCCTTGGCCGAGCAGGAGGAACCCAGGCGCCAGGTGCGGCACCGGCATGCCGTCGTTGGCGATGAAGGTGAGGCCGCGCGCCACGCTCAACATGCCCAGCGTCGCCACGAACGGCGGCACGCGCAGCCGGGCCACCAGCGCGCCGTTGACCATGCCCAAGCCCAGCCCGGCGCCGATACCCACCGCCACCGCGCTCCACGCGCTGCCGGGGTTGGCGCCGGTGACGAAGGAGGCGCCCAGGATGCCGCACATGGCCAGCAGGGAGCCCACCGACAGGTCGATGCCGCCGGTCAGGATCACGAAGGTCTGGCCGACGGCGAGGATGCCGTTGATGCTGGCCTGGCGCAGCACGTTGAGGATGTTGAGCCGGGTCAGGAAATACGGGTTGAGCAGGCTCAGCCCGAAGCACAGGGCCACGAACGCGATGACGATGCCGTAGCGCGACAGCGCGTGCCCAGCCGCCAGGCGCGGGCGGGACAGTTCTGGGGCTGCCAGCTTGGCCTCGCTCACGACGCGAGCTGCATGAGACGTTCCTGCGAGGCGTCAGCCCGGTCCACCACGCCCGCCAGCCGGCCGCGGCGGAACACGGCGATGCGGTCGCTCATGCCCAGCACCTCCGGCAGTTCGGACGACGCCATGATGGCGCAGCGCCCGCCCGCCACGAAGCGGGAGAGGAACGCGTACACCTCCCGCTTGGCGCCCTCGTCCACGCCGCGGGTCGGCTCGTCGCACAGCAGGATGCGCGGCTCGGTGCCCAGGCAGCGGGCGAGCACCACCTTCTGCTGGTTGCCGCCGCTGAGGCTTTGCACCGGCATCTCGATGGAGCGCGCCTTGATGCGGAACAGGTCCACCATGCGCCCCACCTGCGCGCGCTCCCGGCCCTCGACGATGATCGGCCCGTTGGACAGGCGGGGCAGGCAGGACAGGGTGGCGTTCTCCCGCACCGACCCGCTCATCACCAGCCCGCTCGCCTTGCGGTCCTCCGTCACCATCGCCAGCCCCGCCCCCAGCGCCTCGCCCGGACTGGTGATGCGGACCGGCTGGCCGTCGATGCGGATCTCGCCGGCGTTGAGCGGCGCCAGGCCGTACACCGCTTCCAGGAACTCGCTGCGGCCGGCGCCCATCAGCCCGTACAGGCCGAGCACCTCGCCCCGGCGCACGTCGAGCGAGATGTCCTCGAACCAGCCGGCCCGGCCCAGCCGCCGCATGTCCAGCATCACCGGCCCGTCCGGGGCGGGGTGGGTGCGGAACTCGTCGCGCAGCTCGGCGCCCAGGATGAGCCGCACGAGGCCGCGCCGGTCGATGTCGGCGATGCGTCCCGCGGCCACGAAGCCGCCGTCGCGGAACACGGTGTAGTCGTCGGCGATGGCGAAGATCTCGGTCAGCCGGTGGCTCACGTAGATCACCCCCACGCCGTGCGCCGTAAGCCGGCGGATGGCGTCGAACAGGGTTTCAGCCTCCGCCTCGCCGATCGCGGACGTCGGCTCGTCCATGATGAGCACGGTGCTCTCGTGGCTGATTGCCTTGGCGATCTCCACCAGTTGGGTCTGCGCCAGGCTGAGGCTGCGCATGGGCGCTGCCGGCTCGATGCGGAAGTGCAGCCAGCCCAGCAGCTCGGCCGCGCGCCGGTTGAGCGCGCCGCGGTCCACGATGCAGCCGAACCGGCGCGGCTCGCGGCCAAGGAACAGGTTCTCGGCCACCGTCATGTCCGGGATGGGCGAGAGTTCCTGGGTGATGATCGCCAGCCCGCCCGCCAGCGCCTGCGCCGGGGTGGCGAAATGCACCTCCTGGCCGCGCACGGCGATGCGGCCGGAGTCGCGGCGGAGCAGGCCCATGAGGATGTTGAGGAAGGTGCTCTTGCCCGCGCCGTTGCCGCCGCACAACGCATGGACGCTGCCGGGGCGAAGCAGCAACTGGCCGTCGCGCAGCGCCGGGACGCCGGCGAAGCTCTTGACCACGCCTTCCGCTTCCAGCAACGGCCCTGCGTCCAACGCGTGCTCCCCGTCCTTTCGCCCGGTTCGGGAGGAAGGCGATTGTTGCGGAGAAGGCTCAGAGATATCGGGCGACGTGTCAAGGCGTGGTGGGCGCGGGCAATGGGCCAGCTTTGAGTTCCGCATTCGACCCTCAGCGAGCCATCAGCTTTCCATCCTTCCCTGCTATGAGAGCTGCATCCCCGTTGCAGCGAACATGATGACGCGCCGTTCGGGCGCAGTGCAGGTCGCAGTTGATCTGACGCTTAGCCACCGTTTCCAAGTCGGTCGGAGAAGCGTGGTCCGCTCCGCCTCGTAAAGGCTGCAGCCATGAGTTGTCCGAAGTTCCTTGGCCAGCAGAATCCATCGGCCTCGGTCGCCCGGACTTCGCTCCTCGCGAAGCTGCCGGCAAAATCGCGCTTGGTCCTCCGAGTTCTTCATCGGCACAGGATACGCGACGCTATGCTCGCCTTCCACCAATCACAAATGCCCAAATCGATCCACCGCCTGGATGCGGCGGCCCGAGGCATCGCTCGGCCTCCCCTATCGGTTGCAGGCCAAGTCCACTAGCCTTCCGGGCCAAGCAGGGAGATCAATCTCCGAACCGTGGGGGAAAACAGGATGCATCGTCGCAGTTTCATGGCCAGCGCCGCGGCCATCGCCAGCCTGGCCTTGGCCCCGCAACTGGCACGGGCGCAGGCAGGCAAGAAGCCGGTCATCGGCTTGGTGATGAAGTCCCTCGCCAACGAGTTCTTCAAGGACATGCAGGAAGGCGCGGTGAAGCACGCGCAGGGGCGCGGCGACCTCACGCTGGTCGCCGTCGGCATCCAGTCCGAGACCGACATCGACGGCCAGGTCGCCGCCGTCGAGAACCTCATCACCCAGAAGGTGGACGCGATCGTCATCGCGCCGGCGGACAGCCAGGCGCTGCTGCCGTCCGCGGCCCGGGCGGTCCACGCCGGCATCAAGGTCATCAACATCGACGTGGCGTTCGACCCGGCGGCGATGAAGAAGCGCGGGGTCGACATCGCCTTTGTCGGCCCGGACAACCGCGCCGGCGCCAAGCTGTCCGGCGACGTGCTGGCCCAGGCGCTGGGCCGAGGCGGCAAGGTCGTCATCATCGAGGGCAACCCGGGCGCCGAGAACGGCGTGCAGCGCGCGCTCGGCTTCCGCGACGCGGTGGCGGCAGGCGGCCTCGTGCTGCTCGACAGCCGCACGGCGCATTGGGAAACGGAGGAGGCGAACACGCTGTTCACCACCATGCTGACCGCCCACGGGGACATCGGGGGCGTGATGGCGGCCAACGACTCGATGGCGCTCGGCGTCGTCAAGGCGATCGACAGCGCGCGCAAGTCCGGCGCGATCAAGGTGGTCAGCTTCGACAACATCCCCGCCATCCAGCCGCTGCTGCGGGACGGCAAGGTGCTGGCGACGGTCGATCAGTTCGGCGCGCAGCTGGCCGCGCTGGGCATCGACAACGCGATGGCCGAGATCGGCGGCCAGGCGCTGACCGGGTGGGTGAAGACGCCGGTCAAGCTGGTGACGGGGGTGCAGGGCTGAATCCGATCCTGCGGCTGGAGGGGCTGACCAAGCGGTTCCCCGGCGTGGTGGCGCTGGACCGGGTCGACCTGGATATCGTCGAGGGCGAGACGCACGCGCTCGCCGGGGAGAACGGCGCCGGCAAGTCGAGCCTGATCCGCCTGCTGGCCGGCATCCACCGCCCAAACGCCGGGCGGATGTCGCTGGGGGGGCAGCCCTATGCGCCGGCGCGGCCGCTGGATGCGATCGCCGCGGGCGTTCGGGTGGTGCACCAGGAGTTCAACCTGCTGCCGGCGCTGTCGGTGGCGGAAAACCTGCTGTTCGAGCGGCTGCCGTGCCGCTTCGGCTTCGTGGACCGCCGCGCGCTCCACCGGGAGGCGGCGGCGCTGCTGGCCCGGGTGGGGCTGGACGAGGTTTCGCCGCGCACCAAGGTGGAGCGGCTCGGCATCGCGCAGAAGCAGCTGCTGGAGATCGCCCGCGCGCTGTCCCGCAGCGGCCGGGTGCTGGTGCTGGACGAGCCGACCGCGACGCTGACGCCGCGCGAGGCCGGGCGGCTGTTCGAGCAGCTGCGGGCGCTCAAGGCCGCCGGGATGACGATGATCTACGTTTCGCACCACCTCGGCGAGATTTTTGCCCTGTGCGACCGGGTGACGGTGCTGCGCAACGGGGCCAAGGTGGGCACCTGGCGCACCGCGGACAGCAGCCCGGGCGAGCTGGTGCGGCAGATGATCGGCCGCACCCTGGCCGCCCAGCCGCCGCTGGCGCCGGCCGCGCTGGGCGGGGAGGCGCTGCGGGTGGAGGGCTTGCGGCCACGCGGCGCGCCGCCGGGTCCGGGGCTGGACTTCGGCGTGCGGCATGGCGAGATCCTCGGCCTGGCCGGG
>CAXTNC010000068.1:0-15609 GCA_964245495.1 uncultured Acetobacteraceae bacterium
GCCTCGGCCGAATAGGCGGCGGCAGACCGCAGCATCGCGATGGTCGTGCTGCCGTTCGCCAGGTTGCCCTGAGTCGCGCCCAGGTCCGAGGCGCTCGGCGAGCGTGCCAGCGTCTGCTGGAACACGTTGGTGATGGCCGTGGCCGCGGCCGAGGTGTTGGCCAGCGCGGTCCGGAGGTCAGCTAAGCCGTAGTTCCCTCCCGCAAAGTTGCTGATCCAGGCGGCTTGCGACGCGCTGTCAATCGGAAAGCCGACCTCATTCAGCCAAAGCGTGTTCATCGCCGCTGCCACGCCGGGCGAGTTCGCCAGCGCCGCCTGCAACGCCGCCAGGCTGGTGTTGCCCGCCGCGATCTGCGTCGTCCAGAAGCTCAGCCCGCCAGGGTCGGCGGCAAGGCCAGTCTGCCGCAGGTAGACGCCGTTCACCGCCGGAATGCAATCGGAGGGAGATGGCGACGGGTTTCCTGACGGTCCCGTGGGAGCCGACCCCGACCCTCCGCCCTCCTGATCCTCCGCCCGACCCTTGGGCCGGCGTCGGCACGACGGCGCTGCGGATGAGGTAGTTGCAGGCGTTCGCCCAGTAGAGCGGGCTGAATGGGTTCGGCGTGAAATCAACATAGACGTTGCCGGGAAGGTAAAGCGCCACGCCCGGCGCCAGGGCGGGCATCCCTGGCCCCTCGGCCTCCAGTGGGAAGCTGTACAGGTATTTGAGGATGGCCGGCCAATCGGAGAGCAAGCCCGCGGGAGTGCCCGTGGCGATCGGTTGGCCCGGCGCGCCGTACTCGTTGGTTGGAACCACCGAAACAATGGAGGTGTAGGTCGTGCTGCCGGTGAGGGGGTTGCTCGTGGAAGGAGTGAAGGTGCCCGTCCCAGTCGGGACTGGGCTTCCTGTGCTGGTTCCGCCGCCTGGGCTTTGAGTGCTGCCGCCGCCATTCGGAACGTTGCCGATTCCGTAGAAGTCGGTGTTGCTTGGATCATAGCCGAGGCCGGAGCCGCCACCGAAATAAGGCCCTCCGCCGACTGAGACGTCTATGCCGCCGGATGAGCCTGACGTGCTGGTTCACCGATCAATGGGCGTTGACGATGACAAGGCTGTGAGGGGTCCGTCAAGGCTACGGCGACGAGGCGCATTCTTTTAACGATTTTGCAACAAGCGTTTGCCCGGCAAGTTCCAGCCAACAAGCGGCTGCACTGCCCCATTTGAACGTTCCTTGTCCCGCAAGGGGCTTAGCCAGTAGAACGCCGCGGCCCGCCCAGCCTGGGGCAACCGACCAAAGGACCCGGCAGTGCAGATCATCACCGACCTGAACGAGCTCGACGCCAAGGTCACCGAGTGCAACGACACCCTGACCACCCAGGGCGACGACGCGCTGCGGCGCATGTTCAGCACCTTCAAGGTCGACCTCGCCGCCCACCTGCCGCCCGACCCGTTCAGCCCGGAGTACCGTGACTTCCAGCTGGAGCTGTACCAGCGCATCGCCGGCAAGCCATACTCCACCGCCAACGAGCGGACCCTGTTCAACCTGGACCAGCACCGCCACCGGCCGTTCCCCTACTACGGCGGCAGCACGATGACGGCCGGCCACCACCTGCGCTCGATCGGCTTCATGCTCCGCACGCTTGACCTGCCGCCGGGCGCCCGGATCGTCGAGTTCGGGCCGGGCTGGGGCAACACCACGCTCGCCCTGGCGCTGCTCGGCTTCAAGGTGACGGCGGTCGATATCGAGCCGAACTTCTGCCAGCTGCTGCGCGAACGGGCGGCGGAGGCGCATGTCGAGATCGACGTGGTGGAGGCGGACTTCTTCTGGGCCGAGGGCGTCGCCGAACCATACGACGCGGCGGTGTTCTTCGAGTGCTTCCACCATTGCGACGACCACATGCGGCTGCTGCGCGCGCTGCGCCGGGCCATCAAGCCGGACGGCAAGCTGGTGGTCGCCTCCGAGCCGATCGTGCACGACTTCCCGATGCCCTGGGGCGTGCGCACGGACGGCGAGTCGCTGTGGGCGATGCGGAATTTCGGCTGGCTGGAACTCGGCTTCCGGGAGCACTACTTCGACGCCGCCATCGCCCGGTCCGGCTGGCGAACGGAGAAGCACTACTGCGCCGACCCGGACTGGGCCACCGTGTGGGTGGCCCGCCAAGGCGTCGAGCGGGATGCCCCCTGGCCGCCTGTTCCAGCCCTGCCGGAGCCGCCTGCTGCGACTCCATTCGTTCAACCAGCCATTCCGAGCGCGGCCGCAACGTCCGAGGCACGGCTGGCTGAGGAGCTTGCGTCCATCTATGCCTCCACCTCCTGGCGGGTTACGGCGCCGCTCCGCGCCATGCGGCGGCTGGTGTCATAGCCGCCGCACCTGGGTGCGGCGAAGTGCAACCAATTGCAACGTCCGCTCCCGCGGCTGGGCCGCAACGGCTAGGCTGGCTGCATGGAAACCATGCCGCACATCCTGGTGGTGGACGACGACCGGGAAATCCGTGACCTGCTCGCCCGCTTCCTGGAGCGCCACCGCTTCCGGGTGACGGCGGTGCGGGACGCGCGGGAGGCGCGCCGCACCTGGCCCACCGGGCACTTCCAGCTGGTCGTGCTGGACCTGATGCTGCCGGGCGAGGGCGGGCTGGACCTGGCGCGCTGGATGCGCACGCAGGGCGACGTGCCCATCGTGATGCTGACGGCGATGGGCGAGGAAACCGACCGCATCATCGGCCTGGAACTGGGGGCGGACGACTACGTGCCCAAGCCGTTCAACCCGCGCGAGCTGCTGGCCCGGATGCGCGCCGTGCTGCGCCGCACCGCCGACCGCAGCGGCCACCGGGCCGATGACCTGAGCGCCCTGCGCTTCGCCGGCTGGACGCTGGAGCCGCCGCGCCGCCGCCTGCTCAACCCGGAAGGCGTGGAGGTGCCGCTGACCGGCGGCGAGTACGACCTGCTGCTCGCCCTGGTGGAGCGGGCCAACCGGGTGCTGACGCGGGACATGCTGCTCGACCTGCTGCGCGGCCGCCAGGCGGGGCCGTTCGACCGGGCGATCGACGTGGCCATCAGCCGGCTGCGGCGCAAGCTGGAGGATGACGGGCGGCAGGCCCAGCTCATCAAGACGGTGCGCGGCGGCGGCTACGTGCTGGCGGCGGACGTGCAGCGGGCGTGCCAGCCGGGGTGACCGGACGCCGGGCCACTCGGCTCTGGCCGCGAAGCCTGGCCAACCGGACCGCGCTCGTGCTGCTGGGGGGGCTGGCCCTGGTGCAGGCGGCCGGGCTGCTGATCTATGCGCTGGACCGGACGGACCTGCAACGCATCGCGGTGGCGCAGGAACTCGGCCAAAGCATCGACAACCTTTACCGCTCGGTGATCATGGCCCCGCCGGAGGACCGTGCGGCCGCCCTGCGCGAGCTGGACCCGCAATCCGGCCTGGTGGCGACGCTGGACCCCGAGCCGGCCACCAGCGACCTCGAACCCTCGCCTCCCCCGGTGCAGCGCCTGCTCCGCATCAGCCTGCAGTTCGTCCGGGTGCAGCCCGGCGAGCGCTGGACCGACCTGCTGATCCGCGGCGCGCCCTGGCAGCACCGCCTGCTGTTCAGCCTGCGGCTGCCGGAAGGGGAGTGGCTGAACGTCCGCGTCGCCGTGCGGCAGTTCCTGCCGTTCCTGTCCGGGATGTTCCTCCTGGCTTTCGCCCTGATGACCCTTGCGACGGCGGCCCTCGTGATCTGGGCGGTGCGCCAGTTCATCGCGCCCATGCGGGAGCTGGCGGTGGCGGCCGAGCGGCTCGGCGTGGACGTGAACGCGCCGCCGCTCGCCGAATCCGGCGCTGCGGAGGCGGCCAAGGCGGCCCATGCCTTCAACGTCATGGCCGACCGCATCCGCCGCTTCGTGCGGGACCGCACCTTCCTGCTGACGGCCATCGGGCACGACCTGCGCACCCCCATCACCCGGCTGAAGCTGCGGGCGGAGTGGATGGAGGACGAGGAACAGCAGCGCAAGATGCTGCTGGACCTTGACGAGCTGGAGGGCATGGTGGCCGCAACCCTCGCCTTCGGGCGGGACGACGCGGCGGCGGAACGCCTGACGGCGCTGGACCTGGCCGAGCTGCTGCGGACTGTCCTGGACGAGGCGGCGGATGCCCGGCCCTCCTTGGCCGAACCCGTGCGGTACGATGGGCCGGACCACCAGGTGATGCGCGCCCGTCCGGTGGCCATCAAGCGCGCCCTGTCCAACCTGGTGCAGAACGCGCTGAACTACGGCACCTCGGCGCACGTGGCGCTGGTCCCGCCGCGGGCCGGAACCTTGACCATCCTGATCGACGATGACGGGCCTGGCATCCCGCAGGCCGAGCTGGAACGGGTGTTCGAGCCGTTCCACCGCCTGGAGCCGAGCCGCAACCGCGAAACCGGCGGCACCGGGCTTGGCCTGCCGATCGCGCGCAACATCCTGCGGGCGCATGGCGGCGACGTGGCGCTGTCCAACCGGCCCATGGGCGGGCTGCGGGCGACGGTGACGCTGCCGGGGTAGCGCCTAGCGGGGGGGGCAGCGCTCCAGCGGGTAGGGGAAGGCGGCGCAGCGCGGGAAGCTGATCGCCGTGCTGGCTTCCCGCGCCACGTGCAGGTCGTTCGGGTCGTCGCAGCCGAACCCGGCGGCGTCCGTTGCGTCCGGCGTGAAGCGGAACTCGGCGCCGGACGGGCTGGTGCGGACCGTCTCGATGATGCGCTGGGTCATGCTGGAGGCGGTCAGGCTGGCGTGCGCGACCGCGTCCTGCGCGAAGGCCACCGTCGGCTGGGTGCGGCAGTCCTGCGCCAGCTGGCCCTCCAGCACCGGGAACAGGCCCCCGGTCCAGGTGCCGAACAGCCAGGCATGGGGCGGCCCCTTGGCCTGCGGCCGCTCAGGCTCGTGCCGCGGGCGGGATTGCGCGGCAGCCAGGCCGGGCAGGAGCAGCAGCAGGAAAGCGATGCGGCGCATGGGCGATCTCGGCTTGTGGGGACGCGGAGCCTAGCCGCAGAACGGCAAGCCAGCCAGCCGTTGAACCGCCGGGCTTGCCGTGCCATGGCATGGCGATGTTCCGGCGCATGTACCAAAGCATCCTCCTGCTGGCCGCCAGCCCGCTCGCCCCGGTCTGGCTGGCCCTGGTGGCGTTCTCCGAAAGCAGCTTCTTCCCGGTGCCGCCGGACGTGCTGCTGATCCCCATGGCGCTGGCCCGGCCGAGCCGCGCCCTGCTGTACGCGCTGATCTGCACGGTCGGCAGCGTGCTGGGCGGGATGCTCGGCTACTGGATCGGCTATGCCGTGTTCGACCAGGTGGCGCTGCCGCTGCTGCGGTTCTACCACTACCAGGACGCCTACACGGCGTTCCAGGACAGGTTCGCGCAGGTCGGCTTGTGGATCATCCTCATCAAGGGCCTGCTGCCGATCCCGTACAAGATCATCACCATCGCCTCCGGCGCCGCCCGGTTCGACTTCACGACTTTCGTGCTGGCGAGCCTGGCCACGCGCGGCGCGCGGTTCTTTCTCTGGGCCGTGCTGCTCAGGATGTTCGGGGAGCAGGCGCGCGGCATCATCGACCGCCAGATGCCGCTGGTTCTGGGGGCCGCCGCCGTGCTGCTCGTGCTGGGCTTCGTGATGCTGAGATACGTCTGAGCGGGCGTTTGCCTCGCACGCCAAGCACTTGCGCTCCCGTCGAAAAAACGCAAACGTGAGCCCAGCCGCAGCCTGCGGGTGATTGCGGACGGAGCGGCCCGGAAGCGGCCGCCCGGCCAGGGGGAGCGACAATGGACGCCATCGAAGTGGCCCGCATCCGGAACAGCGCCGCGTTCCGGGAGCTGGAGCAGAAGCGCAACAGCTTCGGCTGGACGCTCGCGGTGCTGATGCTCGTCATCTACATGGGCTTCATCCTCCTGGTCGCGTTCGGCCCTGGCGTCATCGCCCAGCCGATCGGAGGCGGTCCGCTGACGCTGGCCTTCCCGCTCGGCCTGGGCGTCATCCTCGTCGCCATCGCGCTGACCGGCCTCTACGTGCTGCGCGCCAACACCCAGTTCGACCGGCTGACGGCCCAGATCGTGGGCCAGGCCCGCCCGGCTCCCGCGCCGGCCGGCGTGCGCCTGATGGAGCAAGTGCCGTGAGGCGCCTTGTTCTCCTCGCCGGGCCGGGCCTGCTCGCGGCGTCGGCGGCCCGCGCGGCAGGTCCCGACGGGGGCCAGGCCGGCAAGCAGCCGGTCAACGTCACGGCCATCTCGCTGTTCCTGGCCTTCGTCGCCTTGACCTTCCTCATCACCTACTGGGCGGCGCGCCGCACCAAGTCGGCCGCGGACTTCTACACCGCTGGCGGCGGCATCACCGGCTTGCAGAACGGCGTCGCGATCGCGGGGGACTTCATGTCCGCCGCATCCTTCCTGGGCATCGCGGCGCTGGTCTACACGAGCGGCTTCGACGGGCTGATCTACTCGATCGGGTTCCTGGCCGGCTGGCCGATCGTCATGTTCCTGATGGCGGAGCGGCTGCGCAACCTGGGCCGCTTCACCTTCGCCGACGTGGTGTCCTGCCGCCTCGGGCGCACGCCGATGCGCATCCTGGCCGCGAGCGGCACGCTGGTCGTGGTGGCGTTCTACCTGATCGCGCAGATGGTGGGCGCCGGGCAGCTGATCAAAGCCTTGTTCGGTCTCGACTACATCTACGCCGTCGTGCTCGTGGGCGTGCTGATGGTGTGCTACGTGACGTTCGGCGGCATGTTGGCGACCACCTGGGTGCAGATCATCAAGGCCGTGCTGCTGCTGGGCGGCGCCACCTTCATGGCCTGCCTGGTGCTGGCCAGGTTCAACTGGAACCCGCTCGCCTTGTTCGCCAAGGCCATCGAGGTGAACCCGAAGCACGGCGCGATCATGGCGCCGATCGCGGCGGTGTCCGACCCGGTGGGCAGCATCTCGCTGGGCTTGGGCCTGATGTTCGGCACCGCCGGGCTGCCGCACATCCTGATGCGCTTCTTCACGGTGAAGGACGCGCAGGCGGCCCGCAAGAGCGTGTTCTACGCCACCGGGCTGATCGGCTACTTCTATGTCCTCACCTTCGTCATCGGCTTCGGCGCCATCGTGCTGGTGGGGACCAACCCGGACTACGCCATCAACGCCGGCGCGGGCGGCTTCACGCCGGCTGCCGGGCTGAAGGGCGGCAGCAGCATGCCGGCCATCCACCTGGCGCAGGCGGTCGGGGGCGACGCGCTGCTGGGCTTCATCTCCGCCGTGGCGTTCGCCACCATCTTGGCCGTGGTGTCCGGCCTGACGCTGTCGGGCGCCAGCGCGATCAGCCACGACCTGTATGCCAGCGTGATCCGGCGCGGCCGGGTCAGCGACGGGTCCGAGGTGCGGGTGTCCAAGATCGCCACGGTCTGCCTGGGCGTGCTCGCGATCCTGCTCGGCGTCACCTTCGAGAAGGTGAACGTGGCCTTCATGGTGGGGCTGGCCTTCGCCATCGCCGCCAGCTCCAACTTCCCGGTGCTGCTGCTGTCCATGTACTGGAAGGGGCTGACGACCAGGGGCGCCGCGGTGGGCGGCTGGCTCGGCCTGGTCACGGCGTTCACGCTGACCGTGCTCAGCCCGTCGATCTGGCGCGACGTGCTGCACTTCCCGGCCGGCATCTTCCCGTACAACGCCCCGGCGCTGTTCTCCATGCCGCTGGCGTTCCTCGCGTGCTGGGTCGTGTCCGCGCTTGACCGCAGCGCGTCCGCCATGGCCGATGAAGGCCGGTTCGAGGCGCAGTACGTCCGCTCGCAGACTGGGATTGGCGCTGAAGGGGCGGCGGCGCACTGAGGCCGCCGCGCTTGTGACCCAGCCCGGGTAGAACTACGGTGCCGCCGCCCTGCCGCACCGAAGGACCCGCATGACTGCCCAACCGGCCTCCAAGCGCGTGCTGCTCAAAGTCTCCGGCGAGGCCCTGATGGGCGAGCGCGACTACGGCATGGATGGCGACACGCTGCTGCGCATCGCGGCCGACGTGTCGGGCGTGGTGGCGGAGGGCCACCAGGTCTGCCTGGTGATCGGCGGCGGCAACATCTTCCGCGGCATCTCGGCGGCGGCGCGCGGCATGGACCGGGCGCAGGCCGACTACATGGGCATGATCGCGACCGTGATGAACGCGCTTGGGATGCAGAACGCGCTGGAAAAGGCCGGCGTGCCCACCCGGGTGCAGTCCGCCATTCCCATGGCCAGCGTGTGCGAGCCTTACATCCGCCGCCGGGCCATGCGGCACATGGAGAAGGGCAGGGTGGTGATCTTTGCCGCCGGCACCGGCAACCCGTTCTTCACCACGGACACCGCCGCCGCCCTGCGCGCGGTGGAGATGGGCTGCGAGATGCTGCTCAAGGGGACCCAGGTTGATGGCGTCTACACCGCCGACCCGCGCAAGCACCCGGACGCCGAGCGTTACGAGCGTTTGACCTACCACGACGTGCTGGCGCGCGACCTGGCGGTGATGGACGCGGCGGCGATCAGCGTGGCGCGGGAGAACGCGCTGCCGATCGTGGTGTTCAACATCCACGCCGCCGGCGCCTTCGCGCAGGTGATGCGGGGCGAAGGGCGCTTCACCACCATCATCGAAAGGCCCTAAAGAGGCCGGAGACAACTCCTGCCGAACGAGGTGACGCCCGTGCCCGCCGATCTGCCCATCCTCAAGACCGACCTGACCCGCCGCATGGACGGCGCCATGGAAACCCTGCGGCGGGACTTCGCCGGCCTGCGCACCGGCCGCGCCAGCCCCGGGCTGCTGGAGCCCGTGAAGGTCGAGGCTTACGGCACGGAGGTGCCGATCACCCAGGTCGGCACCATCGGCGTGCCGGAATCCCGCATGTTGACGGTGCAGGTGTGGGACAAGTCCATGGTGGGGGCCGTCGAGCGGGCGATCCGCGATTCCGGCCTCGGCCTCAACCCCGCCTCCGACGGCCAGGTCGTCCGCGTGCCGATCCCGCAGCTGACCGCCGAGCGCCGGACCGAGCTGGCCAAGGCTGCCGGCCGGTACGGCGAGGGCGCCAAGGTCGCGATCCGCGGCGTGCGGCGCGACGGCATGGAGCAGGTCAAATCCGCGGAAAAGAAGCATGAAATCGGCGAGGACGAGGCCAAGGCCTGGTCCGACGAAGTGCAGAAGCTGACCGACCAGTATATCAAGCGCATCGACGAGAACCTCGTCGAGAAGGAACGCGAGATCAAGCAGGTCTGATGCGGCGCTACGGCAGCCTCACCTTGGGAGGGCAGGCGGACGCAGGCCTGCGGGCGGCGCCGCAGGCGGCGGACGGCGCGCTGCCGGCCCATGTCGCGATCATCATGGACGGCAACGGCCGCTGGGCCGCCAGCCGGGGGCTGCCCCGGGTGGCAGGCCACCGCGCCGGGGCGGACGCGGTGCGCCGGGCGATCGAGTCGGCGATCCGCTGCCGGGTCCGCTGGCTGACGCTGTATGCCTTCAGCAGCGAGAACTGGAGCCGCCCGCCTTCGGAGGTGCTCGACCTCACGGGGCTGCTGCGCCATTACATCCGGCAGGAGCTGGCGGAATTGAAGCGGCAGGGCGTGCGGCTGCGCGTCATCGGCGAGCGGGGCCGCTTCGACGCCGACATCCGGGCCGACCTGGAGAAGGCCGAACGCGAAACCGCGGGCAACGTCCAGCTGAACCTGAACATCGCCCTGTCCTACGGCGCCCGGGCCGAGATCGCCGCCGCCGCCCGCCGCGCCGCGGAAGCCGCGCGGGACGGCACGCTTGACCCGGCAACCCTGGACGAGGCGGCGTTCTCCGGCCTGCTCGCCACCGCCGGGATGCCGGACCCGGACCTGGTGGTCCGCACCAGCGGCGAGCGCCGGCTGAGCAACTTCCTGCTCTGGCAGTCGGCGTATGCCGAGCTGGTGTTCACCGACGTGCTGTGGCCGGACTTCGGCGAGGCGCAGTTCGACGACGCCCTGGCCGAGTTCGCCCGCCGCGAGCGGCGCTTCGGGGCGCGTCCTGGCTGAACGCAATGCCCGGTGGGCAGATTTGCGGCTGCGGGTGGCGTCGGCAGCGGTGCTGGCGCCCTTGGTGCTGCTGTGCGTCTGGTTCGGGCGCTGGCCATTCAAGGCCTTGCTCGCCATCGCCTTCATGGGCGTGCTCTGGGAATGGGGGGCGATGTGCCGATGGCGGGCACTGCCTTTGCTTGGCGGCCTGGTTTACGCGCTGACAGCGTTCGCATCCTTGTACCTGTTGAGGCAGATCGACTTGCTGGCATTGCTGTTCGTGCTCGTCGTTGTCTGGTGCAGCGACATCGGGGCCTACCTGGCCGGCCGGCTTATCGGCGGCAGGCGTTTGGCCCCCGCATTGTCTCCCGGTAAGACCTGGAGCGGCGCAGCGGGCGGGCTGGTGGCGGCCGTGGCGGGAGGGATGCTGGTGATGAGGGCGAGCGTGTGGTGGGCCGCCGCAGCGGCCATGCTTGGAGTGGCGTCGCAGCTTGGCGACCTCGGCGAGAGCGCGGTCAAGCGCCACTACGGCGTCAAGGATTCGGGGCGGCTCATCCCCGGGCACGGCGGCCTGCTGGACCGCTTGGACGGGCTGCTGGCGGCGGCCGTCCTGTCCGCCGTGCTGGTTGCGGCGTCCCTGCGGAACTTCACCGGCCAATGAGAACCGTCACCGTCCTCGGCAGCACCGGCAGCGTCGGGTGCAGCACCGTCGACCTGCTGCTCGCCCACCGCGACCGCTTCCAGGTCCGCTGCCTTGCCGGCGGGCGCAACGCTGGCGTGCTGGCGCAGCAGGCCATAGCGCTCGGCGCCGAACTCGCCGTCATCAGCGACCCGGCGCAGCACGCAGCCCTGCGCGACGCCTTGGCCGGCCATCCCATCCGCACCGCCGCCGGGCCTGATGCGGTGACGGACGCAGCCAGCCTTCCTGCCGATTGGACCATGGCCGCCATCACCGGGGCGGCCGGGCTGCCCTCCACCCTGGCCGCCATTCGCCGCGGCGGCGTCATCGCGTTCGCCAACAAGGAGGCGCTGGTCTGCGCCGGCGAGATCATGCTGCAAGCGGTGCGGGACGCAGGCGCCACCCTGCTGCCGGTCGATTCGGAGCACAACGCGGTGTTCCAGGCCATGGCGGAGGGCAACGGCCAGGCGGTGGAGCGCATCATCCTGACAGCGTCCGGCGGCCCGTTCCGCACCGCGTCGCTGGCCGAGATGCGGGCCGCGACGCCCGAGGCCGCCCTGCGCCACCCTGTTTGGTCCATGGGCAGCAAGATCAGCATCGACTCCGCCACCATGTTCAACAAGGGGCTGGAGCTGATCGAGGCCGCCCGGCTGTTCAACCTGCCGGAAAGCCAGGTCGATGTGCTGATCCACCCGCAATCCGTGGTGCACGGCATGGCCTGCTACACCGACGGCAGCATGTTGGCCCAGCTCGGCAGCCCGGACATGCGCATCCCGATCGCCCACGCCCTGGCCTGGCCGGAGCGCCTGCCCACGGCCTCGCCCCGCCTGGACCTGGCCGCCGTGGCACGGCTGGAGTTCGCCGAGCCGGACCCGGCGCGCTTTCCCGCCCTCCGCCTGGCGCGGGACGCCTTGCGGGCCGGCGGCGGCGCTCCCACCATCCTGAACGCCGCCAACGAGGTCGCCGTCGAGGCGTTCCTGGGCCGCCGCATCGGTTTCCTGGACATCGCGCAGGTGGTGGAGCGCGTGCTCGACCAGCTGGGCGCACCTCCCGCCGCCACCCTGGACGACGTGATGGCGCTGGACGCCAGCGGACGACGGATCGCGGCCGAGCGGGTGTCAAGCAGCTCCGCCCGGCCTGCCGCATGAGGACCAAGCCATGACCTTCCTGCCTGACGCCGTGCGCACCCTCGGCTCCTTCATCGTGGTGCTCGGCGTGCTCGTGTTCATCCACGAGATGGGCCACTACCTCGCCGCCCGCTGGCGCGGGGTCCACGTGGAAGCCTTCTCCATCGGCTTCGGCCGTCCGATCGCGCGCTGGACCGACCGCGTGGGCACGGAATGGCGGCTGTGCTGGCTGCCGCTCGGCGGCTACGTGAAGCTGCACGGCCAGGAGCGCCCGGAGGACGTGCCGCCAGCCGTCCGGGCCGGGTGGCAGGCGGGGCGCACCTTCCATGAGAAGCCGGTGCTGTCCCGCGCCATCGTCGTGGCCGCCGGGCCGGTCGCCAACTTCGTGCTGGCCGCCGTGCTGTTCAGCGTCATGTTCGGCATCCAAGGCGAGCCGGGCGACCCGGTGGTCCAGACCGTGATGCCGAACTCCGCGGCGGAGGCCGCCGGCTTGCAGGACGGGGACCGGATCACCGCCATCGACGACCGCAGGATCAGCACTTTCCAGGACATCTCCCGGGTCGTCTCGGTCAACCCGGGAGTCAGGCTGCGGATCAGCATCGACCGTGCAGGGCGGCAGCAGACGCTCGATGTCACGCCCGCTGCCGAGGACGACGGCGGCGGCGGCAAGCTCGGCCTGCTGGGCATCGGGGGGGCGTTGCGCCCAGTCGGCCCCTTGGGCGCCGTGCTGGACGGCGTGCAGCACACCTGCGACGTGGCGGCGCAGACCCTGGCCGGCCTTTGGCAGATCGTCACCGGGCAGCGCGGCGCGTCCGGGCTTGGCGGCCCGCTCAAGATCGCGCAGCTGTCCGGCCAGGTGGCGCAGCACGGCGCCGGCAGCCTGGTGACGTTCATCGCCCTGCTCTCGGTCAACCTGGGCCTCATCAACCTGTTCCCGATCCCCATCCTCGACGGCGGCCACCTGGTGTTCTACGCCGCCGAGGCCATCCGCGGCCGGCCGTTGCCGCCCCGCGCCCTGGAGATCGGCTTCCGCGCCGGCTTGGCGCTGATCGCATGCCTGTTCATCTTCGCGACCTGGAACGACCTGGCCAGCTTCGGGCTGTTCCGCTGGATGGCCGGCCTGGTCGGCTGACCTGGCGTGCTGGCGGCGCTCCGGGGGTGCACGCCAGCAACCCGGCGAGGACCGGTTGGCGAAGCGGCGGCTTGGCGGCTGGCCGCGATCTGCCTACAAGCGCCCGTCCCGGAGGGTCTGAGCTCTTTGTCCCGAATTCGCGCAACGCTTCTCACCACCGCCTGCCTTGCTGGCCTGACCGCCGGCGCGGGCGCCCAGGTCCCGCCCCGGCGGCCTGCCGCGGCGCATGTCCGGCCCGTGGCGGATGCCGGCCCCGGCCAGGGCGGGACGGTTTCCACGATCAAGGTCACGGGCAACAAGCGCATCGAGAGCGGCACGATCGCGTCCTACATGCTCGTCCAGCCCGGCGACCGCTTCGACGCGGACCGGATCGACCGCAGCCTCAAGACGCTGTTCGCCACCGGCCTGTTCAAGGATGTCATGATCACGCGGGACGGAAGCGCCCTGGTGGTGAAGGTGGTCGAGAACCCGATCATCAACCGCATCCTGTTCGAGGGCAACCACAAGAGCGGGGACGACACCCTGCGGCCGTTGCTGGAGCTGCGGCCGCGCGCCGTGTTCACGCCCGAGCTGGTGCAGGCCGACCGGCAGAAAATCCTCGACTCATACGCCAAGAAAGGCCGCTTCGGCGCCACGGTGACGCCCAAGGTGATCCGGCTTGCCGACAACCGCGTGGACCTGCTGTTCGAGATCAACGAGGGCAGGCTCACCCTCGTCAGCCGCATCGGCTTCGTCGGCAACCATGCGTTCGGCGAGGACCGGCTGCGCGAGATCGTCAGCACCCGGCAGCAGGCGTTCTACCGCATCCTGTCCAGCAGCGACAATTACGACCCGCAGCGCATCGAGTACGACAAGGAGCTGCTGCGCCGGTTCTACCTGAAGAACGGGTTTGCCGACTTCGAGGTCCGCAACGCCACCGCCGAGCTGGCGCCCGACCACAGCTCGTTCTTCGTCACCTTCACGCTGAACGAAGGCGCGCGCTACACGGTCAACTCGATCACCATCGAATCCCGGCTGCCCAACCTCAAGGGCGCCGACCTGCTGCCCGCCGTCGAGCAGGAGAAGGGCCAGGTCTACGACGGCGAGGCGGTCGAGCGTTCCGTCGAGGCGGTGCAGGACGCGGTGCAGGCCCGCGGCCACAACTTCGTCCTGGTCCGCCCCCGCATCGCGCGCGACCCGGCCAAGCACACGGTGGACCTGGTGTTCGACGTGACGGAAGGGCCACGCGTGTATGTCGAGCGGATCGACATCGAGGGCAACAGCCGCACCAAGGACAAGGTCATCCGCCGGGAGATGCAGATGGCGGAGGGCGACGCGTTCAACGCCGCCGCCATCCGCCGCACGCGCCAGCGGCTGACCGACCTGGGCTACTTCAACAGCGTCAACATCACCTCCGCGCCCGGCAGCGCTTCGGACAAGACGGTGGTCACGGCGGTGGTGGACGAGAAGGCGACCGGCGAGATCAGCCTCGGCGGCGGCTTCTCGACCGATGCGGGCGCCCTGGTCAGCGCCGGCCTTCGCGAGAAGAACCTCGTCGGCACCGGCCTCGATTCGAGCCTGTCGGGCGTGCTGGCGCAGCGTCGGTCGGAGGTCGATTTCTCCCTGACCGACCCGTACCTGTTCGACCGCAACCTGGTCGGCGGCATCGACATCTTCGACGTGCAGAACAACAACCAGCAGATCTCGAACTACAACGAAAGCCGGGTCGGCGGCGCGCTGCGGCTCGGCTACGAGCTGAGCGACCACCTGCGGCAGGCCATCACCTATTCCGCCGTGTCCCGCAACGTGACCAACGTCAACAGCAACGCCAGCCTGTACATCCAGAACCAGTCCGGCGGCACGTTCCTGTCGCAGATCGGCCAAACCTTGACGCTGGACTACCGAGACAGCCGGGTGGACCCGCGCAACGGCTTCATCATCCGCCTGGGCGTGGACTTCGCGGGCCTCGGCGGCTCGACCAAGTATGTCCGCACCAAGGTTGACGGCACCTACTTCATCCCGCTGGAGCGCTACACCGGCGACAGTGACTGGGGCATCGCGCTGTCCGGCAGCGCGGGCTACCTCGTCCCGATCAATCGGCAGGAGAACCTGATCGACCGGTTCTTCCTCGGCGGCGACAACCTGCGCGGGTTCCAGTCCGGCGGCGCCGGGCCGCACACGGTCCCGACTTTCGATTCCGCTTCGCGCCCGAGCGTCATATTCGGCAGCGACAGCGTGGGCGGCAAGCTGATCTACACCCAGTCCAGCGAACTGCGCTTCCCGCTGCCCATCTCAGCCGACCTCGGCCTGTCCGGCCGCAGCTTCGTGGACGTGGGCGGCCTGGCCCAGGTCAAGTCCTCCGGCGCGCTGTTCGCCCGGGACTACTACAACAACGTCGTCCCCGGCGGCGTCACGCAGCAGCTGTCCGGCGCGAACGACCTCACCCCCCGGGTCGGCGCTGGCGTCGGCGTGTCATGGAAGTCTCCCTTCGGCCTGATAAACGTTGACCTGGCGCAGGCGGTGGTGAAGAGGCGGTACGACCAGACCCAGTTCTTCCGGTTTGGTTTCGGCACGAGGTTCTGAATTGAGCACCAAGATCATGCGTTCCCCCATCCGGCGGGCTGTCGCGCTCGCATCCGCAGCCCTGCTGTCCGGCCCCTTCCTGCCCGGTGCGGAACAGGCCTCGGCGCAAGGATACTTCATCCCGCCGCAGCCGGCCGCTCCGAAGCAGGCCGTCCCCGCGGCCCCCCGCCCTGCTC
>CAXTNC010000069.1:0-6866 GCA_964245495.1 uncultured Acetobacteraceae bacterium
GCCGCCGATGACGAACACGTCCGACACGCCGGGTTCGGCCATGAAGCTGTGCGCCACCAGGTCCGTCTTGGTTCGCGTGTCGGCCAGGGTCGCGCCGGGAGGCAGCTCCAGGCTGAGCACGATGCGGCTGTCGTCCTGCGCCGGGATGAAGCCGGTGGGCAGCAGCGTGGTGGACCACAGCGAGACCGCGAACAGCGCCAGCCCCGCCGCGAGCGTCACGTAGGGGCGGGCCAGGGTGGCGGCCAGCAGGCGCTGGTAGCCGCGCATCACCGGGCCGTCCGGCCGGGCGCGGGCCATGCCGTGCGGGCGCAGGAAGTGCGCGGCCATGACGGGGGTGAGCAGCCGCGCCACCAGCAGGCTGACCAGCACGGCGGCAGCCACCGTCAGGCCGAACTGCCGGAAGTACTGCCCGGGGATGCCGCCCATGAAGCTGACGGGAGCGAACACCGCCACGATGGTGAGCGTGATCGCCATCACCGCCAGGCCGATCTCGTCCGCCGCCTCGATGGACGCGTTCCAGGCGGACTTGCCCATCCGCATGTGGCGGACGATGTTCTCGATCTCGACGATCGCGTCGTCCACCAGGATGCCGGTCACCAGGGTGATGGCGAGCAGGCTGACGAAGTTGAGCGAGAAGCCCATCAGCTGCATGAAGAAGAACGCCGGCAGCACCGAGAGCGGAAGTGCTGCGGCGGCGAGCAGGGTGGCGCGCCAGTCGCGCAGGAAGATGAACACCACGACCGTGGCCAGCACCGCCCCTTCCAGCAGCCCGTGCATGGCCGACACGTAGCCGCCATAGGTGCCGCGCACCGAGTCGTCGATCAGCGTCATGGACACGCCGGGGTGCGCCGCGGCCAGCGCGTCCAGCCGGGTGCGCACCCGGCCCGCCACCGTCACGTCGCTGGCGCCCTTGGCGCGGTAGACGGCGAACGCCACGACCGGGGTTGCGCCGTCCAGCCGGGCGAAGCGGCGCGGCTCCTCGAACCCGTCGGTCACGCTCGCCACGTCGGACAGCCGCAGCTCCCGCCCGTCCGGCAGCACGATGCGGCTGGCGGCGAGGCCGGGCAGGCTGCCGGCGTTGGCCAGGGTGCGGATCGCCTGCTCGTGCCCGCCCACCTCGCCGCGCCCGCCGGCGAGGTCCACGTTGGTGGCGCGCAACTGGGCGTTCACCTGCCCGGCGGTCACGCCCAAGGCCGCCAGCCGGTCCAGGTCCAGGTTCACCTCGATCTCGCGCGACACGCCGCCGATCCGCTCGACCCGGCCCACGCCGGTGACGCCCTGCAAGGCGCGCACCACCGTGTCGTCGACGAACCAGGACAGTTGCTCGGGCGTCATGCCCGGCGCCGAGGCGGCGAAGGTTTGGATCGCCTGGCCCACCACGTCCACCCGCTCGATGTCCGGCTCGTCGATGGTGCGGGGCAGGTCCGCGCGGATGCGGGTGACGGCGTCCTTCACGTCGTTCAGGGCGCGGTCGGTGCTGACCTCCAGCTGCAGCTCGACCAGCGTGGTCGAGACGCCGTCGGTCACGGAGGAGGTGAGGTGCTTCACGCCGGCCACGCTGGCCACCGCGTCCTCCACCTTGCGGGTGACCTGGGTTTCCAGCTCGGCCGGGGCGGCGCCCGACTGGGTGATCGCGATGGAGACGATGGGGATGTCCACGTTGGGGGCGCGGGTGACCGGGATGCTGCGGAAGGCGGTGACGCCCAGCACGAGCAGCACGACGAACAGCACGATGGCCGGGATGGGGCGGCGGATGGATGCGCCGGAGATGTTCAACGCCACGGGGGTCAGCCCCCTGCCGCCGCGGCGCCCTCCACCGCCGTCACCCGGTCGCCGTCGCGCACGAAGGTGCCGGACACGGAGGCGACCGGCTGCCCGGCCGCCACCCCGGCGCTCAGCAGCGCCTGGCCGCCGCTGCGCAGGGCGACGGTGACGGCATGGGTGGCGACGACGCCGTTCTCGATGACCTGCACGTGCGCGCCGTCCGGGTCGAACAGCACGGCGGAGAGCGGCACCACCACGCCGGATTGCCGCGCTGTCTCCACTGAGGCGCGGGCGAAGGAGCCGATGACGCCGGGTGCGATGGCCGCGTCGGGGGCGATGCGGATGCGGCCCAGCCGGGTGGCTTGGCTGACTTCGGGCGCCACCAGGCGGACGTGGGCGGGCACGGCGCCGTCCAGCGTGGTCAGCACGGCGGGCTGGCCGATGCGCAGAGGCGCCAGCCGGGTTTCCGGCACGCTCGCCTCCAGCTCCACCGCGCCATCCTCGATCAGGCGGAACAGCGGCTCCCCGGCCATGGTGACCACGGCGCCCAGCCGCGCCGTGCGGCGGCTGACCACGCCGGCGACGGGGGCGCGGATGGTGGTGCGGTCCAGCCGCACCTGCAATTCCTGCCGCTGCGCCCGCGCCAGCGCCGCGTCCGCCTCCGCCGCCCGCAGCGCGTTCATCGAGGCGGACAGCCGCGCCGAGCCGACCTGCGCCGCCTGCTGCCGGGCGTCGAACGTTTCGCGCGAGGCGGTGCCGGAGGCGGCCAGGTCCTTGGTGCGGGCGAAGGCGGCGTCCGCCTGGACGCGGGAGGCCTGCGCCTCGGCGATGGCGTTCTGCGCCTGCGCCACGGCGGCATCCGCCCGGCCCTGCTGCGCCGCGTTCTGCGCCAGGCTGGCATCCAGCGCGTCATGCGACAGCCGGGCCAGCACCTGGCCGGCGGCCACGCGGTCGCCCTCCTCCGCCTCGATGGCGGTGATGGCCAGGCTGTCGATCTGCGGGCTGACCAGCACCTCGTCCCGGGCGACGAGGGTGCCGGTGACCAGCACGGTTTCGGCCAGGGTTCCTTGCGCGGCGCGCACCACGGTGATGGCGGGGGGCGACGGCTCGGGGGCCGCGGCAGCGGCCAGCAGCAGCACGGGGAGCAGGAGGAGGCGGGACATGCTTCAACTCGCACTGCGGGGTGGGCGGATGCAAGCGGGATGCACGTTGGGTGGCGTAGCAGGCAGAGTCGGTTCTCGACCCCATAGCGGACTTGTCGGTTGCTCCAGCTACGCAACATTGCGAAAGGCCGACGCATGCTCAACCGGAAGCGGCGAATCCTTGAATCTCGCCGGCCGCAGCTTTCTGGACATGGGCCGCCGACAGAGGGCGATCCAACCCTGCCGTCAGCAGAGCCCGCTTTTCCACGCTCATGATGGCGCGCTAGTTCGCCATGGGCTATGATGCGGGTTGGGAGGCGTTCATGCTCACGGACGACGAAATCGCTGGGCTTTTCCGCGACATGGAGGCGGACCGTGCTGAGCGGAAGCGCAATTTCCAGGCCGCCGCCGACAGGGTTCGACAGGCAATCTGCGCTTACGCCAATGATCTCCCCAACCATCGTCTGCCGGGGTTGGTCTTTATTGGTCAAGAGGACAATGGAAGCTGCTCTGGGATCAATATTGACGACGGACTGCTTAACACCCTGGGGGGCCTTCGCAGCGAGGGTCTGATTCTACCCTTTCCGGTGATGTCAGTGACCCGGAGGGAGATTGACGGCTGCACGGTTGCGGTCATCGAGGTGTCGCCATCGACCCAGCCGCCAGTTCGCTTGGACGGGCGCACCTGGATACGGGTCGGCCCGCGGCGGGCGATTGCGACCGCCGAGGAGGAGCGCCGCCTTACGGAAAAGCAGGTTTGGCAGAACCTGACCTTCGATGCCCGTCCGTGCGCCGACGCCTCCCTCGATGACTTGGACTTGCATCGATTCGAAACTGAATACGTCCCCTCCGCGACTTCCCCGGAAATCCGGCGAGAGAACGGCCGATCGACGGAGGAGAAGCTGCGTGCCTTGCGGCTGATCTCCCGGGACGGACGGCCCACGAACACGGCCTTGCTCCTCTTGGGCAAGGAACCCCGAGAGTATCTCCCTGGGGCCTATATCCAATTCCTTCGGCTGGATGGCCCCGAGCTAATCGACTCCATCCTGGATCAGAAAGAGATTGGCGGAACCGTTCCCGACCAAGTCAGGCAGATCGAGGAGCTCATGCGGTTGAATCTGCGAACGCCCGCCACTATCGGCGGGGCGCAGCGCAGAGAGCAGCCCGACTATCCTGCTGAAGCATTAGAACAGCTCATCCGAAATGCCTTGCTTCACCGGACTTACGATTCCAGCACCATGCCCGTAAAGGTGTATTGGTATTCCAATCGCATTGAAATCATAAACCCGGGCGGGCTTTTCGGCGAAGTCAACCCGAACACGATCTGGCAGAACGTGACTGCCTACCGCAATCCCTTTCTCGCTGAAGGTCTAAAGTCTCTAGGCGTCGTCGAACGGTTCGGCTACGGCCTGATACAAGCCCGCCGCGCCGTCGAGGTGAACGGAAATCCACCACTAGCGACCCAGTTTGAGCCCAATTACACACTGTTTAGTGTGGAGCCGGTGCGATGAAGTCGATTGCCTTCTTCAACAACAAGGGCGGTGTTGGCAAGACCTCACTGATTTATCACCTCGCATGGATGTATGCTGACTTAGGGCAACGGGTTCTGTTGGCAGACCTTGACCCTCAATCCAATCTTACTGCCATGTGCTTCAAAGACGTAATACTCGAGCACATCTACGAGGTGCAGAAGCCGGACACGATTTTCACGGCAGTAGAGCCGGTCAAGCGCGGTGTCGGCGACCTTCGTTTCTTTAACCCTGTGACCGTAACCGACGGTCTTGCGATTATTCCTGGCGATCTGCTGCTGTCGGATTTTGAGGATGAGCTATCTGCAACCTGGCCGCGGTGCGTCGATCGCGACGAGCGAGCGTTCCGCATTACGGCGGCTTTTCATCGGATCATCGAAGACGCCGGTCAACGGCATCAGGCTAACATTGTTCTCATAGACGTAGGTCCGACATTCGGCGCCTTGAACCGAGCTGCCCTTATAGCCGCAGACTATGTTATAATCCCTGTGGCGCCGGACCTTTTCTCCGTTCGAGGCCTCCAAAACGTTGGTAGCCGACTCAAGTCCTGGCGCGCGGAATGGCAAGACCGGCTCAACCGCGCTCCTCGGCTGGACTTCAGTTTGCCAGCGGGCAACATGCAGCCAATCGGCTATGTTGTCTCCCGCCACACTGAATTCGCTGATGGAGTAGTGCGCGCTTTCCAGAAATGGATCACAAAAATACCCAGCACTTACCGCCTGGCGGTGGATAATCCTAGCGTTCCTGACGAAGCGCTCTCATTAGGCCGCCTTAAGGACTACCGCTCACTGATCGCTATGGCACAAGATGCCCGCAAACCCATGTTCAAGCTTCGCCCTGGCGATGGGGCGATCGGTGGTCACCAAGCTGCTGTGTCCGCTGCTTACGACGATTTTGAAAAGCTTGCCCGAGTGATCGCGGATAGGATCGAAGATCCAATCTCAAGGCGTTCAGTTCCCGTCCGGGCGCTGCCACCAGCTTTCCACCCAAGCCGGGCACCGTAGTTTCTATAGCCTACGTCCGCTTTGCGGAGGCCCGCAGGCGACCGAGATTGGCGCAAGCTGTCATCAAGGTGCTGCGCCGCTTATGTCTGCTCTCTGCCGAATGCTGAAGCTCAAACCCAAGCCCTGCCCGTAGCCAGTGCCCCATTCCTCACCCCACCACCACCTCGATCGGCCCCGCCGCATCCCGGATGCTGATCGGCGTGGCCCCCCCCGGGTCGCCGTCCGCCTGCGCCAGCGCGCTGCCGTCCCCGAGGATTTCCACCGCCGTCGCCGTGCGCAGGCACACCCCCGGCATCCGCGGCAGCAGGTTCAGCGGCAGCGCGGCGCCATACATCAGCGCCGCGCCTGCGCCATACCGCTCGAACAGCGCCACGCTGAACCCCGGCTTGCTGGCGTCCGCACCCGGCGCCAGGGTGAACCGGCCGGCGTACAGGCGGCCCTTGGTCACGATCACGCTGGCGGCCTCGGCCTCCTCGCCGTCCAGGCGCAGGCGCAGGCGGGGGTAGCGGTAGCGGCCCATCTCCCGCATCGTCTGCGCCACGTAGGCGCTCTTGCCGAAGGTGCGCTTCATCGCCGGGCTGAGGGCGTGGACGACCTGGGCGTCCAGCCCCACGCCGATCATCTGCACGAACAGCCGGGTCATCCCGGGCATCTGCGCCACGCCGGGCCACAGCAGGCCGGTGCGCCCGAAGGCCAGCGCGGCGGCGACGGCGCGGGGGGCGAAGGGCAGCGCCAGTTCGTGCGCCAGCACGTTGGCGGTGCCGAGCGGGATGATGCCGAGCCGCGCCCCGCTGCCGGCCAGGCCGTTCGACACCTCGGCGATGGTGCCGTCCCCGCCGGCGGCCACGATCAGGCGGGTGCCGATGCAGGCGGCCTCGCGCGCCAGCTCCGTCGCGTGCCCGGCGCTGCGGGTTTCCGCCAGGTCCATCCGCACCCCGTTGGCGGAGAGCACGTCGAGCACCTGCCACAGCGCCTGCGCCCGGCGGCGGCCGGCGGTCGGGTTGAAGATGACGATGACAGCGGGGCGCCGCGGGGACAGATTCGGCATCGGGCAACAATACAGAGCCCTATTGCAACGGCATGACATATTACAGTCAATTTCATGACTTCAACGGTAATCAAGGGAGCAAGCCTTACGTCATGCAAACTTAACTGACGCGACTCGAATCTGCATCATAAGAGCGGACGAGTGCTGATAGACGACCCATAGCAGGTGTGCACCGCATGAGCGCGCTCCCAGAGTCTGTCCGGCCAGCCTACCGATACCGCTCCATCTTCATCTCCGACCTGCACCTCGGGACAAAGGACTGCCGCAGCGACTTCCTGGCTGACTTCCTCAAGCACAGCAGCAGCCAATACCTCTATTTGGTGGGCGACGTGTTCGATGGCTGGCGGCTGCGCAAGTCGTGGTACTGGGACGCCTCGCA
>CAXTNC010000069.1:6966-15333 GCA_964245495.1 uncultured Acetobacteraceae bacterium
GTGGGCGGCGTGCTGTACCTGAACGACGGCGACTGGGTGGAAAGCTGCACCGCCCTGGTGGAGCACGAGGACGGCCGGCTGGAGCTGATCGACTGGGCGGCGCTCAACCGCTTGTCCTTCGCCGCCCCGCGCCGCCCGGCAGTGCCCGAACCTGCCTGACGCCGGGCTAGGCCGGCCCCGCCGCATCCTGCCCCGCCGCATCTTGATCGTCTCGGACGCCTGGCTGCCGCAGGTGAACGGCGTCGTCCGCACCCTGTCCGCCGTGGCGGGGGAGCTGGCGGCGATGGGCCATGTGGCCGAGGTGATCGGGCCGGACCGGTTCCGCACCCTGCCCTGCCCCACCTACCCGGACATCCGCCTTTCGCTGCTGCCCCGGCGGCGGCTGGCGCGAATGATCGAGGCGTTCCGTCCGGACGCGCTGCACGTCTCGACCGAGGGGCCGCTCGGCCTGGCGGCGCGGGCGCTGGCCCTGCGCCGCGGCTGGCGTTTCACCACGGCGTTCCACACGCGGTTCGCTGAGTATCTTCATGCCCGCACGCGGCTGCCCGTGTCGCTGAGCTACGCCTGGCTGCGCTGGTTCCATGGCGCCGGGTCCGGCATGATGGTGGCGACGGAGGGCATGCGGCAGGAACTGGCCGGCCGCGGCTTCCGCTCCATCTGCCCGTGGTCCCGCGGCGTCGACCTGGACCTGTTCAGGCCGGAGCCGCGGGAGGGCTGGGCCTATGCCCGGCCGGTGTTCGCCTATGTGGGCCGGGTGGCGGTCGAGAAGAACATTGCCGCGTTCCTGTCCCTGGACCTGCCGGGTTCCAAGGTGGTGGTGGGAGACGGGCCGGCGCGGGCTTCGTTGCAGCGGCGGTTCCCCGGCGCGCACTTCGTCGGCATGAGGCATGGGGCGCCGCTGGCGGCCGCGTTCGCGGGGACGGACGTGCTCGTGTTCCCGTCGCTGACGGACACGTTTGGGCTGGTGGTGCTGGAAAGCCTGGCTTGCGGCACGCCGGTCGCGGCGTACCCCGTCACTGGCCCGCAGGACATCTTGGCCGGCGGCCCCGGCATCGGCGCGACCGACGCGGACCTGCGGGCGGCGGCGCTGCGGGCGCTCGCCACCGGCGACCAGGCAGCTTGCCGCGCCCATGCCGAGCGGTTCTCGTGGCGGGCCTGCGCAGAGGCGTTCCTGGACAACCTTGTGCCGATGACGGGAACCGGCCCTGGCTGGCGCCTAGCCGAGGGCGCGCTCAGATGTGCAGCGCGCGGCCCTCCACGGCGAGAGCGGCTTCCTTGACGGCCTCGTTCAGGCTCGGGTGGGCGTGGCAGGTGCGGGCCACGTCCTCGCTGCTGGCGCCGAACTCCATCGCGGTGGCGATCTCGGCAATCAGGGTGCCGGCGTCGGGGCCGATGATGTGCGCGCCCAGGATTTCGTCCGTCGCCTTGTCCGCCAGTATCTTGACGAAGCCGTCCGTGGCGCCCATCGCGCGGGCGCGGCCGTTGGCGGTGAACGGGAACCGGCCCGCGTTGTAGGCCCGGCCCTCTGCGCGCAGCATCTCCTCCGTGGCGCCGATGGAGGCGACCTCCGGCCAGGTGTAGACCACGCCGGGGATGACGGCGTAGTTCACGTGGCCTGCCTGCCCGGCCAGGATCTCGGCCAGCGCCACGCCTTCCTCCTCGGCCTTGTGCGCCAGCATCGGGCCGGTCACGATGTCGCCGATCGCGTAGATGCCGGGCACGCTGGTGGCGAAGCGCGCGTCGATCTTGACCCGCTTGCGCTCATCCAGCGCCACGCCGGCCGCTTCCAGGCCGAGGCCCTCGTGATACGGCCGCCGGCCGATCGCCACCAGCACGACGTCCGCGTCCAGCGTCTGCGCCTCGCCGCCATCGGCCGGCTCCAGGGTCAGGCGCTGGCCGGTCTCGGTCTTCTCCGCACTTGTGACCTTGGTCTTGAGGCGGAACTTGATGCCCTGCTTGCCCAGCACGCGTTCAAACGTCTTGCCGATCTCGCCGTCCATGCCGGGCACCAACCGGTCGAGGTACTCGACGACCGTCACCTCCGCGCCGAGCCGGCGCCACACGCTGCCCAGCTCCAGCCCGATGTAGCCGCCGCCCACCACCACCAGGTGGCCGGGGACCTTGTCCAGTTCCAGCGCCCCGGTGGAGGAGACAACCGTCTGCTCGTCCACCTCGACGCCGGGCAGCGGAATGCTCTCGCTGCCGGTCGCGATCACGATCGCCTTGGTCTCGTAGTCCACCCCGTCCACCGTGACCCGGCCGGGGGCGGCGATGCGGCCCTCGCCCTTGAGCCAGGAAACCTTGTTCTTCTTGAACAGGAACTCGACACCCTTGACGTTGGCGGCGACGACCTCGTCCTTGCGCGCGTGCATCCGCGCCAGGTCGAGCCGCACGCTGTCGATCATGACGCCATGGTCCTTGAAGCTGTGCCCGGCCTCCTCGAAGTTCTCCGAGGATTGCAGCAGCGCCTTGGACGGGATGCAGCCGATGTTCAGGCAGGTGCCGCCGAGCGTCGCCCGCTTCTCGACGCAGGCGGTGCGCAGCCCGAGCTGGGCGGCGCGCAGGGCGCACACGTAGCCGCCCGGCCCGGCACCGATGATGATGACGTCAAAGGATTCGCTCATGATGTCTCCATGCGCCGCCGTGCCGGACGCAGCAATCTCAGGCGTCAGAGATGGTTATCGACCCGGTAAAAGTCGATAGTTGGCGGGTGGTTTAGCAGGGCGCTGCCCTGCACCCGCAAGGGGACAGTCGTCCCCTTGACCCCTCATGACAGGTGTCCAGAGGACCCCGTCCTCTGGTGGGGTTCGGGGCAAAGCCCCGATCTTCCCTTCACAGCCCCAGCAGCAGCCGGCGCGGGTCCTCCACGCCCTCTTTCACCCGCACCAGGAAGCTCACCGCCTCCTTCCCGTCCACGATGCGGTGGTCGTAGCTGAGCGCCAGGTACATCATCGGGCGCACCTCCACCTTGCCGCCGACCGCCACCGGGCGGTCCTGGATCTTGTGCATGCCCAGGATGGCCGATTGCGGCGGGTTGAGGATCGGCGTGCTCATCAGCGAGCCGTACACCCCGCCGTTGGTGATGGAGAAGGTGCCGCCGGCCAGTTCGTCGAGCTTGAGCGCCCCGTCCCGCGCGCGGCGGCCGAAGTCGCCGATGGTGCGCTCGATCTCGGCCAGGCTCATCCGGTCGGCGTCCCGCAGCACCGGCACCACCAGGCCGTTCGCGCCGCCGACCGCGATGCCCATGTGGACGTAGTTCTTGTACACCAGCTCGTCGCCGTCGATCTCGGCGTTCACCGCCGGGAACTCCTTCAGCCCGGCGATGCAGGCTTGCACGAACAGGCCCATGAAGCCGAGCCGGGCGCCGGCGTGCTTCTTCTCGAACGCTTCGCGGTACTGGCTGCGCAAGGTCATTGCGGCCGACATGTCCACCTCGTTGAAGGTGGTCAGCATGGCGGCGGTGTTCTGCGCCTCCTTCAGCCGGGCGGCGATGGTGCGCCGCAGCCGGGTCATCTTGACGCGCTCTTCCCGAGCAGCGTCAGGACCGAGGCCGCGCGCAGCCGCAGGCGCTGGAACGGCGGCGGGCGCGGGGCGGCTCATGAAGGACAGCACGTCGCCCTTGGTGATGCGGCCGTCCTTGCCGGTGCCGCTGCCGATCTCGGCCGGCGACAGGCCGTTTTCCGCCATGCGCTTGGCCGCGGCGGGCATGGGCGCGTGGGATGCCGGGACCGGCTGCGCCGCCGGGCGGGCCGGGGCGCTGCTTGCCGGCGGGGGCGGCTTAGCGGGCGAGGAGGCGGAGGCGGGCGTCGCCGGCAGCGGCTTGGCGGGGACGCCGCCGCCTTCCTCGATGGTGCCGAGCAGGGCGCCGACCTCGACCTCGGCGCCCTCGTCGGCGCCCAACGGCCCCAGCGTGCCGGCGGCCGGGGCGTTGACCTCGACCGTGACCTTGTCCGTCTCCAGCTCGACCAGCGGCTCGTCCGCCTTGACGCTTTCCCCGGCCTTCTTCAGCCAGCGCGCGACTGTCGCGGTGGTGACGCTTTCGCCCAGCGTGGGCACCTTGATCTCGGCGGACATGGCAATTTCAACTCCTGCTTCTCAGTTGCGCGCGGCTCAGTCGAGCGCCAGCGCGCTCGCGACCAGCGCCGCCTGCTGCGCGGCGTGCACCTTGGCCAGGCCGGTCGCCGGGCTGGCCGCCGGGTCGCGCCCGACGTAGCTGGGGCGGCGGCAGGCATGGCGGACCACGCCCAGCGTGGCCTCGATCTTGCGGTCCACGAAGGTCCAGGCGCCCATGTTCTCCGGCTCCTCCTGGCACCAGACCACCTCCGCGTTCGGGTAGGCGGCCAGCGCGGTCGCCAAGGACTTGGTGGGGAACGGGTAGAGCTGCTCCAGGCGCACGACCGCCACGTCCTGCACGCCCTTCTCGCGCCGCTCCGCCAGCAGGTCGTAATACACCTTGCCGGTGCACAGCACGACGCGCTTGACCGCCTCGGGGGCGGCGATCGGATCGATCTCCGGGATCACGTGCTGGAACCGCGCCTCGCCGGTGAAGTCGGCGAGCCTGGAGGTGGCCAGCTTGTGCCGCAGCAGGCTCTTCGGCGTCATGATCACCAGCGGCTTGCGGAAGTTGCGCTTCAGCTGCCGCCGCAGGGCGTGGAAGTAGTTGGCCGGGGTGGTAAGGTTCGCCACCGTCATGTTGCGCTCGGCGCAAAGCTGCAGGTAGCGCTCCAGCCGGGCGGAGGAGTGCTCCGGCCCCTGCCCCTCGTAGCCGTGCGGCAGCAGCAGCGTGAGGCCGGACATGCGCAGCCACTTGGTCTCGCCGCTGGCCAGGAACTGGTCGATGATGACCTGCGCGCCGTTGGCGAAATCGCCGAACTGCGCCTCCCACAGCACCAGCGTGGTGGGATCGGCCAGGGTGTAGCCGTACTCGAAGCCCAGCACGCCCTGCTCGGACAGCAGGGAGTTGAAGATCTCGATCTTCGCCTGGCCGTCACGGATGTTGTTCAGCGGCACGTGCTCGCTGGCGTCGGTCTGGTCCACCAGCACGGCATGGCGCTGGCTGAACGTGCCGCGCTGGCAGTCCTCGCCGGACAGGCGCACCCGGTGGCCGTCCAGCAGCAGGCCGCCGAACGCCAGCGCCTCGCCGGTGGCCCAGTCGATGCCCTCGCCCTTGTCGAACGCCGCCCGTTTCGCTTCGAGCTGGCGCATGATCTTGGGGTTGGCGTCGAAGCCGTCCGGCACGGCGCTGAGGGCCGCGCCGATCTCGGCCGCCTCCGCGGTGGTCAGCGCCGTGGCCTCCTCCGAGCGTTCGTCCTCCTGGTCGGCCTGCTTGAAGCCGGCCCAGCGGCCTTCCAACCAGTCGGCCTTGTTGGGCTTGTAGCCCTGCGCCGCCTTGAAGCTTTCCTCCAAGGTGGCGGTGAAGCCGTCCCACATCGCCGCCGCCTCAGCCTCGCTGACCACGCCCTCGGCCGCCAGCTTCCTGGCATACAGCGTGCGGGTGGTCGGCATGTCGCGGATGGCGCGGTACATGATCGGCTGGGTGAAGGCCGGCTCGTCCGTCTCGTTGTGGCCGTGGCGGCGGTAGCACACGATATCCAGCACGAAGTCGGTGCCGAACTCCTGGCGGAACTGCGCCGCGAGCCGGGAGCAGAAGATCACCGCCTCCGGGTCGTCGCCGTTCACGTGCAGGATGGGCGCCTGGATCGACTTGGCGACATCGGTGCAGTAGAGGCCCGAGTAGGCGTGCGCCGGGATGGTGGTGAAGCCGATCTGGTTGTTGACGATCAGGTGGATCGTGCCGCCGGTGCGGTAGCCGATCAGCTTGCTCATCGCCAGCGTCTCGTAGACCAGGCCCTGGCCGGCGAACGCGGCGTCGCCGTGCATCAGGATGCCCATGACGCTGCGCCGGGCCTTGGTGTCGCCGGCCGCGTCCTGGCGGGCGCGGACCTTGCCGACCACCACGGGATCGACGGCCTCCAGGTGGGACGGGTTGGGCTGCAGGGAGATGTGGACGGCGTGGCCGGCCATCTCGATGTCCGTGCTGGTGCCGAGGTGGTACTTCACGTCGCCGGAGCCTTGCACGTCGTCCGGCTTCGGGCTGGCGCCGCCGAACTCGCTGAACAGGGCGGTGAACGGCTTGCGCACGATGTTGACCAGCGTGTTCAGCCGGCCGCGGTGCGGCATGCCGATCGCGACCTCGCCCACGCCGTCCTTCGCCGCCGTCTCGATCATGGCGTGCAGCGCGGGGATGGTGACCTCGCCGCCCTCCAGCCCGAACCGCTTGGTGCCGACGTAGCGCTTCTGGCAGAACGCCTCGAAGCCTTCCGCTTCCGTCAGCTGGCGCAGGATGGTCCGCTTGGCGGCGGCGTCCAGCGTGCCGGGGGCCAGCTCGTTCTCCATGCGCTTCTGCAGCCAGGCCTTCTGGCCCGGGTCCTGGATGTGCATGTACTCGACGCCGACCGGGCCGCAATAGGTTTGCCGCAGCACGGCAATGATCTCGCGCGCCGTCGCGGTGTCGCGGCCGAGCACGTTGTCGATGAAGATGGGGCGGTCCATGTCCTCCGGGCCGAAGCCGTAGCTCGCCGGGTCCAGCTCCGGGTGGGACTTGGGCACCGTCAGGCCCAGCGGGTCGAGCCGGGCTTCCAGGTGGCCGCGGACGCGGTAGGCGCGGATCATCATCAGGGCGCGCAGGCTGTCGAGCGCCGCGGCGCGCACCTGGTCGGCGGAGGCTTGCGGGGCGTTCTGCGCCTTGGCCGGCGCCTTGGCTGGCTCCGGGTCGCCGACGGCGAAGCGCCGCGGCGCCCAGGTGGCGCCTGATGCGTCCGTCAGCACCGAGAGGCCCTCGTCGTTCAAGGAGGCGAACAGCTCGGCGAAGCTGGGATCGACGCTGTCCGGCTGCTCGGCCCAGCGGGCGTAGAGGTCCGCGATGAAGGCCGCGTTGGACCCGTTGAACGCCGTGGCAAGGATGTCAACGCCAGCCATATGTAGGTTCCTTCCGCACTTGCCGCTGCAAGATGGGCAGCGCGCCGGGCTTTTGGCAGCGTCCAGGCCGCCGCAACAGATGCTCGTTCAGCCGGTCAGCCCTGCAACGCCTTGACCATGGTGCTGCCGAGGGCCGAGGGGCTGTCGGCCACGTGGATGCCGGCGGTGCGCATGGCCTCGAACTTGGCCGCCGCCGTGTCCCGCCCGCCGCTGATTACCGCGCCCGCGTGGCCCATCCGCCGCCCGGGCGGCGCGGTGGACCCGGCGATGAAGCCAACCACCGGCTTCGGGCTGCGCTCGCGGGCCAGGAACTCGGCCGCGTCGATCTCGGACGCGCCGCCAATCTCGCCGATCATGATGATGCTCTCGGTCTGCGGGTCGGCCAGGAACATCTGCAGCACCTCGATGAAGTCGGTGCCCTTCACCGGGTCCCCGCCGATGCCGACGCAGGTGCTCTGGCCCAGGCCGGCGGCCGTGGTCTGCGCCACCGCCTCGTAGGTCAGGGTGCCGGAGCGGCTGACGATGCCCACCTTGCCGCGGCGGTGGATGTGGCCCGGCATGATGCCGATCTTGCACGCCTCGGGGGTGATGACGCCGGGGCAGTTGGGGCCGATCAGCCGGCTGGCGGAACCGGACAGCGCCCGCTTCACCCGGATCATGTCCTGCACCGGGATGCCCTCGGTGATGCAGACGATCAGGGGCAGGCCGGCGTCGATCGCTTCCAGGATGGCGTCGGCCGCGAAGGGCGGCGGCACGTAGATCGCCGTGGCATCCGCGCCCGTGCGCTCGACGGCTTCGGCCACCGTGTCGAACACCGGCAGGTCCAGGTGCAGGCTGCCGCCCTTGCCCGGCGTCACGCCGCCCACGACCTTGGTGCCGTAGGCGATGGCCTGCTCGGAGTGGAACGTGCCCTGCGCGCCGGTGAAGCCCTGGGTGATGACCTTCGTGCTGGCATCGACGAGGACGGCCATTATGCGGCTTCCTTCACGGCTTTCACCACCTTGGCCGCCGCGTCCGCCAGGTTGTCGGCGGAGATGATCGGCAGGCCGGACTTGGCCATGATCTCCTTGCCCAGCGCCACGTTGGTGCCCTCCAGCCGCACCACCAGCGGCACGCCGAGCGAAACCTCCCGCGCCGCCGCCACCACGCCCTCGGCAATCACGTCGCAGCGCATGATGCCGCCGAAGATGTTGATCAGGATGCCCTCCACGTTCGGGTCGGACAGGATGATCTTGAACGCCGCCGTCACCCGCTCCTTGGTGGCGCCGCCGCCCACGTCCAGGAAGTTGGCGGGAGATGCGCCATACAGCTTGATGATGTCCATGGTCGCCATGGCCAGCCCGGCGCCGTTCACCATGCAGCCGATGGTGCCGTCCAGCGCCACGTAGT
>CAXTNC010000070.1:0-15320 GCA_964245495.1 uncultured Acetobacteraceae bacterium
GTCCCGCCGCCCCCGGAAGGGACGGCGGGACTCCAGCTACTTGGCGGTTCCATCGCCCTCCCGCCTGGCCCGGCCGCGGGTGTCCCGCTCGGCCACCGCCCGTTGCTCGTAGGCATCGACGATGCGCGCCACCAGCGGGTGGCGCACCACGTCGCGCACGTCGAACCGGTTGACGCCGATGCCCTGCACGCCTTCCAGCGTGTCCAGCGCGTCCCGCAGGCCGGAGCGGGTGCCGGGCGGCAAGTCCACCTGGGTGAGGTCCCCGGTGACGACCATGCGGGTGCCCTCGCCCATGCGGGTGAGGAACATCTTCATCTGCGCCGGGGTGGTGTTCTGCGCCTCGTCCAGGATCACGAAGGCGTGGCGCAGGGTGCGCCCCCGCATGAAGGCGAGCGGGGCCACCTCGATCTCCCCCGTGCCCATGCGCCGCGCCACCTGGTCGCCGGGCATCATGTCCCCCAAGGCGTCGTACAGCGGGCGGAGGTAGGGATCGACCTTCTCCTTCATGTCGCCGGGCAGGAAGCCGAGCCGCTCGCCCGCCTCCACCGCCGGGCGGGACAGCACGATGCGCTCCACCTGCCCGGCCGACAGCAGCGCCACCGCCTGCGCCACCGCCAGGTAGGTCTTGCCGGTGCCGGCGGGGCCGATGCCGAACACCATCTCGTGCCGGGCCAGCATGTCCATGTAGGCGGCCTGGCCGGGGGAGCGCGGCCCCACGGAGCCGCGCCGGGTGCGGATGGCGGGCAGGTCCGGCAGCGGCAGGCGCGGGTCCGGGTCGGCGGCGCGGCCGACCGTCATGCGGATGACCGCGTCCACGTCCGCGCTGGCGACGCCCTGGCCGGCCTGCAAGCGCTGCCACAGCCCGCCGAGCGCGGCCTGCGCCGCCTCCACCTGCGGCGGCTCGCCGGTGATGGACACGCGGTTGCCGCGGCACGCCAGGCGCACGCCCAACCCCTGCTCCAGCCGCGCGAGGTGCCGGTCGTGGTCCCCCAGCAGCAGCGGCAACAGGGCGTTGTCATTGAACTGCATGGTCACGGCGCGGCCGGGAAGGCCGGGCGGCATCGTCGCGGCGAGGGCCGAAACAGGATGTGTCAAGCGCAGGCGCACTCCTCTGACAGGGTTCCAGTGAGCGATGTGGGGGTCGTTGCGATGATCGTCACCCGCGCCTCGCCGCCCACTAGAGATAAAGGCCCGGGGAAGTGCACCGGTTGCAGCGCCGGGGTGCGCCCGCCGAGCTGCCCGGGGCGGCGGCCCGGCCCCGTCACCAGCACCGTCACCTGCTGCCCGGCGCTGCGGGCGTTGAAGGCGGCCTGGCTGTCGCGCAGGGCGGCTTGCAGCTCCTGCAGCCGGGCGTCCTTCACCGCTTCCGCCACCTGGCCCGGCGCGCCGGCGGCGGGAGTGCCGGGGCGGGCGGAGTACTTGAACGAGAACGCCTGGGCGAAGCCCACCTCGCGCACCAGCGCCACCGTGGCGGCGTGGTCCGCGTCCGTTTCGCCGGGGTGGCCCACGATGAAGTCCGAGGACAGGGCGAGGTCCGGCCGGGCCTGGCGCAGCCGGTCCACCAGGCGGCGGTAGTCGTCCGCGGTGTGGCGGCGGTTCATGGCGGCCAGCATCCGGTCCGAGCCGGACTGCACCGGCAGGTGCAGGAACGGCATCAGCTGCGGCACGTCGCGGTGGGAGGCGATCAGCGCCCCGTCCATGTCGCGCGGGTGGCTGGTGGTGTAGCGGAGGCGCAGCAGGCCGGGGATGGCGGCCAGTGCCCTGATGAGGTCCGCCAGGCCCCAGCGTCCGCCGTCCGGGCCTGGCGCTGCCCAGGCGTTGACGTTCTGGCCGAGCAGGGTGATCTCCCGCGTGCCGCCCGCCACCATGCGCCGTGCTTCGGCCAGCACGGCGGCGGCGGGGCGGCTCATCTCGGCGCCGCGGGTGTAGGGCACCACGCAGAACGAGCAGAACTTGTCGCAGCCTTCCTGCACGGTGAGGAAGGCGGTCAGCCCCTGGCTCCTCGCCTGCTCCGGCAGCGCGTCGAACTTCTCGACGGTGGCGAAGTCCACGTCGATCACGGCGCCGGCGGCGCGGCTGGCGCGGGCCACCATCTCCGGCAGCCGGTGGTAGGTTTGCGGCCCCATGACGATATCGACGAACGGCGCGCGCCGCAGCAGCGCGTCCCCTTCCGCCTGCGCCACGCACCCGGCGACCGCCAGCACGGTGCGCTTGCCCGCGGCAGTGCGGGCCTCCTTGATGACGCGCAGCCGGCCAAGTTCGGAGAACACCTTTTCCGCCGCGCGCTCGCGGATGTGGCAGGTGTTGAGGATGACCATGTCGGCGTCGTCGGGCGCCTGGGCGGGAGCGTAGCCGAGCGGGGCCAGCGTGTCCGCCATGCGGGCGCTGTCGTACGCGTTCATCTGGCAGCCCCAGGTGATGACGTGCAGGCGCTTCGGGTCAGGCATGGCGGCGTCCGTGCTCCGCCGGGGGAATCCCGGGGTGCGGGGAGCAGTGGGCGAGGCGGTGGGGCTGGTCAAGCTCCGCAGCGGCTTCGGGCCTCCGTCGATGGGGGAAGTGTGAGCGGATGAAGGCGTGGGCTGTCAAGCGGCATGGCCGTGGAACGCAGGTCAGCGTGAGCTTTCGTTTTCGGCGGGACATGCTTATCTCGCGGCCTGGACCTGGAGGCACTGATGCGGGAAACGGGCATTTCACGCCGCAACGCAGCCGCCAAGCTGCTGCAACTGGCCGCAGCCGGCGCAGCGGCCCCGCTGGCCGCGCGCGCCCAAGCCCCGCTTGCCCTGCCGGAGTCGATGCTCGGCCAAGGCGCCCCGGCCGATGACCCGGCCTATGGCGTGCCTGCCCCCACCGAGCGCCACGTCGTCCGCCGGTTCCGCGAGCCGCCGGCGTTCAGCACCGCCGCCTGGACGCTGACGCCGTTGCAGGACCTGCACGGCATCATCACGCCGAACGGGCTGCACTACACGCGCGACCATGCCGGCACGCCCGCGATCAGCCCGGACGAGCACCGCCTGCTGGTCCATGGCATGGTGAAGCGGCCCATGCTGTTCACCATGGACGACCTGATGCGCTTCCCATCGGTGAGCGCCGTGCATTTCCTGGAGTGCTCCGGCAACTCGCCGCTGTGGAAGCCGGAGGAGGTCAAGCCGGGCTGGACGGCGCAGGACACCCACGGCCTGATCAGCTGCGCCGAATGGACCGGCGTGCGCCTGGCCGACGTGCTGGACGAGGCGGGCGTGCAGCCCGGCGCGCGCTGGATGCTGGCGGAGGGAGCGGACGCCGCCGGGATGACTCGCTCCGTCCCCGTGGCCAAGGCGCTGGACGACGCGATCCTGGCCTACGCGCAGAACGGCGAGCGGCTGCGGCCCGAGCAGGGCTACCCGCTGCGCCTGTTCCTGCCGGGCTACGAGGGCAACATGAGCGTCAAATGGCTGCACCGGCTCAAGCTCGGCGACCAGCCGTTCCACACCCGCGAGGAAACGGCGAAGTACACCGGGCTGCTGCCGGACGGCACGGCGCGCCAGTTCGTGTTCGTGATGGAGGTGAAGTCCGTCATCACCCGGCCCTCCGGCGGCCAGGCGCTGCGCGCGCCGGGCTTCCACGAGGTCAGCGGGCTGGCTTGGTCGGGCAACGGGGCGATCCGCAAGGTCGATGTGTCCACCGATGGCGGAGCCACCTGGCGCGAGGCGAAGCTGCAAACGCCGGTGCTGCCGAAGTGCCTCACCCGGTTCCGGCTGCCCTGGCAGTGGGACGGCGGCCCGGCGGCGCTGATGAGCCGCGCGGAGGACGGCACGGGCGCGGTGCAGCCGACCCATGCCGCGCTGGTCGCCGAGCGCGGGAGCAACTCCTACTACCATTACAACGGCATCCACGCCTGGCGCGTGTCGCCGGACGGGGCGGTGGGCCTTGCGGCTTAGCTTCGGCAGGCATCCTGCCACCCTGCTGGCGCTGCTCTGCGCCCTGTCCGGCCCCGCCGCGGCGCAACCCTTAGGCATCGGGCGGGACGCCGCGCCGGCCGAGATCGCCGCCTGGGACAGCGACGTGCGGCCGGACGGGGCGGGGTTGCCGCCCGGCCGGGGCAACGTGGCGGAGGGCCAGGCGGTGTTCGCGCAGGCGTGCAGCGCCTGCCACGCGATGACCGGCAATCCCGGGCCAGCACCGTCGCTGGCAGGCGGCATCGGCTCGCTGGCGTCCGCCAAGCCAGTCCGCACCGTGGGCAGCTATTGGCCGTACGCCACCACGGTGTTTGACTACATACGCCGCGCCATGCCGTTCAACGCGCCGCACTCGCTCACCGACGACCAGGTCTATGCCGTGACGGCCTACGTGCTGAACGCCAACGGCATCGTCCCGGCGGATGCCGTGCTGGACCATGACACGCTGCCGCAGGTCCGGATGCCCAACCGCGACGGCTTCCGCAGCGTGTGGCGCGAGGGGCCTTAGCGGCTGAACTCTGGGCCAGGGCGCCACGCTTGAGATTGCCGCTCCGCCTCGCCACCTACGGACCATGCAGAACACCACCCCACACGACCCCATCGGCTGGCACGGCACCACCATCCTGTGCGTGCGGCGCGCCGGGCACGTGGCCATGGCCGGGGATGGCCAGGTCACGCTCGGGCAGACCGTCATCAAGGGCAACGCGCGCAAGGTCCGCCGCATCGGCGCGGGCGAGCGGGTGATCGCCGGGTTCGCGGGCGCCACGGCGGACGCCTTCACCTTGCTGGAGCGGCTGGAGGCCAAGCTGGAGCGCTTCCCCAACCAGCTGGAGCGCGCCTGCGTGGAACTCGCCAAGGACTGGCGCACCGACCGCTACCTGCGCCGGCTGGAGGCGATGATGGCGGTGGCGGACGCTGACCGCTCCTTCACCCTCACCGGCAACGGCGACGTGCTGGAGCCGGATGATGGCGTGATCGCCATCGGCTCCGGCGGCAACTACGCGCTATCGGCCGCGCGGGCGCTGATGGAGGTCGATGGGCTGTCCGCGGAGGACATCGCGCGGCGAGCCATGCGCATCGCCAGCGACATCTGCGTCTACACCAACACCAACGTCATCATCGAGACCTTATAATGGACGTTCCCACCTATTCCCCGCGCGAGATTGTCAGCGAGCTTGACCGGTTCATCGTCGGCCAGAACGACGCCAAGCGCGCCGTGGCCATCGCGCTGCGCAACCGCTGGCGGCGCGCCCACGTGGACCCGGCGATGCGCGAGGAGGTGGTGCCCAAGAACATCCTGATGATCGGGCCCACCGGCTGCGGCAAGACGGAGATCGCGCGCCGGCTGGCCAAGCTCGCGCAGGCGCCGTTCCTGAAGGTGGAGGCGACCAAGTTCACGGAGGTCGGCTATGTCGGGCGGGACGTGGACAGCATCGTGCGGGACCTGGTGGAGGTCAGCATCACCATGCTGAAGGAGTCCTCCCGCAAGGGCGTGCAGGCCAAGGCGGAATTGCAGGCGGAGGACAAGCTGGTGACGGCCCTGGTCGGCGAGGGCGCCGGCGGGGACACGCGCGCCAAGTTCCGCCGCATGCTGCGGGCGGGCGAGCTGGAGGACAAGGAGGTGGAGGTGCAGGTGGCGGACACCGGCAGCTCCCCCGTGGGCAACCTGGACATCCCGGGGATGCCGCCGGGCCAGATGATTAACCTCGGCGAGATGATGAAGGGCATGATGGGCCGCCAGCAGAAGTCCCGCCGCATGAAGGTGGCGGACGCGCGGGCGGCGCTGGTCAAGGACGAGTCGGAGCAGCTTTTGGACACCGAGCAGGTGACCAAGGACGCCGTGGCGCACGCCGAGCAGAACGGCATCGTGTTCCTGGACGAGATCGACAAGGTGTGCGCCCGCAGCGAGGGCGGCTTCCGCGGCGGCGACGTGTCGCGCGAGGGCGTGCAACGGGACCTGCTGCCGCTGATCGAGGGCACCACCGTCACCACCAAGTATGGCCCGGTGAAGACCGACTTCATCCTGTTCATCGCGTCCGGCGCGTTCCACCTGGCCAAGCCGTCCGACCTGCTGCCCGAGCTGCAAGGCCGCCTGCCGATCCGGGTGGAGCTGGCGCCGCTGTCCCGCGCCGACCTGCGGCAGATCCTGGTGGAGCCGGAGCACAGCCTGCTGAAGCAGTACACCGCGCTGATGGGCACGGAAGGCGTGACACTCGACTTCCACGACGACGCGGTGGACGCGCTGGCGGAGCTGGCGGCAGACATCAACGACCGTGTGGAGAACATCGGCGCGCGCCGGCTGGCCACAGTGCTGGAGAAGCTGCTGGAGGAGATCAGCTTCACCGCCAGCGACCGCCGGGGCGAGACGGTGGCAGTGGACGCCGCCTACGTGACGGAGAAGGTGGCCCCGCTGGCGTCGCGGGGGGACCTGAGCCGGTTCATCCTGTAGCAGGCTGGCAGGGCGCCAGCCACGCCGCCAGCAGCCCGACCCCTGCGACGCCGGCCACGTAATGAGCCGGCGCCAGCCGGTCCAGCCCGGCCAGCCAGGCGATCAGCAGCGGCGTGGTGCCGCCGAAGGCCGCGTAGGCGAGGTTGTAGGAGGCGGACAGGCCGCTGAAGCGCACGGCGGGCGGAAACGCGCGGATCATCAGCACGGGCGTCAGCGTGGCGGCGCCGGCGCCCGCCCCGGCCAGCACGTAGAACGGGACCAGGGCCTGCGGATGGCGCGCCGCGCCGAGGTACAGCGCGTAGGTGCCGCCCACCAGCAGCAGCAGGACCGGCAGGGCGGTGCGGCGCAGGCCGAAGTGGTCGGCGGCGATGCCCACGGCGACGGTGGACAGGCAGAGCGCCGCCGTGCCGGCCAGGCTGGCCAGGGATGCATCCCGGGCCGGGACGCCGAACAGCTTTTGCAGCAGCGATGGGGTCATCAGCACCACCAGCACGATCGCCGCCGTCAGCAGCCAGGTGCTGGCCATGGACGCGAGCATCGCCGGGCCGTGGTCCCGCAGCACGGCGCGCAGCGGCAGCTCGCGCGAGGCGGCGGCGCGGGCGCGCATGGCGGCGAACACCGGGGTTTCCTGCAGCCATCGGCGCAGCAGCATCGCCGCGAAGCCGAACAGCCCGCCCGCCAGGAACGGCAGCCGCCACCAGCCGTCGAGGACCTGCGCCGGGGTGAAGGCGAGGTTCAGCGCCGTGGCTGCCAGCGAACCCAGCAGGATGCCGCCGGTCAGCCCGCCGGTGAGCAGCCCGACCGCCAGCCCGGTGCGCCCCGGCGGCACGTGCTCGGCCACGAACACCCAGCCGCCGGCCGCCTCGCCGCCGATCGCCGCCCCCTGCATCAGCCGCATGGCCAGCAGCAGCAAGGGGGCGAGCGGGCCGATGGCGGCGTAGGGCGGCAGCAGGCCGATCAGCAGGGTCGGCACCGCCATCAGCAGCACGCTCAGGGTGAACACCTGCTTGCGCCCGCGCGTGTCGCCGAAATGCGCCATGACGACGCCGCCGAGCGGGCGGGCCAGGTACCCGGCGGCGAACAGGCCGAACGTCTCGACCTGCCGCAGCCAGTCCGGCTGGCTCGTCGGGAAGAACAGCTGGCCGATGACGCCGGTGAAGAACACGAAGATGACGAAGTCGTAGAACTCCAGCACCCCGCCCAAGGAGGCGAGGGCGAGCGTGCGCAGCTCGGGCCGGGTCAGGGGCCGGCGCCCGGCGGCGAGGGCCTCGGCGGCCATGGCTGCTTGTTACTCCCGCAGGTAGGCGTCGAACCAGCCGACCATGCGCCGGCTGATGTCGGCCACGTTCTCGGGCTTGTGGACCCAGTGTCCCTCGCCCGGGTAGATCACCGCCCCCGTGGGCACGCCGAGGGCGGCCAGGGCGTGCCAGAACTCCATCGTCTGCGGGGCCGGGCATTCCACGTCCCGCTCGCCGACGACGGCGAAGGTCGGCGTGCGCACGCGGGTGATGAGGCTGATCGGCGACGAGCGCGCGTAGATGTCCGGGTCGTCGTACACCGACGCACCGAAATACGGGACCATCCAGCCGTCGATGCCGTTCTGGCCGTAGTAGGACTGCCAGTCCGCGATGCCCGCGCCGGCGAAGGCGGCGTGAAAGCGGTTGGTCTGCGTCACGGCGAACATGGTCATGAAGCCGCCGTAGCTCCATCCGGCGATGCCGAGCCGGGCCTCGTCGATCGGGGTGGCGGCCTCGGCCGCGTCGATGCCGGCCAGGATGTCGCCGAGGTCGCCATGGCCGAGGTCGCGCACGTTGGCCTGGGTGAACGCCTCGCCCTGGCCGAAGCTGCCGCGCGGGTTGGGCAGGAACACGGCGTAGCCCTTCTCCAGCAAGGAACGGACCTCGCCCGTGCCCACGAAGCGCGGCTCGTGCGCGGCAGCCGGACCGCCGTGCACCAGCGTCACCATCGGCAGCTTCGCCGCGCCGGTGGCCGCTTGCGGCAGCAGCAGCCAGCCCTGCGCGGGGAACCCGTCGTGCCGCCACGACAGGCTTTGCACCCGCATGGGCGCCGTCTGCCCGGCGTTGGCCCGCGTCACGTCCTGCCATTCGCCGATCCGGCCTGCCGCGATCTCCGGCGGCGTCATGAAGCCCTGGCGGATGGTGGCGGACTGGTCCGCCTTGCACGAAACCGACACCGGCTCCCCTTCATCCGCTTCCAGCCGCTGCTGGGCGGAAAGCATGGTGGCGAGCGGGGCCGGGCGCGGCTCGGGTGCGAGGGCTGCGATCTGCGTGTTCTCCCCCGCCAGCAGCGAGGCCCGCAGCGCCTGCCCGCCGCAGTCCCACGCCAGGGACGTGACGGAGGCAGGCCAGCCCGGCGTGACGTTGGCCGGCTGCCCGCCGGCCAGGTCGAGCACGAAGGCGTCGCCGCCGGTGGAGCCGAAGTCGCTCATCAGCCCGCCGATGAAGGAGGCGCGCGTGCCGTCCGGCGAAACGCGGGGCTGGGCGAGCTGCAGGCGCGGGTCGGCCGGGGCGTAGAGCAGCTTCGCTTCCCCGGCCGGGCTGAACGCGTACAGCTTGGCGACCCACCAATGGTTGTCGCCGTCGCCGGGCGCCGCGGTGGCGACGAAGCCCTGGCCGCCAGGCCGCCAGTCGTACTCGTAAACGAACAGGTCGGGCGGGGAGGCGAAACGCAGCGCGCCATCCCCCACGATGGCGATGCGCTGCTCGTGGACCTCGGCGCCCAGCTCGCCCAGGGCGGCAGCGCCCGCCTCCACCGCGCCTGTCTCCTTCTGCGCGCCTTGCGTCGCCAGCACCGCCAGGGCGCCGTCCGGCCCGTAGCGCAGGCCGCCGAGCGTGCCGTCGAAGCCCAGCAGCTTGGCGGGCGCCCCTCCGGCCGGGTCGGCCAGGTAGATGTCGTGGGCGTGGCTGCCGGGGGTGCGCAGGACGAAGGCGAGATGCGAGCCGTCAGGCGTCCAGGCGAGGTCGGACGGCGTGCACTCGGGCTTTGCGCCGCACGCGAGCGGCACGGTGACGGCGCCGCTGCCGTCGCGGTTGCGGATCACCAGGGCGAGGATGTCCGGGTATCCCCCGCCCGGCGGCGCGTCGCCCTCGATGGAGGCGATGCGCTGCCCGTCGGGCGACAGGGCAACCGACAGGAAATCGTGCAGCGGGCGGTCCCCGGCCCAAGCCAGGACGGGGGCGAGGACCGGAACGGCGAGGACGCAGGCGGCCAGAAACGGCTTCATCGGGGCAAGATCCTCGTCCAGGCCGCCCGGACCTGCTTGGACCAGCCGCGATCAGCCGCCGCAGCCGGCGCCCGGGGAAGCACTGCCTGCGGCGGCGGCGCTGGTCAACCCAGCCATTGCGGGTGCTGGATGGTGCTGTCGAAGTGGTGGGACACCTTGTAGCGTTCCGTGTGGCCGTCCGCGGCCACGGCGGCGGTCTTGGCCAGGATGTCCGCCCGCTGCTCCGGCGTCAGCGGCTGGTAGCTTCGCACCGCGTCGAGCGACTGCTGCAGGATGGACATCTTGTCGATGCCGCAGACCTGCAAGGTGATCGGCAGGCTCATCGGGTAGTGCAGCATCTCCATGGGCGTCGCCGCCTTGCTGTCGTAGATGAACGGGTCGCCGAACGTCTTCATGCCGAACACCGCCGTGCCGTGCGCGACCGCCACGGGGAGCACGCCCTGCTCAAAGCTGTCGTAATGCGCGTCCATCACGTTCAGCGGCATCTGCACCGTGTCGAAATGGAAGTCGTGCTGGTCGGCCACCTCGAACATGTGCTTGTGGATCGCCGGGCTTTTGTGCCCGGTGAAGCCGATGTAGCGCACCTTGCCCTGCTCCCTGGCGCGCAAGGCTGCCTCCATGGCGCCGCCGGGCGCGAACACCCGCTCGGGGTCGTCCATGCGGATGATCTCGTGGAACTGCACCAGGTCGAGGTGGTCGGTTTGCAGCCGGGTCAGCGACTCGTTCAGCTGCTCGTCGAACGCCTTGGCGGTGCGGCCGTCGATCTTGGTCATCAGGAACACGCGGTTGCGGATGCCGCCGGCCAGCGCGCGGCCGAGCCGCTTCTCGCTTTCGCCGCCGTTGTAGTCCCAGCTGTTGTCGAAGAAGGTGACGCCGGCGTCGATGGCGGCGTGGACAATCTCCACCGCCTCGTCCGCCGTGGCGCCGCCGGGCTTGGCCAGGTGGAAGCCGCCGCAGCCGATCAGCGACAGGACCTCGCCGGTGGCCCCGAGCGGGCGGTACTTCATGTCCGGGTTCTGCGCCAGCTTGGAGGTGACAGGGCCGGTCGGCCTCATGGCGCCGCCCTGCAACGTTTCCACCTGCGCGTGCGCCGCGCCGGCCACCACCGCGGCGGCAGCGCCCAGGCCGGTCATCCTGATGAACTCACGACGTTCCATCGTCTGTCTCCTTCATGGTTTCCCTTTGGGCGCCGAGGACCCGGAGCGCCGCGCAGGCCGCCCCGTAGCCGTTGTCGATGTTGACCGTCACGATGCCCGGCGAGCAGCTGGCCAGGATCGCGTGCAGCGCCGCCGCGCCGCCGGCCGCCACGCCGTAGCCGACGGAGGTGGGCACGGCGATGACCACGCCCGGCACCAGCCCGCCGACCACGCTGGGCAGCGCCGCGTCCATGCCGGCGGCCACGATCAGCACCCGCATGGCCCGCAGCTCGTCCAGCCGCCGCATCAGCCGCCACAGCCCGGCCACGCCCACGTCCGCGACCAGGGGCGCGTCCCAGCCGTTGAACCGCAGCGTGCGCAGGGCTTCCTGCGCCACCGGCACGTCCGACGTGCCGGCCGTCACCACCGCGATGCCCGCCGCGGGCCGCAGCGGCGCCGGGTCGCCGGAGAAGGCGGTGGCGGACGCCGGATGGTAGTCCAGCCCGGCCCGGGGCGCGGCGGGCAGGGCGTCGAAGCGGGCGGGGTCGAGCCGGGTCAGCAGCAGCGGGCCTGCCGCCGCGTCCAGGATGGCGGCGATCTGCGCGGGCGACTTGCCGGCGCAGAACACCGCCTCGCCGAAGCCCAGGCGGGCCGTCCGCTCCTCGTCGAGCACGAACTCGCTCACGCCGGGCCACGCAGGAAGGCGCTGCCCATGCGGTAGGTGTCCCATCGCACCGGCGCCGCTACGCCCGCGCCGGACGCCAGCGCCGCCACCTGCGCCGCCAGCCCTGCCCGCGCCTCCGGGCCGAGCGCGTGGAGGCTCGCCCCGTCCAGCTCCAGCACCACGGCGTCCGCCCGCACCCGGCAGCGCACCGTGCGCGCCGCCGCCGCCGCGCCCACCAGCGTTTCCGCCGCGTGCACCATGGCCAGCACGGGCGGCTCGATGCGGATGCCGGTCTCGATGCGGCTGGACAGGCAGGGCGCCGACGGCAGCTCGGACAGCGCGCCCAGCCCCAGCTCCGCCGCCATCGCCCGCACCGTCCGCTTGTCGATCCCGGCTTCCACCAGGGGGTGCCGCACGCCGTGGTCCCTGGCCGCGTCCAGCCCGGGGCGATAGTCGCCGAGGTCGTCCAGGTTGGCGCCGGACAGGATGGCGCGGCCGGTGCGCCGGGCGACGGCGGCATACAGGCTGGCCTTGCAGAAGAAGCAGCGGTTGGCCGGGTTGGCGCGGTACGCCGGGTCGGCGAACTCCCCGGCGTCGAACACGTCCAACGCCCAGCCCTCCGCCGCGGCCAGGGCGCGGGTGCGGGCGGTGGCCTCGGCCGGCACCGCGGGGGAGGTCGCGTGGTGCATGGCCACGCGCCCCGGGAGGGCGCGGTGCGCGGCGGTGGCCAGGGTCAGGCTGTCGATGCCGCCGCTGACGGCGACCGCGGCCGCGTCGAACCCGGCCAGCACCGCGTGGAGGCGATCGAGCGGGGTCATTCGGCCTTCGCCTCCGCCGCCCGGCGCAGCCTGGTGCGGGCGGCGTGGCCCGGCACGGCCAGCAGGTGGTCCGACTCCGCCTTGCCGGTCAGGCCGCCCGGCCGCTCGGCCAGCTTCACGCGCACCGCCTGCCCGTCCACGGTGGTTTCGACGAGACGCCGGGGCAGCGCGCGGCCCTGCACGGCCTGCACCCGCAGCCCGATGGTGGTGGTCTCGGAGAAGCACGCCGCCACTGCCTGCTCGACCGCGTCCGGGCGAGCGAGCACCTGCACGTGGACGGCCATGCGGCCCTTCTTGCCGATCGCCATCATCTGCAGCACGTCGTGCACGCCGGGCACCGCGCGCAGCCGGTCCAGCCCGGCGGCGAGGTCCTCCCCCGTCTGGTCGTCCACCTCGAAGCTGACCACCGCCAGCTCCCGGTGCCCGGCCTCGGCCGGGGCGTCGGCCGCGTCGAACACGAGGGCGCGCAGGCAGTTGCTGACCCCGAACAGCCGCCGGGCGCCGAACCCGTAGCCCGAGCCGCGCAGCACGCCGGGCGGACGCGACGGGGCCGCGCCAAGATGGCGCAGGATGGCCGCCCCCGTGGGCGTGACCCGCTCGCCCGCGATGCCGTCGTCGTGGGTCGCGAACCCTTCCAGCAGCAAGGCGGTGGCCGGGGCCGGCACCGGCATGGTCCCGTGCGCCGTTTCCACCCGGCCCGACCCGATCGGCAGCGGCCCCACGCTCCAGCTGGCCGGATGGAGGGCGGCGATCAGCACGGACGCGGCCAGGATGTCGGCCATCGAGTCCACCGCGCCGACCTCATGGAACGCCACGTCGTCCTCCGCCACGCCGTGCACCCGCGCCTCGGCCTCCGCCAGGCAGCCGAAGATGCCCAGCGCGTGCCGCCTGACCTCAGAGGCGATGTGCGCCCGTTCGATCCGGCTGCGGATGTCGGCCCAGCGGGTGTGGCCGTGGTGGCCATGGCCGCCGTCCCCGTCCGCCACGACGAACCGCGCGCCTGACAGGGTGCCGTCCGTGTGCGGCACGAGTTGGCACCCGACCCCGGCCACTGCGGCCACTGCGGCGGACACGTCGAGGAGGCCGTCGGGGCGGGCATGGAGCAGGGCGGCGGCGAACATGTCGCCGGCGACGCCGCCCAGCGGATCGAGGTGGACATGGCGCATGGGGCGGCGATCAGCCTTCCACCGCCTCGAAGTCGAACTTGCCGTCCTTGGATTGCCACTGCTGCACCGTCAGCACCTTGGCGCCGCCGCGGCTCTCGTGCGGGCCGTGCGCCGTGCCGGCGGGGTAGGTCAGGAACGCGCCGACGCCCAGCGCCTCGCCGGCCTCGATCAGGTCGCCGTCCAGGACGTAATGCATCTCGCTGCCGGCCTGGTGCCGATGGGCAGGGATGCGCCCGCCCGGCGGCAGGTGGACGATGCTGGTGACCACGCCCCTGTCCTGGTCCTCGTTGAGGATCTGGATGCGGAACCCGCCGGTGGCGCCAGGAATCTCGAACGGCACGGCGTCGATGCCGGCGGCGGACACTTGAAGCTTCTGGGCGTCCATGGTCGCGTCCTCACTCTACGGCGAAGCAACGCCGCCTTCCGGGCCGGGTTGCCCCTAACGGGCCGCTGCGTCCGGCTTGGGCGGGGTCACCATGCAGGTGGAGGTGGCGTGGGCGCACAGGCGGCCTTCCTTGTCCGTCAGCCACGCCTCGGAGGCGACGATGCGCGACCCGGCATGGATCACCTTGCCGCGGGCCGCCACCGGGCCGGACGCGCTGGTCATCGGCCGCATGAAGGTGACCTTGAGCTCCACCGTCGCATAAAGGTTTGCCGGCGGCAGGACGGTGTGCGTCGCCATGCCCATGGCGGTGTCCAGCACGGTCGCGTAGTAGCCGCCGTGCACGATGCCGGCCGGGTTGTAATGGTCCTGCGTCGGGCTGCTGTGCAGCACCACCTCGCCGTGCTCGGCCGACTCCACGCTCATGCCGATGATGCGCCCGATGCCGGATGCGGGGGGGCGGGCCATGAACACCTGCCGCACGAACTCCAGGCCGGTCAGGGTCTTCAGCAGCTCCGCCTGGTATGGTTCCGCCATGGTGCAGTCTCCTGTTGCGTCCGGGGTTCAGGACATCGGCATGCCGCCCGTCACGGGAACCAGCGCGCCCGTCATGTAGCTGCCGGCGTCCGAAGCGAGCAAGACGTAGGCCCCCGCCAGCTCCGCCGGCTGCCCGGCGCGGCCCAGCGGCGTTTGCGAGCCGAGCTTCCCCAGCTCCTCCGCCGACTTGGCGATCGGCTGGATCGGCGTCCACACCGGACCCGGCGCCACGCAGTTCACCCGGATGCCCTGCGGCGCCAGCAGGTTGGACAGGCCGATGGTGAAGCTGACGATGGCGCCCTTGGTGGCGGCATAGACCAGCATGGACTTCATCGCGACCTTGGCCTGCACGCTCGTCGTGTTCACGATCGCAGCGCCCGGCTTCATGTGCGGCACCGCCGCCTGGCACAGGTAGTACATGGCGAACACGTTGGTGCGGAACGCCCTGTCCAGCTCGCTGGCGGTGATGTCGGACAGCGCCTCGTTGACCGTCTGGGCGGCGGCGTTGTTGACCAGGATGTCGAGCTTGCCGAGCTGCGCCACCGTTTCTGCCGCCATCGCGTGGCAGTGCGCCTCGTCCTGGATGTCCCCCGGCAGCAGGATGGCGCGGCGGCCCGCCTTCCCGACCCAGGCCGCCGTGTCCTCCGCGTCGCCCTGCTCCGCCGGCAGGTAGGACAGCGCCACGTCCGCCCCTTCGCGGGCGAACGCGATGGCGACGGCGCGGCCGATGCCGGAATCGCCGCCGGTGACCAGCGCGACCTGGCCGGTCAGCAGGCCCTTGCCGACGTAGCTGTGCTCGCCGTGGTCGGGCGCCGGGTCCATCTTGGAGGACAGGCCGGGCGCTGCCTGCTGCTGCTCGCCGGGGAAGCCCCGGGGGTGCTTTGTGCGGGGGTCTTGCATGGCGGCCGGCTCCGGACGTGGTGTCGTGCAACGCGCGCGGACGCCGCCGGATGCGTCAGGCGGCCAGCCCGGCCAGCCCCGCCTGCAAC
>CAXTNC010000071.1:0-3756 GCA_964245495.1 uncultured Acetobacteraceae bacterium
ATCCGCGCGTCCGCAAAATGGAACAGGACCTCGACGCTCTTACCCACTTCGTCGGGCAGATCACCGACCTCGGCCGGCTGGAAGGAGCCGACCGAGCGACGTTCCGGCCGATCGACCTCGCCGCGCTCAGCCGTGCTGTCGTCAGCGACGTCGCGCCATGGGTCTACGACCACAAGGACACGATCGCCTTCGAGGATGCCGGTGCCGCTCTGGTGGAAGGCCATCCCTCGCTGATCGAGAATGCCGTCCGAAACCTGATCGAGAACGCCATCCGGCACACGCCCGGGCGGACCGGCATCGAGGTGACGGCCGGTCCGGGCCCACGCGTGTCGGTGAGCGATGACGCCGGCCTGCTCTACCAGGAGCCTGACCCAGGTGTCCCGGGCGACGGTCGATCGGACCCGTCCGGCATCGGGCTAGAGATCGTCCGGCGCATCATGAAATTGCATCGCGGGACGCTGGAGATGTCGGTCGAGCGCGGGAGACGTACCACGATGGAACTCGCCTTCACGACCGACGCGGATCGGGATGGCTGAGCGGGCCAGGGGTACGTCGCATTCATCGTTCGGCCGACAAAGACCGTACTGCCCGAAGGGGCCGACAGCGAACGGCGTCAGGACGAAGTTCGTGCACCAGCGACAGACGAGCCATACCGCCGCCCGCCCGATCGCCTCACGCGTTGCCGATGAGGATGCCTGTCGCCAGCACCAAGCCGCCACCCAGCATGACCTTGGCCGCGGCGGATACGGGCGGCGTGTCCATGTACTTCCACTGGATCCACGCGATGGTCAGCAGCTCGAACAGCACCACCACACCGGCGACGATCGTCGCCGTCCAGAAGTCCGGGATCAAATACGGCAGCGTATGGCCGATGCCGCCAGCGATGGTCATCAGCCCGCACACCAGCCCGCGCAGGTATGGCGTGCCGCGCCCGGACAGCTTGCCGTCATCGGCCAGCGCTTCGGCAAACCCCATCGAGATGCCGGCGCCGATCGAGGCCGCCAGGCCCACCAGGAAGGTGTTCCAGGTCGAGTGGGTGGCGAAGGCGGCGGCGAACACCGGGGCCAGGGTGGACACGCTGCCGTCCATCAGCCCGACCAGGCCCGGCTGCACGATCTGCAGCACGAAGCGGCGGCGGGCGTCGCCGTCCTCGCGCTCGCGCACGTCGCCGGGCAGGTGCTTGGCCTCGATGGCGCCGGCGGTGTGCTCGTGCGCGGCCTCCGCGGCGGCCAGGTCGCCCAGCAGGCGGCGCACGGCGGTGTCGGTCGCGCGGCCGGCGGCGCGGGTGTAGAACTGCGCGGCGTCGTTCTCCATCTGCCGCGCGTGGCGGCGCACCGCCTCCACCCCCAGCGGACGAACCTGCCACACCGGGCGGCGGGAAGTCAGGCCGCGCACGTCCTCGCGCCGGATCAGCGGGATGTGGGTGCCGAAGCGCTCGGCGTAGGTGTCGATCAGGGCGCGGCGGTGGCCGTCCTCCTCCTGCGCCATGTCAGTGAACACGCGGGCGGTGTCCGGGAACTGCTCCCGGATGCCCTCGGCGAAGTCCTTGTAGACCCGGCCATCCTCCTCCTCGTTGCTGATCGCCAAGGCGAGGATTTCACGTTCGGTCAGGGATTCGAAAGGTCGCATGAGCGCAGAATGGGGGCACCCGCTGTATAGATCAAGTCTCTTGCCGAGAGTTGCGAACGCCTCTCAGTCACCCGGCAGTATAGATCAGTGCCGGAAATGCCGCATCCCGGTGAACACCATGGCGATCCCCGCCGCATCCGCCGCCGCGACCACCTCCGCGTCCCGCACGGAGCCGCCGGGCTGCGCCACTGCCGTCGCTCCGGCCGCCGCCGCCGCTTCCAGCCCGTCGGCGAACGGGAAGAACGCGTCCGAGGCGGCGACGCTGCCCTCCGTCAGCCGCCCGGGCAGCCCGGCAGCCCGGCTGGCGGCCTCGCCCTTCCAGGCGGCGATGCGGGCGGAATCCACCCGGCTCATCTGCCCGGCGCCCACGCCCACCGTGGCCGCATCGCGCGCGTAAACGATCGCGTTGGACTTGACGTGCTTGCACACCCGGAAGGCGAACAGCAGGTCGGCGCGCTCGGCCTCGGTGGGGGCGCGGCGGGTGACGACCTGCAACTCCGCTGCCCGCCCGGCGTCGCGCGTTTGCGCCAGCCAGCCGCCGGCCACGCTGCGCAGCTGCATGCCCGGCGCTGCCGGGTCGGGCAGGCTGCCGGTCAGCAGCACGCGCAGGGTCTTCTTGCGGGCCAGGATGGCCAGCGCGTCCGCGTCCGCGTCCGGCGCCACGATCACCTCGCTGAAGATGGCGGCGATGCGCTCGGCGGCGGCGGCGTCCAGCGTGCGGTTCACGGCCACGATGCCGCCGAAGGCGGAAACCGGGTCGCAGCGCAGCGCCAGCTCCCACGCGGCGGCCAGGTTGGAAGCCGAGGCGACGCCGCACGGGTTGGCGTGCTTGACGATGACGACCGTGGGTTCAGCGAACTCGGCGGCGCATTCCAGCGCGGCATCCGTGTCGTTGAGGTTGTTGTAGGACAGCTCCTTGCCCTGCACCTGCCGCGCCGTGGCCACGCCGGGGCGGGACCCAACGGCGTAGAAGGCGGCGCGCTGGTGCGGGTTCTCGCCGTAGCGCAGCGTCTGCCGCAGCGTGCCGGACACGGTGAGGCGGGCGGGGAACTCGTCGCCCTGCTGCTCCGCGAACCAGGCGGCGACCGTGGCGTCGTAGGCTGCGGTGCGGGCGTAGGCGGCGGCGGCATAGGCCCGGCGCTGCGCCAGGGTGGTGCCGGGCAGCCCGGCCAGGAACGCCGGGTACTGCGCCGGGTCGGTCAGCACCGCCACGTCCGCGTGGTTCTTGGCGGCGGCGCGGACCAGCGCAGGCCCACCGATGTCGATCTGCTCCACGCACTCGGCCGGCGCTGCGCCGGACGCGACGGTGGCCTCGAACGGGTACAGGTTGCACACCAGCAGGTCGATCGGCGCGATGTTGTGGGCAGCCATCTGCGCCGCGTGCTCCGGCAGCTCCCGCCGCCCGAGCAGCCCGCCATGGATCTGCGGCGTCAGCGTCTTCACCCGGCCGTCCAGGATTTCCGGGAACCCGGTGTGGTCCGACACCTCCGTCACCGCCAGCCCGGCCGCGCGCAGGGCCGCCGCGGAGCCGCCGGTGGAGATGAGCTGCGCGCCCTGCGCCAGCAGCGCCCGCGCCAGCTCCGTCAGCCCCTGCTTGTCGGACACGGAGATGAGGGCGCGGGCGATGGATGCTGTCATGCCGGGCGGATAGCCCTACAGGCCGAGCAGGTCCAGCGTGCGTCCGACGACGGCCGCCTCCTGATAACGCGCCAAGGCGCGGACCCGGCCGGCCTCGCCCATGGCGGCGCGGGCCGCCGGGTCCGCCGCCAGCCGGTTCAGCGCCGCGGCCAAGGGGGCGACGGTGGCGGGCGGCACCAGCAGCCCGGTGATGCCGTCCGCCACCTGCTCGCGCGGGCCGCGGATGGCGGTGGCCACCACGGGCAACCCCGTCAGCATGGCCTCGATCACCGACATCGGCAGCCCCTCGAAATGGCTGGGCAGCACGAAGATGTCCGACGCCGCCAGGATCGCCGCCACGTCGGTGCGGTAGCCCAGCCGCCGCACCCGCCCCGTGGCCTCCGCAGCGGCGAAGGCGGGGCCGAGGTCCGCGCCGCGGTCGGTGGGCAGGCGCTCGCCTACCACCCACAGCTCCGCACGGGGCACGCTGGCCATGGCGGCGAGCAGCTC
>CAXTNC010000071.1:3766-15240 GCA_964245495.1 uncultured Acetobacteraceae bacterium
CCCTTGTGGCGCACCAGGCGGGAGACGGCGGTGATCACCACGCGGCCCTCCGGCACGCCCAGCTCGGCGCGGATGCGGGCGCGGGCGCCAGGGGCCGGGCGGAACAGCGCCGGGTCCCGCCCGTTGCCGACGGCGGCGGCGCGGCGCGCGATGCGGAGGCGGCGCGCATCAGCGGCCTCCTCCTCCGAAACGGTGAGGAACACGTCCGTCAGCCGCCCCGCCGCCCATTCCATGACAAAGGAGGCGAGCCGGCGCGGCCACGGGCCGGGCTGGTTGAACAGGAAGCCGTGGCAGGTGTAGGCGACCCGCGGCACCCCGGCGGCGCGGGCCGCCAGACGGGCGAGGAAGCCGCTGATCGGCATGTGGCCGTGCACCAGGTCCGGCCGTTCCCGCCGCAGCAGCGCCACCAGCGCCAGGAAGGCGCGCAGCTGCGCCACGGGCGAAACCCGGCGCACGAATGGCGCCACCACCACCCGGAACCCTTCCGCCCGCACGTCCGCCAGCAAGGGGCCGTCCGCCGCCACCGCCACCGCCTCGTGCCCCCGGGCGCGGATGCCGCGCAGGAGGGGAAGCAGGAAGTGGCGCAAGGAGAAGTCGACGTTGATGACTTCGACGACCTTCACGCAGGGTGCTGCCCCGGCCTAGCCGCCCGACGCCAGCAGGTGGAGCGAGAACAGCTGCGCATCGTCCATCCAGATCCGCCGCGAGTCCCATCCAGCAGCGGCGGCCAGCGCCGTGAAGCCCTCGACCGTGTGCTTGTAGCTGTTCTCGGTGTGGATCGTCTCGCCCGGCGCGAACGCGATGACGGCGCCTGCCAGGTGCACCGTCTGGGCGCGGGCGCTGCGCAGGTGCATCTCGATCCGCCCGGCCGCCTCGTTCCACACCGCGCCGTGGGTGAAGGAGGCCACGTCGAAGTCAGTGCCCGCGATGCGGTTCACATGGGTGAGCAGGTTGCGGTTGAACGCCGCGGTCACGCCCTGGGCGTCGTCATAGGCCGGCAGCAGGATGTCCGGGCTTTTGCGCAAGTCCACGCCCACCAGGAACAGCGCCCCCGGCCCCAGCGTATCCGCCGCCTGGCGCAGGAAGGCGGTGGCGGCCGCCGGGTCCAGGTTGCCGATGGTGGAACCGGGGAAAAAGCCGAACACGGGGCGGCCCTGCACGGCGGCGGGCAAGGCGAGCGGACCCAGGAAATCCGCCGCCACCGGATGCACGCTGAGGCTGGGCTGGCTTTGGGCGAGCCGGGCGGCCATGTCCTGCAAGGCGCTGGGCGCGATGTCGATCGGCACGTAGGCCGACGCGCCCACCGCGTCGATCAGCGCCATCGCCTTGCCCTCGTCGCTGGCGCCATACTCCACCAGGGCGCAGCCGGGCCGGCGCGGCAGCTCGGGCGCCACCCGGGCCAGCAGCGCCAGCTCCGTGCGGGTGACGTAGTACTCCGGCAGCCGGGTGATTTCGCCGAATAGGCGGCAGCCCTCGGCGTCGTAGAACAGCCTGGCTGGCAGCGTCTTTTGCGGCTGCCGCAGCCCGGCCAGGATTTCCTGCACCAGCGGCGAGGCGGCCTGCGACCCGTCCGGCACCGCTCAGGCGTCCTTGGCCAGGCGCAGCCCGCTGAACTGCCAGCGGCGGTCCGGGTGGAAGAAGTTGCGGTAGCTGGCGCGGGCGTGGCCCGGCGGCGTCGCCACCGAGCTGCCGCGCAGCACCATCTGGTTGATCATGAACTTGCCGTTGTACTCGCCGATCGCGCCGGCCACGGGGCGGAAGCCGGGGTAGGGCAGGTAGGCGCTGTTGGTCCACTGCCACGCATGGCCATCGGCCTCCAGCAGGCCCGGATGGCGGCTGGCGGCCTCCCACTCGAACTCGGTCGGCAGGCGCGCGCCGGCCCAGCGGGCGAAGGCGTCCGCCTCGTACCAGCTGATGTGGCGCACGGGGGCATCCGGGTCGAGCGGCGCCTCACCGCCTGGGCCGAACTGACGCCACGCGCCGTCCTGCTGCCGCCAGTGCAACGGAGAATGCCATCCCTGTTCCCCGGCAGCAGTCCAGCCTTCGGACATCCACAGCGTTGGCGTGCGATATCCGCCATCAGTGATGAACTGCAGCCAAGCGGCGTTGCGCACCAGGCGGTTGGCGATCTGGAACGGCGGCACGAAGGCGTGGTGGGCTGGGCCTTCATTGTCGAAGGCGAAGTCCGCCCCGGCGTGGCCGATCGGGGTCATGCCGCCGCCAAAGGCCAGGAAGGCATCTGCGGCGGCGGACGGCGCGGGGGTGCGCCAGGCTGAGTCCATGGCGGGGAGCAATGGGTTTTGACTCAGCCCGTGCAGCATGTCGGTCGTCAGCAACTCCTGATGCTGCTGCTCGTGCTGCAAGCCGAGGGCGAGCAGCGCGTCCAGCCCGAGGTTTTGCCCGATCAGCTGCTCCATCGCGGCGTCAACGTGCGCCCGGTAGGCGGTCACCTCATCAGCGGACGGCCGGGTGATCAAGCCGCGGGCGAAGCGCGGATGCCGAGCGCCGACGGCCTCGTAGTAGGAATTGAACAGGTAGCTGAACTCGCGGCTGAACGGCTGGTAGCCGTCCAGGTGGGGCAGCAGCACGAACTGCTCGAAGAACCAGGTGGTATGGGCACGGTGCCATTTGGCGGGGCTGGCATCCGGCATGGACTGGATGCACTGGTCTTCGGGCGTCAGGTGCCGGCACAACCGTTCGGTGTGGTGGCGGACGGCCCAGAAGGCGCCGATGGCCGACTTGTCGCTGAAACCCATGCGTCGTTCCTCGGAGCTGAGCCGCCTGGCTGGCATTGGCAGGCAAGGTTGCCAGGCTGGCGCGTCCGGAGCCATGCCACATCCCGGGCAGCAAGGCTAATCTTCGGCCAGAAAGCAGGCCGCCTCCGCCGGCATGGGCCGGACGGAGACGTCAGGCGGGTTTCAGCGGCCGTAAGAGCCTAGCCGCGGCCGCGGCGGTGCTGCACGAAGCCCAGGCCGAGCAGGCCCAGCCCGAACAGGGCCAGGGTCGCAGGCTCCGGCACGGCGGTGCCGCTGCTGACGGCCGCCGCGAACTCGAACGCCTGCTGGGTCGAAGTCGCCACGATGCTGGTGAAGGGACCCAGGTCGGAGATGGTGACGAACGCAGGCGTCGTGCCGTTGGCCTGGAAGCCGCCGCCGATCGCCGCCGCGACGGCCGCGCCCCCGATGGTGACGTTGCCTGTCACGGTCGAGCCGTCAAGCGTTTCCAGGTTCAGCCCGTTGTAGGTGTCAACCGTGCCCCAGAGCAGGCTGAAGGAGGATTGCGGGCTGGCATAGGAAAGCGTGACGTTGTCGCTCGGCTCGGCGCTCAGATAGTTCGACAAGGACGAGCCGATGCTGGTGCCGGTGAACGGCGAGGTCGAGGTGTTGGGGATGGAGCCTGCGTAAACGCCGGCTTGCGGCGAGGCGGCATCCGGCGAGAAGCTGACCACGGTGCCGTCGGACGCGGTGAACGTCGCGCTGGATTGGAACCCGGCCGTGGTGGCCGTTCCGTAGTCTACCAGCGTGAAGGGCGAGGTCGTGGCGCCCGTGGCATCGCTGGCGGTGATCTGGTAGGCCCGCGCGGAGGTTGCGGTTGCAAGCAGGGCGGCGGCGAGGAGAAGCGAGTTCTTCATGTCTGCCTCTGTCATCTGGGTGGCCCGTCATGGTGACAAGCTCCGATGATGAAGGCTATGCAAGGCGCGGGCCAGAGTTGATAGAGCCGACTTATCAATGGGTTGGAGCTGCACCAAGCAAGGGGTCGCCAACTGCCTGTAAAAACGAGCGACACTGTTTAATGAGGCATCCGTCCTCGCCATCCGCCGCAGCCGGGCATCGGCGGCGGCAAGCGGGACGCGCCTGCCCAGCCGGGGCCGGGCAGGCGCGGAACGCGGTCTCAGCAGCGCAGTTGCTCAGCCGCGGCTGCGGCGGTGCTGCACGAAGCCCAAGCCGAGCAGCCCGAAGCCGAGCAGGGCAAGCGTGGCCGGCTCCGGCACCGAAGTGCTGCTGGCGGCGCCCGGCACGAACTCGAACGCCTGGGTGGTCGAGGTCGCCACCACGGAGGTGAAAGCGCCGAGCGCCGGATCGGACACGGTGACGAACGCGCCGGTCGTGCCGTTGGGGGAGATGCCGGCGGCCGACGCGACATCGGAGCCTGTCACCGTGTCGGTGCCGACCGCCGTCGCGCCGTCGAAGAACTGGAGGTTCAGCGAGTTGAACGTGTCAACCGTTCCCCAAAGCAGGCTGAATGCCGATTGCGCGCTTGAGAAGGTGAGCGTCACGTTGTCGCTCGGCTCCGCCGTCAGATAGTTGGACGACGCCGAACCCAGGCTGTTGCCAGCGAACGGCGAGGTCGAGGTGTTGGTGATGGAGCCGGCGTAAACCCCGGCCATCGGCGAGGCCGCGTCCGGCGAGAAGCTGATCACGGTGCCGTCGGGCGCGGTGAAGGTCGCAGCCGACTGGAAGCCGGCCGTGCTGGACGTTCCAAGGTCCGTCAGCGCAAAGGGCGAGGTGGTGGCGCCTGTCGCGTCGGAAGCCGACACGACTGGGGCAGCTTGGGCGGCGGCAGCGCTGGCAATCAGGGCGGCGGCAAGGAGGGTGGTTTTCATGAGGCCTCGGTCACGTTGTTCACAACCCCGGGGTGCCGGGACATGTCGAAGCTTCTGCAAACGACAGGCCAAAAGCAGGAAAACAGCTTTTCCAACAGGTTGGGGTTCTTGAGGCTTGAACCGTCTCATAAATTGTAAAAAACGCCGACAGGAGCTCGCAGCCCGTCAAACGTCTCTCACCAGGCGGCCCGCTCACCGGAGGCCCGCGCATGCGCCATGGGAAGACACGAGCGGCAGGAAACGGGCGGACGATGCCACCCCGCCCCAGTGCCCGCTGGCATGGCGCGCCTCCGGCATCCGCCTTGATAACCGCCCGATGCCCCGGCATACCGCAGCCACCAGGAGGGTGATGGCATGGGCGAGACGGTCGAGCGGCACGAGTTTGGTGCGGAGGTGGGGCGGCTGCTGGACCTGGTCGTCCACGCGCTCTACTCGGAGCGCGAGATCTTCCTGCGCGAGCTGGTCGCCAACGCCGCCGACGCGATCGACCGCCGCCGCTTCGCCGCCCTGACCCAGCCGGTCCTCGCATTGCCGGACGGGGCCGCCGTGCGGGTGGCGCCCGACAAGGAGGCGCGCACGCTCACCCTGTCCGACCCCGGCATCGGCATGGACCGCGCCTCGCTGGCCGAGAACCTGGGCACCATCGCCCGCTCCGGCACCCGCGCGTTCGGGCAGTCGCTGGAAAGCGCCAAGCCGGAGGAGCGGCCAAGCCTGATCGGCCAGTTCGGCGTGGGCTTCTACTCCGCCTTCATGGTGGCGGACCGGGTGGAGGTCACCTCCCGCGCCGCCGGGTCGGACGAGGCATGGGTCTGGGCCTCCGAGGGCCGGGGGGACTACACGCTGGCGCCGGGCGAGCGGGACGCGGCCGGCACCACCGTCGTGCTGCACGTGAAGGCGGATGCGGACGAGTTCCTGGAGCCGTACCGGCTGGAGGCCATCATCCGCAAGTGGGCGGACCACATCACCGTGCCCATCCTGGTGGCGCGGGACGGCGAGGACGTGGCGGCCAACGAGGGCACGGCGCTGTGGCGCAAGCCGAAGGCCGAGGTTTCGGAGGAGGCGTACACCGAGTTCTACCGTCACCTGGGCCACATCTTCGATGCGCCCTGGGCCACCCTGCACTGGCGGGCGGAAGGCGCTCTGGAGTTCGCCGCCCTGCTGTTCATCCCCGGCTCCAAGCCGTTCGAGGCGGTGGAAGGCCCGCGGGAAAGCCGGGTGCGGCTGCACGTGCGCCGCATGTTCATCACCGACGAGGCGGCGCTGCTGCCGCCCTGGCTGCGCTTCGTGACCGGCGTGGTGGATACGGAGGACCTGCCGCTCAACGTGTCGCGCGAGATGCTGCAGGCGACGCCGGTGCTGGCGCGCATCCGCAAGGCGGTGACCGGCCGGGTGCTGTCCGAGCTGAAGGCCAGGAGCAAGGACGAGGCAGGGCAGGAAAGCTACGCCGGGTTCTGGCAGAACTTCGGCGCCCTGCTCAAGGAAGGGCTGTGGGAGGACTTCGAGCACCGCGACGAGCTGGCGCCGCTGCTGCGCTTCCGCTCCTCCGCGCAGGATGGCTGGACCTCCCTGCCGGACTACGTGGCCCGCATGAAGCCGGAGCAGGAGGCGATCTACATCCTGGTCGGCGATGAGGCCGACGCGCTGGCGAAGTCTCCGCAATTGGAGGGTTTCCGCGCCCGCGGGGTCGAGGTCCTGCTGCTTGCGGACCAGGTGGATGCGTTCTGGCCGGAGCGGATGCCCAAGTTCGACGGCAAGCCGATCCGCTCCGTCACGCAAGGGGCGGCGGACCTGTCCAAGCTGGCTCCCGAAACGGAAGGCGAGGCCGCGGCGGACGTGACGGCGTTGCTGGGAACGCTCAAGGAAGCGCTGCACGGCGAGGTGTCCGACGTGCGCGCCACCGACCGGCTGGTGGACAGCCCCGTGGTGCTGGCCGCCTCCGCCGGCGGGCCGGACCTGCAGATGCAGCGCCTGCTCAAGCGCGCCGGCCGGTCGATGATGCCGTCCCTGCCGGTGCTGGAGATCAACCCGCGCCACCCGCTGATCCGCCGCTTGAGCGAGCTGGCCAGCTTGGACGACGCGGCCGGGATGCTCCTGGACCTGGCCCGCGTGCAGGACGGCGAGCCGCCGCGTGACCCGGCGTCCTTCGCGCGGCAAATGGCCCGCGCCCTGGCGGACAGCCTGGGCTAGCGCACCCTCATTTCAGGGCTTTGCCCAGGAAGGTCGCCCGCGCCTCGTCCACCCGCGCCCGCAGCACGGGATCAGGCAGCTGGTGCGTGCCGGGCAGCAGCAGCAGCTGGTACGGCTTGCCTGCCACAGTCAGCGCTTGCGTCAGCTTCACGGTGTTCTGGAAGTACACGTTGTCGTCCGACAGGCCGTGCATGATCAGCAGCGGACGGCTCAGCGCGCCAGCGTAGGTCAGCACGCTGGTCTTGCGGTAGGCGTCCGGATCGGATTGCGGCGTGCCGAGGTAGCGCTCGGTGTAGGCCGTGTCGTAGTCGGCGAAGTCCACCACCGGCGCGCCCGCCACGCCGGCGCGGAAGATGTCCGGCCGGCGAATGGTGGCCATGGCGGCGAAATAGCCGCCGAACGACCAGCCGGTGATCCCCGCACGGGTCAGGTCCATGGCGGGGATGGCTTTCCCCAGCGCCTGCAACCCGTCCACCTGATCCTGCAGCGGGGTGTCGATGAAGTCCCCCTTGGTCGCGCGTTCCCAAGCGTGGCCGCGCCCCGGCGTGCCGCGGCCATCCAGGCTGGCGACGATGAAGCCCTGGTCGGCGAGGCACTGGTTCTCCAGGTAGGCGCGCGGGTTGCGCGTCACCACCTTCACGGTGGGGCCGCCATACACGGACAGCACCACCGGGAAGCGTTGCCCGGGCTTGGCGCCGGCAGGACGCAGGATGGCCGCATCCATCTGTCCCGCGCCGGCCGTGCGGAACTCCACGCGCGGGATCGCGGGCGGCTGCTCGGCCGCGCTCGGCAAGGCGGCGAGCACCTTGCCCGTGCTGTCGAGGACGTTGACCGCCGCAACGCCGTCGGCGCCTTCCGTGCGGTCCAGCAGGATGGTGTGCAGGTGGTCGTCGAAGGTGCCGTCATGCAGGCCGGGCGAGGCCGCCAACGTGGTGGCCGGCCCGCCGGCGAGCGGCGCTTGGAACAGCGCGCTGCCCAGCCGGTCGGGGTCGGCGGTGAAAGTCACCTTCCCTGTCGCTGGGTCAAAGTCGTCGAAGGCCAGGAAGGGCAGGTTTGGCGGCGTGATGGCGTGCTGCGGCGCCCCGTCCGCCCCGCGCAGCTCCAGCTGCCAGTGCGCGCCCCGCTCGGCCGCCCACAGGAAGCCGGAGCCGTCCGGCAGCCAGTATGGCAGCGGATGCCCGCCGGCCAGGCCTATGCCGTGGCTGGCGTCCAGGTTGATCCAGGCGGGATCGGCCTCCGTCAGCAGACTGGTGGTCTGCCCGGTCGCCGGATCAACGGCCAGCACCGTCTCGCTGGTCTGCGCGCGGTTCAGCAGCACGACGCTCAGCCGGCCGGCCTTCGGCCACACGACGCGGGCTATGTAGGGGTATGCGTCATGGTCCCACGCCACCCACGTCGTGGGGCCGCCCTCGCGCGGCATCAGCCCCAGGCGCGTCTTGGCATTGGCCGTGCCGGCGCGCGGGTAGCGGAACTCCGTCGGCGGCGCGGACGGCTGCCCGGGGTCGGCGATGAAGTGGCGTTCCACGCCGGTGCTGTCCGCCTCCTCATACAGGAGCTGCGCGCCGTCCGGCGACCACCAGGCGCCGTCCGCCCGCTCCAGCTCCTCGGACGCGGCGAACTCCGCCAAGCCGTGCGTCACCAGCTCCGTGCCGCCGGTGGTGAGCTGGCTGTCCTGCATGGAGGCGAGATCGACGACATGCAGGTCGTTGTCGCGCACGGCGGCCACGAACCGGCCGTCCGGCGAGAGATGCGGCGCGATCCAGCCGGAACCCGGGATGGCGGTCACCGCCCCGCCCGGCAGGGCCACCAGGGAAAGCTGGTCGGCCTGCGAGACGAGCACCCGGGCGCCGTCGTCGCTGACGGCGAAATCGGTGATGCCCGTCAGCGTCATGCGCGCCCGCTCGCGCCGGGCGCGCTCCTCCACGCTCAGCTGCTCGGCGTCCTGCGGCTGGGCCAAGGGACGCACGGCGTGCGCCGCCACGTCGTACGCGTACAATCCCAGCTTGGTGTCGCGCGGTCCGCTGCGCAGGAACAGGATGTCCCGCCCGCCCGGCGTCGGCGCCGCGCGCACCGGGCGGCCCAGCGTGTAGTTCCGCGTGGCGGCCAAGGCCTGGAAGCAGCTCTCCGCCCGGGCCGCGGACGAGATGGCCAGGGCCGCCAGGCAGAGTTGAACGGCGTGTTTCATGCGATGTCCGCCAAGGATGACCCGGCAACGCGCGCCAAGCGGGCAAAGGTCCTGGCTTTTCAAAAAAGAGCTGCAGCCGTGCCGCTGCATCCGCCAGGCCGCAACCGCGTTGAACGCGCAACTTTCGATGGAGCACATGCCATGAGTGGATCAAACGCGGTGATGGAGGTCTACCTGACCGGGCTGCGCAACCAGCATGCCGTCGAAACCCAAGCGATCGGGACCATCCAGAACGAGCTGCCCCGCATGAAGCCGTACCCCGAGCTTCATGCGAAGATGCAGGCGGAAAAGGAGCGCTCGACCACCCAGGCGGCCCGGCTGGACGACCTGCTGGCGAAGCACGGTTCCAGCAAGTCGGTCACCAAGGAGATGGTGACCGGAGCGGTGGCCACGGTGGCCGGCTTCGCCCATGCCGGCGCAGCGGACGAGGTGCTGAAGAACGTGCTCGCCGCCATCGGCTTCAAGGCATACGAGATCGCCTCCTACAAGGTGCTGCTCACCTTGGCGGACGCAGCGGGCGCCGCGCAGGACAAGGCGGTGCTGGAGCAGTCGATGAAAGAGGAGCAGGAGATGGGCGACTGGCTCGGCAGCCACTTGCCCGGCTTCGTGCAGGCGTACTTGCAAAACCAGGCAAGATGATGCTGTCGGCCGGGCACGCACATAGTCGTGTCCGGCGGTAAACGTCCTGTATGGACAGCTTGCTTGATGCAAGGGTGAAGTGACGTTGTGGCGCTGCGGTCGGGCGCGGTCGGGTGCGGCCATGTGTCCGGCCTGTTTGCCCGGTCATGACTGTTGGCCTTGGTGCATTCCATAGCCTGGCTCGCAATCAGTTTCGCGGGCTTGGGGGCGCAAGACTCCAAACGGGTTCTGCCAAGTCCCGGGTTCGACCGGTTTGCCATCACGTCGTTGCCGCCTTCACGCCCTGCCAGCTGCGGCGTTGGCCGGCAGGATCCTGTTGCGCCGTCAAGCTGCGACCATCTGTGCTGCAATAGGTGCACGGCAGCTTTCGCCCCGCGCCAGCAGCCCCTCCGCCAGCCTTCCAGCAGCTGCGCTGCCGGAACCTTTGCTGGCTTCGCCCAAACGATGCACGTCGTCTTGTTGGCCTGCGCCACGGGTGCAAGCCGTGCCGGGCGACGCTCCAGCAGGCCCTTCAGCCAAGCGACCTCCGGTATGCTCTTGGTGCGGGCATGACGGATCGCTGCTGTTGCGCCGAGCACGAGCAATCGCTGCGGGGTCCTGTCACCCTGCTTGGAAATGCCGCCCTGGCGCTGCTTGCCGCCGCTGCTGTTCTGCCTGGGCACCAGCCCGATCCAGGCGGCGAACTGCCGGGCGGAGTGGAACTGGGTGGGATCGGTGACGGTGGCCGCGATGGCCGACGCCGTGATCGGCCCTGCGCCGGGAATGGCCGCAAGCCGGCGGCTGGCTTCGTTGTCCTTGTGCCAGGCCAGGATCGCCGCCTCGACCTCCTTCACCCGCAAGCACCGTCAGCAAGTCCGCCACGCGCGCGATGCCCTGGGGCGCAACGACGCCAAGCTCGGCCATATGCCCGCGCAGCGTGTTGACCAGCATGGTCCGCTGCCGCACCAGCAGCTCGCGCGTGCGGTGCAGCATGGGCGCCGCCTGCTGCTCGGCCGACTTGACCGGCACCAAGCGCTGGCCGGCCGGGTCACCGCCTCGCAGAGCGTTTCCACGTCGGCCGCGTCCGCCTTGCCGCGCTTGACGCAGCTCGCCGGCATCAGCCGCACCTCGTGGCCCAGCGCCTTGACCTCGCGTGCCCAGTGGTGCGCGCTCCCGCACGCCTCGATGCTGACCAGGCATGGCGCCAGGCCCTGGAAGAACCCAAGCACCCCCGCCTGTTGCAGCTTGCGGCGCAGCGCCATCCTGCCGGACACGTCAACGCCGTGCGCCTGGAACACGCGCTTGGCGATGTCGAGGCCAACCGTGGCAATCGCCATGGTGGACGGCTCCTCTTGCCCGTTGCCTCAACAGCCGCGAGCCTGGCACAGCGATGCCGCGCAGGGGCCGTCTGCTGCACCAGTTTGGCGGAGAGGGTGGGATTCGAACCCACGGTACGCTTGCACGCACAACAGTTTTCGAGACTGCCCCGATCGGCCACTCCGGCACCTCTCCCTGCGCTAGAAATACCTCGCCCGACACGGCCTTGCAAACGGTTCAGCAAAAAAGCGCCATCTTGCCACCGATCAGCCCAGGCAGCCATTGGTTCACGCTAGCGCAAGGTGACTTGGCCGCTTCGCACATCAAGCAGCCAGTCACGGCAAACCTGCCATGCGAGTTCAACTTGTCATGGAGTAGGTCTTCCAGCGTCACAGTTTGCTCAGCCGTTCGTCCTGTTGCACTGTATATGCGGGCCAACGTCCCGATCAGTGCGGTGATGTGGCTGGCAGGACGATTGGGGTCAGTGGACGTCTCCAGCGTGACCATAGGGCGCAGGACGGCTGGGATGTCCTTAGAGCTGGGGATGCTCTGTTGAAACCCTAG
>CAXTNC010000072.1:0-14792 GCA_964245495.1 uncultured Acetobacteraceae bacterium
GACTTAGGGGCGATGACGGAGGGTGCGCTGACCGCGCAAGGCCGGCGCATGGCCGAGCTGGGCGCGCATCCCCGCCTCGCCGCCATGATGCTGGCCGCCCGCACGCCGCCCGAGCAGGCCCTGGCCGCCGACCTGGCCGCCCTGCTGGAGGAGCGCGACCCGATGCGCGAACGCGACGCCCCGGCGGACGTGGCGCTGCGGCTGGAAGCGCTGGCCGGACGGCGGGACGCCGACCGCGGCGGCCTGGCCCGCATCCGCCAGGCCGCCGGGCAATACCGCCGCCGCCCGCGCCCTTGCTGGCGGTGGGCGCGCTGGAACTCGGCGCCTCCGCCCGCATCCGCCTGGCAGCGCCCTTGGACCTGGCGGACCTGCCGGACTGGCGGGTGACGGAGACGGTGGAAAGCGGCTTCGACCCGGTGGCCGGCACCGTGCTGTCCCGCCGCCGCCGGCGGCTGGGCGCGCTGGTGCTGGAGGACCGCACCGCCCCGGCCGACCCGGCGGACACCGCCCGCATCCTGGCCGACGTGGCCGGCCGCAAGCTGGACGCCCTGGGCTGGACGGATGCAGCGCGGCAGCTGCAAGCCCGCGCCGCCCTGCTGCGCCAGCTCGACCCGGCGACGCCCGACCTGTCGGACGCGGCGCTGGCGGCCGGCGTGCAGCACTGGCTGGCGCCGCAGCTGCTCGGCACGGCGAGGCTGGCGGACGCGGCCAAGCTCGACCTGCACGCCCTCCTGCGCGGGATGCTGGGCTGGGAGGGCGTCGCCCGGCTCGACCGCGACCTGCCGACGCACCTGGCCCTGCCTGGCGGTCGGGCGCCGATCGACTACCTGCAGCCAGTGCCGGTGGCGTCCGCCCGGGCGCAGGCGTTCTACGGCCAGCGCACCACGCCGCTGCTGGCGGGCGGGCGCGTGCCGTTGCAGTTCGCGCTGCTGTCGCCGGCGGGTCGGCCGGTGGCGGTCACGGCGGACCTGGCAGGGTTTTGGGCAGGGGCGTGGGCCGATGTGCGGAAGGACATGCGGGGGCGGTACCCGCGGCACGACTGGCCGGAAAACCCAGCTTGATCGCAATCGGGATTTCGATGGAATGACACGATCGACATGCGGCTTCATGTTGGGCATCACAGTCCTGCCAGTGCGCCTAACAGCTCAGGGAGCAGAACCTCAAGACTTGTTCCGTAAGGCATTATTGCATGAATGCCCCGATCGCCGGTGGGATCACGCCACCACGGCCGACTACGAACAGCCGCTGATCGCAGCATCTTCCGGGCTGTCACGCAAACAGAAGCAGGCGGAAGACCGGGCGGCAGGACTCGCTTGCGCATACAAGGAAGGCCTTGGCTGCGACAACTCAAGCCGCATCCGCTATCTTATGCAGCACGATCGGTTGAAAAGCTTGATGCAGGCATTCTGCGCCGTGCAGCCGAGCACGTTCTATTAACGCGCCCCGCGGACCTCTCGCTCTCACGCGCTTTGCGGGAGAAACCCAGGGTGCAAGCGCTTGGAGCGCGGCTTGTGGCATCCGGTATGAACCGCCACCATCGCGCCGTGTTGCATCTTAGCCCTCCCGGAACCCATTGGATGATCCGCCCCGCCCTCCTCGCAGCCGCCATCCTGCTGTCCGGCTGCGCCACCTCCGTTGCCCAGAGCGGCAGCAGCCCCCTGCGGGCGGCGCTTCCCTCCCTGGCCCCCCTGGTCAAGCGCGTGGTGCCCTCCGTCGTGAACATCGCCGTCACCGAGAGCGTGGCCGCGGACGGGGACGTGCAGCTGCCCTCCGCCCTGCGCGGCACGCCGCTGGAGAAGCAGTTCCGCGAGCGGCTGCGCTCGCGGCGGGAGCAGGTGCAGGGCGCAGGCTCCGGCTTCGTCATCGACCCTTCAGGCATCATCGTCACCAACAACCACGTGGTCGGCCACGCCGACCGCATCATCGTCTCGCTGTCCAACGGCACCGAGCTGACGGCCAAGGTGCTGGGCACGGACGAGCTGACGGACATCGCCGTCATCAAGGTGGAGGGCGCCGGGTCGCTGCCGGCCGTCACCTGGGGCGACTCGCGCGGCGTGGAGGTGGGGGACTGGATCATCGCCGCCGGCAACCCGTTCGGGCTTGGCTCCTCCGTCAGCGCCGGCATCGTTTCCGCCCGCGGGCGGGACATCGGCGCCGGCCCGTTCGACGATTTCCTGCAGATCGACGCGCCGATCAACCCGGGCAACTCGGGCGGCCCTACCTTCAACCTGGAAGGCCAGGTGATCGCGGTCAACACGGCCATCGTCTCGCCCACCGGCGGCTCCGTCGGCATCGGCTTCGCCATCCCCAGCGAGATCGCCATGAAGATCGTGGCCGAGCTGCGCGAGAAGGGCCGCGTGGACCGCGGCTGGCTCGACGTCGCGGTGCAGGACGTGCCGCGCAGCCCGTCCGGCGCGGCCCAGGGAGCGACGGCTGGCCGCGGCGGCGTCACCATCGCCAGCCTGGGCCGGGCGGGACCGGCCGCGCGCTCCGGCTTGCAGGTGGGAGACATCGTGACGGCGGTGAACGGCGCGCCGGTGGACAGCGCGCACGAGCTGGTCAAGGCGGTCAGCGCCACGCCGCCCGGCACAGCGCTGCACCTGACGGTGCGGCGCCGTGGGCAAACACTGGACATCCCGGTCACGGTCGGTCTGCGGCCCAACGAAAGCAACGGTTGATGCGCATCCTGGTGGTCGAGGACGACAAGGAGGTGGCAGGCTTCGTGCTGAAGGGCCTGCGCGAGGCGGGCCACCTGGCCGAGCACGCCGACAACGGCCGCGACGGCCTGTTCATGGCCGCCAGCGAGGGCTTCGACGCCATCATCCTGGACCGGATGCTGCCTGGCGGCATCGACGGCCTGCGCCTGCTGGAAACCCTGCGCGCGCAGGACAACGCGACGCCCGTGCTGTTCCTGTCCGCCCTGGGCCAGGTGGACGAGCGAGTGCGCGGCCTCAAGGCCGGCGGCGACGACTACATGACCAAGCCGTTCGCCTTCGCCGAGCTGCTGGCCCGGGTGGAGGCGCTGACCCGGCGCAGCAAGAACGAAGGCCCGCAAACCAAGCTCCAGGTGGGCGACCTGGAAATGGAGCTGCTGTCCCGCACCGTGCGCCGCGCCGGCCAGCGCATCGACCTGCAGCCGCGCGAGTTCCGCCTGCTGGAGTTCATGATGCGCCACGCGGGCCAGGTGGTCACCCGCACCATGCTGCTGGAGGGCGTGTGGGACTATCACTTCGACCCGCAGACCAACGTGATCGACGTGCACGTCAGCCGGCTGCGGCAAAAGATCGACAAGCCGTTCCCCGCGCCGCTGCTGCACACCGTCCGCAACTCCGGCTACATGCTGCGGGCGGACTAGGGCGCCCTTGAGCCTGACGCTGCCCCGCGCCCAGCCCAGCTTGTGGCGCTCCGCCGGCCTGCGCCTCGCCCTGGTTTACGCGCTGCTGTTCGCCCTCAGCGCCCTCGCCCTGGTGCTGTTCCTGTGGTGGGCCACCGCCGGGCTGCTGGACCGCCAAGTGGAGGCCGCGATCCACGCCGACGCCCAGGGCCTGTCGGAACAGTGGCAGGGCGGCGGACTGGCGGCGCTGCAAGCCACCATCGAGGACCGGCTGGCCGAGAACGTTGATGACGACGCGATCTACCTGCTGACCGACGCGGCCCGGCGCCCGCTGGCCGGCAACCTGGCCGCCTGGCCGGCCGCCGTCGTCGAAGCGGACGCGCCCTACGACCTGAACGTGTCCCGCGCCGGGGTGACCAGCATGGCCCGGGTGCAGCGGTTCGACCTGGCGGACGGCAGCCGGCTGCTGGTGGGGCGGGACGTGGAAACCCGGGCGCCGCTGCGCTCGCTGCTGACCTCCGCGCTGCTCTGGTCCCTGGTGCTGCTCGCCCTGCTCGGCTCCGTCGGCGGGCTGGTGATGCAGCGGCTGTTCCGCCGCATGATCGCCAGCGTGTCCAGCACGGCCGGCGCCATCGCGCAGGGCGACCTGAACCGCCGGGTGCGGGTGACGGGACGGGGCGACGAGTTCGACCGGCTGGCCGAAACCATCAACGACATGCTGGACCGCATCGGCCGGCTGATGGACGGGGTGCGCGAGGTGTCCAACAGCATCGCGCACGACCTGCGCACCCCCATCGCCCGCGCCCGCGCCCGGCTGGAGGACGCGGCCGAGCACGCGCACGGTTCCGACCAGCTGCGCGCCGCCGTTTGCCGGGCCGTGACGGACCTGGACGGCGTGGCCGCGGTGTTCGAGGCGCTGCTGCGGATCGCCGAGATCGAGGCCGGCACCAGGCGCTCCGCCTTCGCCGCCATCGACCTGGCGCCGATGCTGGCGGAGCTGGCCGAGCTTTACACGGCGCCGGCGGAGGAGCGCGGGCTGGCGCTGGCGTACGACGGCCCTGTCCGGCTGCCCCTGTACTGCGATCGTGACCTGATCGGCCAGGCGATGGTCAACCTGCTGGACAATGCGCTGAAGTTCTCCCAGCCCGGCGGCGCGGTGCAGCTGCTGGCGCGCGGCCCCGGGCCGGTGGTGCTGACGGTGCAGGACTCAGGCCCCGGCATCCCCGCCGCCGAACGCCCGCGCGCGATCAAGCGCTTCTACCGCGGCGAGCAGGCGCGGCAGACGCCTGGCTCCGGGCTGGGCCTGGCGCTGGTCGATGCGGTGGCGATGCTGCACGGCGGAACCCTGGCGCTGGAAGACGCAGCCCCCGGCCTGCGCGCGGTGCTGACCCTTCCGGCAGACCCGACATCCGCTGCTTGACCGCGTGGCAGCGACTTCACGCAGCGCCCATTGCCCGGCAATTCCCCTCGACCATACTTTGTGGAAGATGTGGAAAGCGACCGTGTTGGGCACTGCGATGGCGGCCTGGCTTGCCGGGCCGGCGCTGGCCCAGGCAATCCAAAGCCCGGGCCAGGACGCAGTGACCGTTACGACGGACACGGCCGAATACTGCCTTGGCCTGGCCGACCGGATGGACACGGAAGGGGACATGCCGGCCCACGCCCGCGTGCTTTGGCGCAGCGGACGCACCATGTGCGAGAACGGCCATGTCCGCGGCGGCCTGCTGCGGCTGCGGCGGGCCATGCAGATGCTGCGGGGCACGGCCGAGTAGCGGGCCGCTCGCCCACGAGAGGGCAATCGGGCATGATGCCCTTCTCTGGTCAAGGATGGACTGATGGTCTTATGGAGCCTGGTGCTGGGCGTTCACCTGCTCGCCATGACGCTGTGGACGGGCGGGATGGCGTATGCCCTGGTGGTGCTGCGCCCCAGCCTGGCGGTGCTGCCCGCGGCGGAGGGCATGGCGCTGCACGGCGAGGCGTTCCGGCGCTTCTTCCGCCTGGTGTCCATCGCCATGCCGCTGGTGCTGCTGACCGGCTGGGCCATGGTGTTCGGGGTGTATGGCGGCTTCGCCAACCTGCCCTGGCCGGTGAACGTCATGCAACTGCTCGGCCTGGTGATGGCCGCCGTGTTCCTCCTGATGGTGTTCGGCCCCTACCGCCGGTTCCGCGCGCAGCCGAGCGCTGAGGCCGCTGTCTCCATCCGCAAGCTGATCCACGTCAACCTCGGCCTGGGCGCCGTCGTGATCGTGGTGGCGTCCTTCGCCCAATGGGGAAGCTGAGAAGGCCGCCCAGGCGAAAGCATCCCCCTTATCCACAGCCACCCACAGGCTGATCGCGCCCCGCAGCCCTCGGCATGGGCTATGCTCCCCCTCCTCATGAACACGCTCTCCCCGCTTCTCGGCCTGTCGCAACGCAACCCGCCCTCCAACCAGCAGGCGGAGCAGGCGCTGCTCGGCGCGCTGCTGGCCAACAATCGCGCCTACGAGCGGGTGGCCGAGTTCCTGGCGCCCGAGCACTTCGCCGACCCGATCCACGGCCGCATCTTCGCCGCCATCCACCGCCGGGTGAACAACGGCCAGCTGGCGGACGCCATCACGCTGCGCGCCGAGTTCGAGCACACCGGCGTGCTGGATGAGGTGGGGGGCACGGCGTACCTTGGCCAGTTGCTCACCGCCATGGTGGGCATCATCAACGCCGGGGAGTATGGCCGCGCCATCCACGACGCCTGGCTGCGCCGCGAGCTGATCGAGGTCGGCGAGGAGGTGGTGAACAACGCGTTCGGCGCCGCCCCTGAGCTGGACGGCCGGCTGCAGGTGGAAGCGGCGGAGCAGCGTCTGTTCGACATCGCCGACAAGGGCGCCGCCAGCGGCGGCTTCATGGTGTTCGAGCAGGCGCTGACCCAGGCGATCCAGGGGGCGGAGCGCGCCTTCCATCGCTCCGGCCACGTGTCCGGCCTGTCCACCGGGCTGCGGGATCTCGACAAGAAGATGGGCGGGCTGCACCCGTCGGACCTGATGGTGCTGGCCGGCCGCCCTGGCATGGGCAAGACGGCGCTGGCCACCAAGATCGCGTTCGGCGCCGCCCGCGCCTTGCTGGCGGACGCGCGCAACGCCGGGTCGGAGCAGGTGCCGAAGGGCAGCGTGGCGTTCTTCTCCTTGGAGATGAGCGCCGAGCAGATCGCGCTTCGCCTGCTGGCGGAGGAGGCCCGCGTGTCCGGCGACAAGATACGCCGCGGCGAGATCGGCCAGCGCGACTTCGACCGCTTCGTGCAAGTCAGCCGCGAGGTGGCGGGCCTGCCGCTGCACATCGACGAGACGCCGGGCATCTCCGTGGCGGCGTTGCGGACCCGGTGCCGCCGGCTCAAGCGCACCGCCGGGCTGAGCCTGGTGATCGTGGACTACCTTCAGTTGATGCGCCCCTCCGCCGGCACCAAGCCGGAGAGCCGGGTGCTGGAGATCAGCCAGTTCACCCAGGGGCTGAAGGCGATCGCCAAGGAGATGGCGGTGCCGGTGATCGCGCTGTCCCAGCTGTCCCGCGCGGTGGAGCAGCGGGAGGACAAGCGGCCGCAGCTGTCCGACCTGCGCGAGTCGGGCACCATCGAGCAGGACGCGGATTGCGTGATGTTCGTCTACCGGGACGAGTACTACCTGCAGCAGCGCGGCCCGAAGGAGGGGCATTTCGACTCCAACGACAAGTTTCACAGCGCCATGGACAAGTGGCAGCAGGACATGGAGCGGGTGCACAACCGCGCCGAGTTGCTGATCGAGAAGCAGCGCCACGGCCCCACAGGCAAGATCGACCTTTTGTTCGAGGGCGAGTTCACCCGCTTCGCGGACCTGGACCTGGTGCACAGCGGGGGATGAGCCTGTCCGGATCGCCGGCCTGGTGGCCAGGACGGAAATAAACTCCCGGGCAAGCTCCATGCCGTAGTGCTACAGCAGCCCGGCGCGGCGGTGGCGCTGCTGGAAGGACACGGTTCCATGGAAGCCGCCTTGCTGATGTTCGACGTGGCAGGCCTCGTTCTCGTCGTCCTGTGGCTGACGGGCGGCAACGGCCTGGCCGGGCTGTTCGCCTGGCGCCCGCCCTCCCGCGCTGCGGAGAAACCCAACCGGACGAGGCGGGACCAAGCCTGATGCGCGACCTGGCGTTCATCGCATCCTGGCTCGTGCTGGTGCCGCTCGCGTTCGGCGGCGCGCAGGTCGGCGTCCTGCTCTGGGCCTGGACCTCCCTGCTGGCGCCGAACGACGTGCTGTACGGCTTCGGCGCGGCGCTGCCCTTCGCCAAGCTCGCCGCCATCCTCGCCTTGGTCTTGGCCGTGACCGGGCGGGGCGGCGGCATCCGGCTGCGGCTGAACGGCACCGTGCTGCTGCTGGGCCTGCTCGCCGTTTGGGGGTTCCTGTCCCAAGCGACCGGCCTCGCGGCCGATTCGTCGCAGGGTTGGGACCTCTACCAGAAGTTCGTGAAAATCCTGCTGCTGGCGGTCATGGTCATGGCGGTCATGCGAAACCGCCTCCGGCTGCACGCCCTGCTGCTGGCGATCTGCCTGGGCATCGGCTTCACCGGCCTCGGCGAGGCCGCGAAGTTCCTGCTCTCGGCGGGCGGGCACAAGGTGCTCGGCACCACCTCGACCGGGGACAACAACCAGATCGCGCTCGACGTGCTGATGATCATGCCGCTGCTGCACTACTTGCAGGCGACGGCGCAGCGGCAGGCCGTGCGGGCGACATGCTGGATCATGGGCGGGATGTGCGCCGTCTGCGTGATCGCCACGGGCTCGCGCGGCGGCTTCGCCGGGCTGGGCCTGCTCGGCGTCGCCTACGTGCTCGCCAGCCGCCGCAAGGTGCTCGGGCTGCTGATGGTGCTGGTGGTGTTCGGCATCGGCGCGCAGCTGGTCAGCGACAGCTGGAAGCAGCGGATCAGCACCATCCAGGCCGCCGACAGCGACGACTCTTTCCTGGGCCGGGTCGGCGCCTGGAAGGTCAGCACGGCGGTGGCCCTGCACCGTCCGCTGTTCGGCGGCGGCTTCCACGCGATCCAGCACGGCGACGTTTGGGGCGAGCACCTGGAGGCGGCGAGCCAGATCGGGTTCCTCGGTCCGGCTCCGCCGACGCTCAACTTCAAGGCCGCCCACAGCATCTACTTCGAAATCCTGGGCGACCTTGGCTTCGGCGGCCTGGCCTTGTTCCTGGCGCTGTTCGCCGTGGCCTGGCGCAACGGCAGCGCCGTGCGCCGGATCGTGCGCCGCAGCAAGCGCAGCGACATCGCCTGGGCGGGACAGCTGGCGGGCATGCTTCAGGTCAGCCTGCTCCTGTTCCTGGTCAACGGCGCGCTGCTGAGCGCCGCCTATTACGACATCGACTACCTGCTCGTGGCCATGCTCGCCGCCCTGCGCGAGCTGACAGGCCGCGCCCTGCTGGACAATCCGCCGGGCGCGGTGGGCGACAAGCAGGCCGTGGGGTGGCGCAGCCGCGCCGCGGCCGAACAGCGCCAACTGGTCGACGGATAGGCCCTTGGCATCCCCGGGGAGAGTGGCGGAAGATGGCCGCCATCCTGCTGGAAAGACTCCATGCCCGACATCAACCGCCAAATCCTGCTCGCCAGCCGCCCGCAAGGCGCTGTTTCCACCGATGATTTCCGCCTGGCGGAAACGCCGCTGGCGCCGCTGGCGGAAGGGCAGGTGCGGGTGCGCAACCACTTCCTCTCGCTCGACCCCTACATGCGCGGCCGCATGAACGACGCCAAATCCTACGCCGCCCCGCAGAAGCTGGGCGAGGTGATGATCGGCGGCACCGTCGGGGCCGTGACCGAGAGCCGCAGTTCCCGGTGGCAGCCGGGCGACAAGGTGGTCAGCATGTTCGGCTGGCAGGAATACGGCACGTCGGACGGCAGCGGGATGCAGAAGGTGGACGACGCCCACGTGCCGCTGTCCGCCTATCTCGGCCCCGTGGGGATGCCCGGCGTCACCGGATGGTATGGGCTGAGCCGCATCTGCAAGCCGAAGGCCGGCGAAACGGTGGCGGTGAGCGCGGCCAGCGGGGCCGTCGGCACGGTGGTGGGCCAACTGGCCAAGCGCCACGGCTGCCGGGTCGTGGGCATCGCGGGTGGGCCGGAGAAGTGCGCCTTCGCCGTGGACGAACTCGGCTTCGACGCCTGCGCCGACTACAAGGCCGGCGACCTGCGCGCCCAGTTGAAGGCCGCGGCGCCGGACGGCATCGACGGCTATTTCGACAACGTGGGCGGCACGGTGCTGGACGAGGTGATGCTGCGGATGAACGCGTTCGGCCGCATCGCCGTGTGCGGCGCCATCGCCGGGTATGACGGCGCGCCCATGCCGATGGCGAACCCGGCGCTGATCCTGGTCTCCCGCCTGACAATGGAAGGCTTCATCGTGTCCGAGCACATGGAGGACTGGCCAGCGGCGCTGGCCGAGCTGGGCGGGCTGGTGGCGCGCGGCCAGCTGAAATACCGCGAGACCGTGGCGCAGGGCCTGGCCAGCGCGCCCGAAGCGTTCCTGGGCCTGCTGAAAGGCCGCAACTTCGGCAAGCAGCTGGTCAAGCTCATCTGAGCGCGCCGCCGGCCGGCTCTCTCCCGTGGGCGGGCGAGGGAGAAGACATTTGGCCGACGCTGCTGGAGATCGACACCGCGGCCATCGTCGCCAACTGGCAGTCCCTCCGCCGCGGTCCCACTGCGGCCCTGGTGAAGGCCGACGCTTACGGCTTGGGCGCCCGCGCCATCGTCCCCGTCCTGCACGCCGCCGGATGCCGCCACTTCTTCACCGCTCATCCAGCGGAGGCCCTGGCCATCCGTGACCTCGCCCCAGGCGCGATGCTTGCCGTGCTGAACGGCCTGTGGCCCGGTCTGGAAGCGGAGTTCGCAGCGAACGACCTCACCCCCGTGCTCGGCACGTTGGACGAGGTGGACCGCTGGACCGCCTGCGCCCGCAGGCTGGGCCGTCCCCTGCCCGCCATCCTGCACGTGGACACGGGGATGAACCGGCTGGGGCTGGACGCCCCGGCGCTCGACGCGCTGGCGGCCGACCATGGCCGCCTGGCCGGGCTCGCCCTGCGCTATGTCATGACCCATCTCATCTCTGCTGAGACCCCGGACGACCCGGCGAACGAGCGGCAGCGCAACCTGTTCGAGGCCGCCTGCGCCCGCCTGCCCCCGGCCGCTCGGTCAATCGGCAACTCCTCCGGCCTGTTCCATGGTTCCGGTTCCGCGTCTGACCTCACCCGCCCCGGCGCGGCCCTCTACGGCGTCAATCCCACTCCCGGGCGCCCCAACCCGCAGCGCCCCGTGGTCCGGCTGCGCGCCCGGGTGCTGCAGGTGCGGCAGATCGGCCCTGGCGAGACCGTCGGCTACAACGGGGCGTGGACCGCCGCCCGCCCCAGCCGCATCGCCATCCTCGCGGTGGGCTATGCCGACGGCTACCTGCGCTCGCTGTCCAACCGCGCCACCGCCACCTTTGACGGGGCGCCGGTGCCGCTGGTAGGTCGCGTGTCCATGGACCTTTCCACCTTCGACGTGACGGACGCGCCCGGCGCAGTGCCTGGGAGCTGGCTCGACCTCATCGGGCCCGGCGGCGTGGATGCGTTGGCTGTTGAAGCCGGCACCAACGGCTACGAAATCCTGACCTCGCTCGGCTCGCGCTACCCGCGCCGCTACCTGTGAACGCGCTTGACGCGCTGGCCCTGCTCGGGCGCGCGGCGCTCGGCGTGTGCCGCGGCGCCGGATCGGTGGCGCTGTTCGCGGCGTCGGGCGTGTCGCACATCCTGCGCCCGCCGCTGTACGGCCGCATGTTCGGGCGCGCCTTCGTGGAGTTCGCCTATTTCAGCCTGCCCGTGGTGGCGCTGACGGCGATCTTCTCCGGCATGGTGATCGCGCTGCAATCCTTCACCGGCTTCTCCCGCTTCAACGCCGAGAGCGCGGTCGCCAACATCGTCGTGCTCTCCGTGGTGCGCGAGCTGGGCCCGGTGCTGGCCGGGTTGATGGTGGCTGGCCGGGTGGGCGCCGCCATGGCTGCCGAGCTTGGCACCATGCGCGTCACCGACCAGATCGACGCGCTGGGCACGCTGTCCACCAACCCGATGAAGTACCTCGTGGCGCCCCGGCTGCTGGCCGGCACGCTCGCCTTGCCGCTGCTGGTGGTGGTGGCGGACATTCTGGGCGTCATGGGCGGCTTCATCATCGCCACCGCCAAGATCGGCCTGAACGCCGCCAGCTACCTCAACACCACCTTCGGCTTCATGACGGCGGCCGACGTGGGCAGCGGCCTGGTGAAGGCGGCGGTGTTCGGCTTCATCATCGCGCTGATGGGCTGCTTCTTCGGCTACAACAGCCGTGGCGGCGCCCAGGGCGTGGGTGCCGCCACCACCTCCGCCGTGGTGGCCGCCTCCATCCTGATCCTCGCCGGCGACTACCTGCTGACGGAGCTGTTCTTTGCCCGCTGAGGGTTTGCCGAAAATCCGCATCCGCGGCCTGCGCAAGCGCTTCGGCGACAAGCAGGTGCTGGACGGCGTGGACCTGGACGTGATGCCCGGCACCTCCACCGTGGTGATCGGCGGCTCCGGCACCGGCAAGTCGGTGCTGCTGAAATCCATCCTGGGCCTGGTGGACCCCGACGCAGGCAGCATCGAGATCGACGGCCGCGACCTGCTCCGCATGAACCGCCGCGAGCGCGAGGCCGCCCGCCGCCAGATCGGCATGCTGTTCCAGGCCGCAGCGTTGTTCGACAGCCTGCCGGTGTGGGAGAACGTGGCCTTTGGCTTGTTGGCCCAAAGGGGGAACGGACGCGGCATCACCCGCGAGGCGGCGCGGACCCGGGCGGACGCCGTGATGGGCCAGGTGGGCCTCGCCCCGAGCGTGGGGGACCTCTCGCCCGCCGAGCTGTCCGGCGGGATGCAGAAGCGCGTGGGCCTCGCCCGCGCCATCGCCGCCCAGCCGCATATCTTGTTCTTCGACGAGCCGACCACCGGGCTGGACCCGATCATGGGGGCGGTGATCGACGGGCTGATCGTGGATTGCGTCAAGCGCCTTGGCTCGACGGCGATGGCGATCACGCACGACATGGCCTCCGCCATGCGGATCGGCGACCGGATCGCGATGCTGCACCGCGGGCGGATCGTGTGGGAGGGGCCTCCTGAGGGGTTGATGGCGAGCGGGAACCCGGTGGTGGACCAGTTCACGCATGGGCGGCGGGAGGGGCCGATCCAGATGGAGTTGCGGCGGTGAAAAAGGAGGCTCTCGACGCAGTGTGGCTACCAGAAACATGCAGCATGTCGAATGGCCGAACCGCGCTTGCACTCGCGCCGCAGGTCGGCTCAAGCGGGAGTGTCCCTGTATGCCCAAGCAGCGGAGAAGCCTTCAGAGCCATGGGCTTCGCAGTCAAGTGTATGTGCCAATCCTGAACGCCGTATTTCGGACAAATACAAAGACGGCGATACAGAAGTGGAATTCACTCTCGACGACATCCGTGCCGCCGCCGTGGAGTGCGGCGTTGTCAGCAGGAACCCCGCTGATGTCATTTACAGGATGCGCTCCCGCACTGTGCTGCCAGAAGCAATGCGAGAGAAAGGTTTCCATGTGCTACGCCAAGTCGGGCGCGGAAAGTATCGGCTAGAGATTGCCGAGGATACAATATTCGAACTGCCCGAAACGGAAACGCAAGAGGCGCTTGACGTGACGCCCCTACCCGTGAGGCGTCTGCTACCGAGGTTACTGAGCGAGATAGATGAGCAAGGCTTGCTTACCATGATCGGCTACTGCAAGCTCATGGACCATTTCACGGGCTTACAGGTCTTCCGGCTCCGCAGCCACGTCCGTAAGAGTGTCGCATCGGTTGGACAGGCCGAACTTGATGAACTCGACGTCGGCGTGGCGCTCCGCGACGACGAGATGCCGGTGATCTTTCCGATAGAAGCGAAGGCGGCCGACGAAGCCGTGAATCGCGTTCAAATCGGCGCAATGGTCGCGTTCTGTAAAGAGCACTTTCCGGGCCACGAGATCAGACCTCTCGCCATCAAGCTGGATTACGAGTCTATCATACATTTCCTGGAGCTATCCTCGGAGGTGGAGCCGGCGAAAATCCAGATCGTGAGGGCCGCGAGCTACCGTCTGAAGATGTCGCCGCGTCAAGAGGCCGTCTTCAAGTCGTCCTTACCCCCAGGTGCCAAGAGGGCGCGCGAATTGTTCGATCTTGGTGATGAGGTTTAGAGCAAGACATGGCTACCGCCATCGAAGTTTTCTGCGGTTGCGGCGGGATTTCAACCGGCCTGCTCGACGCGGGCGTCGAAGTTCTTTCCGGCTTCGATCACGATCGCCGCTGCATTGAGACTTTTGATTACAACCACGCCTACCGCGGGGCGCGCGGGAAGATTTGTGACCTGTCGCACACGACCGGCGCAGAACTCCTGGCGCATGCGGGCGTGAATCGGGTTGACCTCCTGGCAGGCGGACCGCCGTGCCAGCCGTTCTCAATTGTCGGCAAGAGGCTTGGCCTGGAGGACCATAGAGGCGGCTTAATCTTCGACTTCGTGCGGCTTGTGTCCGAAATCCAGCCGAACGCCGTCCTGTTCGAGAATGTTGCGGCATTCGCCAGCCATGGAGGCGGTTCACTGGCATCGGAACTATCCAACAGTATCGCGTCACTCGGGTATAAGGTATCGAGCGCCATCTTATGCGCAGCGGACTACGGCGTACCCCAGGCGCGGCGGAGATTTTTCCTGGTGGGCACGCGCTTTCAGGGCAAGCTCCGATTTCCATTGGCACCGACTCACGCGGGACGGGATATTGCGGCTCCGTTACTCGGGATGCTTCCATATGTCACGTGTAAAGAAGCGATCGGTGACTTGCCTGATGTTACTGAAGAGGCGTCCCAAGGCGTTCACAACCATGAGCCGACTATGCACACTGCGGCCATGGTGGACGCGCTCGCGAGGCTTCCACCCGGACGACGTGACCGCAAGTCATTCCATGATCGTCTGCACCCGGATCGGCTCAGCTACACCCTACGAGCCGGATCGGGAAACTTTTCGCCGCTGCGGCCGGTGCACTACCAACACCCGCGCGTGATAACTGTCCGGGAGTCGGCCCGCTTGCAGGGGTTTCCTGACAACTTCGTATGGCCTGACTGGGTTCCTCGCTTACAGCAGTATAGGCAAGTGGGCAATGCCGTTCCACCTGTCCTGGCGCGCCGCCTGGCTGAGTCTGTCGCCGAGCAAGCGGGCTGGAACTTGGACCCGGAGGGTTCAAGGGGTGATCCTACAGACCGTGAGCCGCCGACGAGATCGACTTACGAGGAGCGACGGGAGAGGCGGGGGCGTTTGATACGCGGGGCCTCGCTGGGCCTCGTGTAAGGCAATCTGATCCGGAGACGGTTGCCATCTCGTAGCCTCGGTCTGAGGCATGTCCTCATTCCAAAAGGGTTATGTTGGCGCGAGCGACCCACCCCTCCTTGACC
>CAXTNC010000073.1:0-14599 GCA_964245495.1 uncultured Acetobacteraceae bacterium
GCCCGCAGCCGTCCCCCGCCGGCGGCGGCGGCCAGCATTAGGAGCCGGGCATGATCTCCGCCGTCTTCGTCGACCGGCCGCGGCTGGCGATCGTCATCGCCATCATCATCACCATCGCCGGCGCGCTGGCGATGACCCGCATCCCGGTGGCGCAGTTCCCGGACATCGTGCCGCCCCAGGTGCAGGTCACCGCCAACTTCCCCGGTGCGTCCGCCGCCGTGGTCGAGTCCTCCGTGGCCCAGCCGATCGAGGCGCAGGTCATCGGCGTGGACAAGATGATCTACATGAAAAGCACGAACGGCAACGACGGCAGCTACAACCTGACCGTCTCCTTCGAGCTCGGCACCAACCCGGACATCAACACGGTCAACGTGAACAACCGGGTGCAGACGGCGATGGCGGAGCTGCCGCCCTCCGTCACCCAGCAGGGCCTGGTGATCCAGAAGCGCTCCTCCGCCATCCTGGAGTTCGTCAACCTGTACAGCGAGGGGGCCAAGCAGGACCCGCTGTTCATCACCAACTACGCCACCATCAACATCCTGGACGAGATCAGCCGCACGCCGGGCGTGGGCCAGGCCAACCTGTTCAGCAAGCTCAACTATTCCATGCGGATCTGGTTCGACACCAATCGCCTGACCAGCCTCGGGCTGGCGCCGCAGGACATCATCACCGCCATCCAGGCGCAGAGCGTGGTGGCGCCGATCGGCCGCATCGGCGCCCGCCCGATCTCCTCGGACGTGTCGTTCCAGCTCAACCTGCAAACCCAGGGGCGGCTGACCTCGCCGGAGCAGTTCGGCGCCATCGTGCTGCGCGCCAACCCGGACGGCTCCCTGCTGCGGATCAAGGACGTGGCCCGGCTGGAGCTGGGCGCGCAGAACTCGGACAGCGAAAGCCGGCTGGACGGCCAGCCCTCCGTCGCCGTGGCGATCTACCTGGCGCCCGGCGCCAACGCGGTGAACACCGCCAACGCCGTCAACCGCAAGCTGCAGGCCCTGAGCGGCCGCTTCCCGGAAGGGCTGAAGTACCAGGTCACCTACGACAGCACGGCCTTCGTCACCGACACCATCCGCGAGGTGATCAAGACGCTGGCCGAGGCGTTCGTGCTGGTGATCATCGTCGTGTTCCTGTTCCTGGGCAACCTGCGCGCCACCCTGATCCCCACCATCGCCGTGCCGGTCAGCCTGATCGGCGCGTTCGCCGGGCTGCTGGCGCTGGGCTACTCGGCCAACACCGTCTCCCTGCTGGCGCTCGTGCTCGCCATCGGCATCGTCGTGGACGACGCGATCGTGGTGGTCGAGAACGTGGAGCGGGTGATGGAGGAGAACCCGCAGCTCACGCCTTCGCAGGCGACCAAGCTGGCGATGACGCAGATCACCGCGCCCATCATCGCCATCACCCTCGTGCTGCTGTCCGTGTTCGTGCCGATCGCGTTCATCCCCGGCATCTCGGGCCAGCTGTTCCGCCAGTTCGCCGTCACCATCAGCGTGTCCGTGCTGATCTCGGCGCTGAACGCGCTCACGCTCTCGCCCGCGCTGTGCGCCGTGTTCCTGCGCCACTCGGGGCCAAAGCGCGGCATCATGGCGCGCGTCGGCCGCGGCATCGACGGCGTGCGGGACGGCTATGCGTACCTTGTCGGCAAGACGCTGCGGCTGGCCGTGGTGGGCGTGCTGCTGGCCGTGGCGTTCGGCGCGGGCATCTTCGGCCTGGCGCGGCTCACCCCCACCGGGTTCCTGCCGTCGGAGGACCAGGGCGGGTTCTTCGTTTCCATCCAGCTGCCGGACGGCGCCTCCGTTTCGCGCACCGGCGCCGTGGTGCGGCAGGTGGAGGGCCTGGCCAAGCAGCTGCCCGGCGTGCGGGACACCTTCGCCATCATCGGCTTCTCCTTGCTGGACAGCGCGCAGGAAAGCAACTCGGCGTTCATGTTCATCAAGCTCAAGCCGTTCGCGGACCGCACCGCCACGGCGCAGTCGGCGCAGGCGCTGATCGGCCGCATGTTCGGCGCCGGCCAGCAGGTGCGGACAGCCACCGTGTTCCCGTTCAACCTGCCCCCCATCATCGGCCTGTCCACCACTGGCGGCTTCGAGTACCAGCTGGAGGCGCTCGAAGGGCAGGACGCCGTGGTGCTCGGCCAGGCCATGAACGGGCTGCTGGCGGCGGCCAACAGGGACCCGCGGCTGGCGCGGGTGTTCTCCACCTTCACCGCCACCAACCCGTCGCTGTTCCTCGACATCGACCGGGAGAAGGCGCAGGCGCTCGGCCTGTCCATCACGGACGTGTTCACGGCGCTGCAAGCCACGCTGGGCGGCATCTACATCAACGACTTCAACCTGTTCGGCCGGGTCTGGCAGGTGAACATCGAGGGCGAGGAGCAGGACCGCGGCAAGATCGACGACCTGTGGAAGATTTATGTCCGCAACAAGGCCGGGGCGGTGGTGCCGCTGCGCTCCATCGCGCAGGCCAGGATCGTGCTCGGGCCGCAGGTGATCACCCGCTACAACAACTACCGCTCCATCACCGTCAACGGCGGCCCCGCCCCCGGCGGCTCCTCCGGCACCGCGCTGCAGGCGATGGCGCAGGTGTCGCAGCAGAGCCTGCTGCCCGGCTACGCCTTCGAATGGACGGGAACGGCCTATCAGGAGGTCGCCGCCTCCGGCCAGACCGGCTTCATCCTCGCCGTGGCGATCCTGTTCGCCTACCTGTTCCTGGTGGCGCTCTACGAGAGCTGGGTCATCCCGATCCCCGTGCTGCTTTCCGTCTCGGTCGGCGTGTTCGGCTCCTTCATCGGCATCATGATCGGCGGCCTGGCGCTCGACCTGTACGCCCAGATCGGCCTGGTGGTGCTGATCGCGCTGGCGGCCAAGAACGGCATCCTGATCGTGGAGTTTGCCAAGGACCGCCGCGAGGCCGGCGACAGCATCCGCGAGGCGGCCGTGCTCGGCGCCCGCACCCGGTTCCGCGCCGTGATGATGACCTCCATCGCCTTCATCCTCGGCCTGGTGCCGCTGGTGATCGCCCAAGGCGCCGCCCAGATCAGCCGCCGTGACGTGGGCACCCCCGTGTTCGCCGGCATGATCGCCTCCTCCTCCATCGGCATCTTTCTCATCCCGATGCTCTACGTGACGTTCCAGGGGCTGCGCGAAGGCACCGCCCGCCGGTTCGGCCGCGGCCGGGCGCGCGCGACGATGGAGCACGCCGACTAAGTATAGCGACGCACAATGGTGGATGGCCCAACGCGCAACAAATCGTCTTTCCGGTCGCGCACCAGCTGAAACTCAACGCACATTCGGTGAGACGGATGCGCAATGAGAACTTGGCGGCGCATGATGATCGGCTACGGCCGGTTTCGGCCCCCGGGCAGGCTTACGTCTTGATATCTGCTTCCGCGAACGTCCAGCCGTAGCCGCCGGCGCGAGTGGTGACGCGGCCGGCCGAACTGAGGGGAAAATGGCTGCTGAAATAGAGCCCCTTCGTATCCGCCAGCCGCCGCAGCAACCGGCGTCGCGATTGCCGGGCGGCGTCCGGAAACTCGCAGAACATCGAAACGAGACTCGGGTCGTAGATTTCCAGCGGGTGATGCATGACGTCGCCGCCGAACACGGCCAACTTGCCGGCAGACGAAAGCTCGATCGCCGAATGGTCGATGCTGTGGCCGGGCATAGAGGTGAACCGGACGCCGGGCAGCACTTCGTCGCCGTTCACCTCGATGAGCCGCAGGCGACCAGCTGCCTGAAGCGGCAGCATGCTGTCCTCGAACACGCCCGGGACCGGGAAGCGGACCGGCTCCCCGAAACCTGCCTCGGCCCGGACGGCCACGACTGCCGCCTCGTCGCCGGCCGCCAGCGCCGCTGCGTAGCGCCACTCCCGTCCTGAACAGATCACGGTGGCGTTGCGGAATGTTGGCGCCCACCCGGCGCCGGAGCGGGACGTGTTCCAGCCCACGTGGTCGGCGTGAACGTGGGTGAGCAGGATGGTGTCCACATCCTCCGGTCGCACGCCCACCGCCGCCAGCCGCTCGATGTAGGGCGTTTGAAGGCGATCAAGCACCTGCAGCCCCGGCCGCTCTTTGCCGTTGCCCGCCCCGGTGTCGACCAGGATGACTCGACCTTCATGACGGACAAGCCAGGTATGGATGCTGAGCAGGGCATGGCCTGCGGTGTCGTAGGTGCCGGGTGGAACCCACTCGGGGTGCTGCTTCGCCACCTCCGGATCGAGCGCAGGCAGGAGATGGGTGGCTGCGAAGCCGTCGAGGTCCAGTTCGTGGATTTTTTCCACGCGGCTGCGGCCGACCGAAAACCCCGTCATCGCGAGCGCCCTTTCTTTTGCCCAATCATCCACCGGGTGAAAGCCTGTCGAGGCGTAAGGCTGTGCTGCCAACCGCCGCCTTCCACCATCAGCAGTCGCTGCCTCATTCGGGTCTACCCCAGCAAGGCGATGGCATGAGACAGGATCCCCGTCTCAACAGAGTCGATTGCGGCATTGCGGGACAACTTCGCACAGGTATTCAGACCCTATCGGGACGGTCATCCCCGCGCGCTGGTCTTCGGCCGTTGTGTGCCTGTCTCACCAAGCGTGGGCTGTGCCTTAAAGGAAGTTCGTCAAATGGCCAACTTCGCCTCGGATGATGTGCGTCGGAAAAGGCCATCTGTTGTGCATTTGCCACCTTTCGATTGCACGCCGTCACAACCGAGGATATCTCCCGTGCTGCGGCGCACGGCTGGTCCTGGGCAGGCAGCACCAGGCCCATGCCGCGGGATCGCCCCGCCCTTTCGCGCTGCTGACCGCATTCGCGCTGCTGGGCTGCAACCCGGCCGACGCGCCGCACCCGGGGACGATCGCCTACAAGCGGAACGGGGTAGTCCAGCACGTCGAGCGGGCCGTGGACGTGCCGGAGCAGATGCGCTTCTACGCCTACGACCAGGCTTGGGCTGCCAGCCATCCTGGGAGGCCGCGGCGCGTGCCGGTCATCGAGGTGGACGCCAACGACATGGGGCCGGGACAGATGGAGGTCCTGGAGTATGGCCCTGGCCACGAGCTTCTCAGGACGACGATGGGCTTCACCGGCCGGACGGGCCGGTAGCAGGTTTGCCTGCCGCGGCGCAGCTCGCTGCCAGCTCGCCAGCCGTCACGGCTTGCCGCCGCACATGCCCGCCTGGGCCCAACGCGAAGGGACCGCGCGCCGGGTTGGCCGCCCTCCGTCCCGCAGGCCGGCAGAGGACCTTCATGACAGTGACGCCTGACCATGCCGAAACCTTGCTGCCGTGGACGGCCATCGGGCTGGCCGCGCTGATGCTGGCAAGCGCCTCATGCTCGCAGAAAGCGCCGTCCCCCGTGCTGGACGCCGCGAAGGTGGCATCCGTCGTTGTCGGGCAATCGTCGCGAAACGACGTGCTGGCCGTCATGGGGCGGCCCGCCCGCACGGAGCGCAGCGCGGCCGGCGAGGCGTGGGTTTACGAGGCCAAGTTCGGCGAATCTGGCGGGCAGGGCCTGATGAGCGGGGCCTCCGCCGCGACCGGGGTGATCGGCGCGTTCGTGCCCTATGTGGGCCTTGTCGGGTCCGGGCTGGGCCTGGCCAGTGCCGCCACGGGTGCCCGGCCGGACCCGCAGGCCGTCAGCCTGACGGTGACGTTCCGCGAGGACGGCGTCGTGCGGGACTGCACCTATTCCAGCACGGCGGCCCCGACCAGCGCCAAGCCGATCGACTGCCAAAGACCCGTCGTCGCGCCATGACAAGCAAGATCGGGGCTTCCCCTCCGTGCGTATTCCACTCGCCTGGCAGAAGGCGAGCGGAACCTTAACCCACTCCGCCCCAAACCCCACCAGAGAACAGCCGTCCTCTGGACACCTCGAACAAGGGGTCAAGGGGACGGCTGTCCCCTTGCGGGTGCAGGGCAGTGCCCTGCTCTTCCTACAGGTACCGCGCCGCCAGGTGCGCCTCGAAATCCGCCGGGTCGAGCGGCTTGCCGGTCGCGGCCCGCAGCAAATCGTTGAAGCCCAGCAAGCTTCCTTGCCCGTGCACGTTGGCGCGCAGCCAGGCCAGCAGCGGGGCGTGGCTGCCCTGCGCCAGTGCGCTGTCCAAGTCCGGCGTGGCGCGGCGCGCGGCCGCCATCAGCTGTGCCGCCGCCATCGCGCCCAACGTGTAGGCCGGGAAATAGCCGAACGAGCCATCATACCAATGGATGTCCTGCAAGCAGCCCTGCGCGTCGTTTGGCGGGGTGATGCCGAGCAGCTGCCGCATCCCCTCGTTCCACGCGCCCGGCAGCTCCCCCACCACCAAGGACCCGGCGATCAGCGCCTGCTCCAGCCGGAAGCGCAGGATCACGTGGGCGGGATACGTCATCTCGTCGGCATCGACGCGGATGAACCCGCGCCCGACCCGGCGCCACAGCCGCGACAAATTGGCCCCCTCGTAAGCTGCCGGGTCGCCGCCGAACGCCGCGTGCAACTGGGGGCCGAGCCAAGACAGGTAGGCGTCCGAGCGGCAGGCCTGCATCTCCACAATCAAGGACTGGCTCTCATGCGCCGCCATGCCGGCCGCCTCGCCCACCGGCTGGCGCGCGTGGGCGGCGGGCAGGCCCCGCTCATACAGGGCGTGCCCAGTCTCGTGCAGCACGCCCATGATCGCCTGCGCCGGGTCCGCCTCGTCGTAGCGGGTGGTGATCCGCACATCGGTGGGAGAGCCGCCGCAGAACGGGTGGACGGAGCGGTCCAGCCGGGCGTGGCTCCATTCCAGGCCGGCGCGGCCGGACAGGCGGCGGCACAGCGCCTCCTGCGCGTCGGCGGGGAACGTGCCCGGCAGCGGCAGCGGGGCCGGGACGCGGGCCTGGTTTTCCTCCGCCCGCGGCAGCGCCTCGGCCAGGAACGCCTCGTAGCGGGTGAACACGGCAGCCGCGTCGGCCGCGCCGATGCCGGGCTGGTAGCCGTCCATCAGCGCGTCGTACGGCGACAGGCCCAGCACGGGCGCCATGGCGTCCGCCGTGTGCCGGGCCAAGCGCACCACCTCTGCCAGCGCGGGCGACACGAGGGCGAAGTCGGCGCTGCGCCGGGCCTCGCGCCAAACCTTCTCGCAACGGGAGTTGGCGCGGGCCGCGGCCTCCACCAGGTCGGTGGGCAGCGCGGTGGCGCGGGTGTGGGCGCGGCGCATCAGCCGCAGGTTGGCCGCCTGCCACGCATCGCCGGACCCCTCGGCCTCGGCCAGCTCGTCGGCGATGGCCGGGTGGGTGAGCTGGCCGTGGGCCAGCCCGGCCAGCACGGCCAGCTGGTCGCCCCGCGCGGCGCCGCCGCCGTCCGGCATCATGGCGGAGGCGTCCCAGCCCAACATGCTGGCCGCCTCGCCGATGGTGGCGATGCGGGTGAAGCGATCTTGGAGGCGGGCGTAGGCAGGGCCGGGCTGGGCGTTCATCGCAGCGCCTTTCGGGCATAGGCGCCGAACACGGCCAGCAGCGACAAGGCCAGGCCGAACCAGGTCAGCGCGTAGTTGAGGTGGTCGTTCGCCGGCCGCGGCAGGGCGGTGGCGGGCGCCGGGCTGGCATCCCCCGCGTCGGAACCCAGGGCCACCAGGACGAACGGCGCCACGTGCGGCAGGCCGAGCGAGTCGCCGATCTTGGCCGGGTCGAGCGTGAAGAAGTGCCTGGAGGCCAGGTCGTCCGCCGGGCTGAACGCGCCGGGCGCGTCGGGGGTGCGCACGTAGCCCGTCACGGTGGCGGGGCCGCCGGCGGCGCCCAAACTGCCGTCGGGCACCCAGCCGCGCTGCACCAGCACCGGGTCGCCGTCGGGCCGTTCGAGCGGCTCGATCAGCTGGGCACCCAGGGCCGGGCCGCGCGGGCCTTCCCGCACCTCGACGCCGTACAGCGCGTGCACGTCGTCCCGCAAGCGGCCAGTGACGCTGACCTTGGTGAAGGGCAGCGGGTGCGGCGGCAGGGAGATGGCGGGCGAGGCTTCCGCGCGGTCGATGTCCGCCAGGATCGCCAGCTTCCAGCTCCGCCGGTGCAGCTGCCACATCCCGAGCGCCACCAGCACCGCCAGCATGGCCAGCGTGACCGCGGCCGGACCCAGCAGCGCGCGCAGGCGGGGGGCAAGGCCGGAATGGGCCGAAACGCTCATTCCACCCCCATCTCCCGGGCGCGTTGGCGGAACTGCTGCGCCACCAGGAACGCCTTGATCGGGCGCATCATCAGGATGGCGCCGGGGATGGCCAGCGCCGGCCACAGGATGGCGTGCACCCAGAGCGGCGGGTTGAAGCGGAACTCCACCCAGAAGGCGAGCGCCACCAGCACGGTCCCCTCAATCAGGATGATGAAGACGGCCGCGCCATCCCCGGTGTCCGCCTCCGCCAGGTTCAGGCCGCAGACGGGGCAGGCGTCCCGCACGGTGAGCAGGCCGGTGAACAGCTTGCCCGTCCCGCAACGCGGGCAGCGGCAGCGCAGCGAAACCCGCAGCAAGCCGGGAGGCGCGCCGCCCTCCACGCTACTCCGCGGCCGTGACGCCGGCGCCCCACAGGTACACGGCGACGAACAGGAACAGCCAGACCACGTCCACGAAGTGCCAGTACCAGGCCGCGGCCTCGAAACCGAAATGCCGCTGCGGCGTGAACTGCCCGGCGCGCGAGCGGAACCAGCACACCACCAGGAAGCAGGTGCCGACGATGACGTGGAAGCCGTGGAACCCGGTGGCGAGGAAGAACACCGCCGGGTACACGCCGCCGCCCACGAGCTTGAACGGCGCGTCGGAGTACTCCAGCGCCTGGAAGCCGGTGAACGACATCCCCAGCAGGATGGTCAAGCCGAGCGCCATCACCAGGCCGCGCCGGTCGTTCTCGATCAGCGCGTGGTGCGCCCAGGTCACGGTGCAGCCGGATAGCAGCAGGATCATCGTGTTGAGCAGGGGCAGGTTGAACGGGTTGAACGTCTCGATGCCGGCCGGCGGCCAGGTGGGGGCGCCGACCGCGTCCAGCACGTGCTCCGGGAACAGGGCGAAATGGAAGAACGCCCAGAAGAAGCCGACGAAGAACATCACCTCGCTGGTGATGAACAGCGTCATGCCGTAGCGCAGCCCGAGCCGCACCACGGGTGAGTGCAGACCCGGCGTGCTGCTCTCCTTCAGCACGTCCAGCCACCAGAACGCCATGGTGGCCACCACGACGAACAGGCCGAGCGCCAGGAACAGGTAGGACCCGTAATGCGCCGCGTGCACGATGCCGAGCACCGTCAGCCCCGCGCCGATCGACCCGGTGAGCGGCCACGGACTCGGGTTCACCAGGTGGTAGGGCTGCTTCATGCTCCCCGCGGCGGCGGGAGCGGCAGTGACGTTCGTGTCCATGGACGAAACCTATCGGATGGGGCGGCGCTGGATCGCCACGATACCGCGGGTGGGCAACCGCGTCATCCCCTTGCGGACCCGGGTTCCAGCACGCGGGGCGTCGCCGTGTTGCCGGTGTGCGGCCCGGCCTTCGCCAGCGCGCCGGAACGGGCGGCCTCCTCCAAGGAGGGGAAGAAGGTGTAGGACAGCGTGATGGTGTGGATGTCCCGCGTCTCAGGATCGGCCAGGATGGCGGGATCGACCCAGAACGTGACCGGAAACTGCGCCTTCTCGCCGGCGGCCAGCGTCTGCGAGGTGAAGCAGAAGCACTCAGTCTTGTGGAAGTAGCGCCCGGCCACGTCCGGTGTCACGTTGTACAGCGCGTGCCCGGTGATGCTGTGGTCGGACAGGTTCTTGCCGTCGTAGAAGGCAAGCTGCTCCTCGCCGATCCGCATCGTGACCCGGCGCGCCTCCGGGGCGAACGCCCAGGGCAGCTGCGGGCTGGTGTCCGCGTTCATCGCCACCGTGATGCTGCGGGACACCGCCCCGGGCGCCGCCTGCCGCCCGATCTGCGGCGTGCCATCATAGCCGGTCGCGGCGCAGAACATGCGGTACAGCGGCACGGAGGCGAAGGCCAGCCCTGTCATGCCGGCGATGAACGCGCCCAGCCCGGCGGCGATGGCAGTGTTGCGGGTCACGATGGCCCCCCCAGCTTCACGATGGCGATGGCGTAGAACAGCCCCGCCACGGCCACAAGCACCACCAGCAGGGCGATGTTCCGGCCGCGCTGCCGCCGCCGCAGCTCAGCCGCCTGCGCCGGGGACAACGAGGGCGGGAACTCGTCAGCCAACGAGGTGATCAACGGCCACGGCCGCGAACAGGAGCGCCAGGTAGGCCAGGGAGTAGCGGAACGCGGCGCGGGCCGGGGCGTCGTTGGTCAGGCTCACGCCAGCCATGTCCTGCTTGTCCCGCCAAACCAGGACGGCACTCGCCAGGAAACCCAGGCCCAGCGCCCCCGCAGTCCCGCCATAAACCGGGCCGGCCAAGCCCAGCGCCCAGGGCAGGATGGAAACGGGCGCGAGAACGGCCGTGTAGAGCAGAATCTGCAGCCGCGTGTGCCGCGCGCCAGAAACCACCGGCAGCATCGGCACCCCGGCGCGCGCGTAGTCCTTGCAGGCGTACAGCGACAGCGCCCAGAAATGCGGCGGCGTCCACAGGAAGACGATCGCGAACAGCAGCAGCGGCATGACGCCGACGTGCCCGGTGACCGCGACCCAGCCCACGATGGGCGGGAACGCCCCGGCCGCCCCGCCGATCACGATGTTCTGCGGCGTCCGCCGCTTCAGCCACATGGTGTAGACGAACACGTAGAAGCCGATGGACAGCGCCAGCCAGGCCGCCGCGGCGGCGTTGGTCGCCAGCCCTAGCAGCGTTATGGAGGCGACGGACAGCGCGACCCCGAAGCCAAGCGCATCGCCGGGCGCGATCTTGCCCATCGGCACCGGCCGCCGGCTGGTGCGGTGCATGACGGCGTCAATGTCGCGGTCATACCACTGGTTGATGGCGCCCGCCGCACCCGCCGCCACGGCGATGCACAGCACCGTCGTGACCGCCAGCACCGGGTGCAGGTGGCCCGGCGCCAGCAGCATCCCGACCGCCCCCGTGAACACCACGAGCGTCACCACCCGCGGCTTCAGCAGGGCCAGCCAGTCCTGCCACTCGACGCCGGCCGCCGCATAGCCGGCCGGCAGGATGACCGCCTCGCTCATCGGACGCGGGGCAGCTCTTCGAAGGTGTGGAACGGCGGCGGCGAGCTGACGGTCCATTCCAGGGTCGTGGCGCCCTCGCCCCAGTAGTTGGCCGCCACCGGGACCTTCGAGGTGAAGGTGCGGAACAGCACGTAAAGGAACACCAGCACCGACGCCGCGCCGATGTAGGACCCCATGGAGGCCACGTGGTTCCAGCCGGCGAAGGCGTCCGGGTAGTCCGGGTAGCGGCGCGGCATCCCGGCCAGGCCCAGGAAGTGCATCGGGAAGAACGTCAGGTTCACGCCGATGAACGTCACCCAGAAGTGCACCTTGCCCCAGAACTCCGGGTACTGGTGCCCGCTCATCTTGCCGATCCAGTAGTAGAACCCGGCGAAGATGGAGAACACCGCTCCCAGGGACAGCACGTAATGGAAGTGCGCCACCACGTAGTAGCTGTTGTGCAATATCTGGTCGATGCCGGCGTTGGACAGCACCACGCCAGTGACGCCGCCCACGGTGAACAGGAAGATGAAGCCGACGGCGAACAGCATCGGCGTGTTCATCTCGATGGAGCCGCCCCACATGGTCGCGATCCACGAGAAGATCTTGATTCCGGTCGGCACGGCGATGATCATCGTCGCCGCCATGAAGTAGGCCCGGGTATCGACGCTGATGCCGGACACGAACATGTGGTGCGCCCACACCACGAAGCCGACCACGCCGATCGCCACCATCGCGTATGCCATGCCCAGGTAGCCGAACACCGGCTTCTTGGAGAAGGTGGAGACGATATGGCTGATCATGCCGAAGCCCGGCAGGATCATGATGTACACCTCGGGGTGGCCGAAGAACCAGAACAGGTGCTGGAACAGCACCGGGTCCCCGCCGCCCTTGGGGTCGAAGAACGAAGTGCCGAAGTTGCGGTCGGTGATCAGCATGGTGATGGCGCCGGCCAGCACCGGGATCGCCAGCAGCAGCAGGAACGCGGTGACCAGCATCGCCCACACGAACAGCGGCATCTTGTGCAGCGTCATGCCGGGGGTGCGCATGTTGAAGATCGTCGTGATGAAGTTGATCGCGCCGAGCAGGGACGACACGCCCGCCAGGTGCAGCGCGAACAGCGTGTAGTCCATGCCGATGTCCTGGGTGGCCGACAACGGCGGATACAGCGTCCAGCCGGAGCCGGCGCCCTCGAACAGCCCAGCCAGGATCAGCAGGAACGCCGGCACCAGCAGCCAGAACGAGATGTTGTTCAGCCGCGGGAACGCCATGTCCGGCGCGCCGATCATCAGCGGCACGAACCAGTTGCCGAACCCGCCGATCATCGCCGGCATGACCGTGAAAAAGATCATGATCAGGCCGTGCGCCGTCACCAGCTGGTTCCAGGCTTGCCCCGTGGTCACGATGGTGTTGCCGGGCGCGGCGAGCTGCGCCCGCATGATGATGGACAGGATGCCCCCGGTGATCCCCGCGATGATCGCAAAGATCAGGTAGAGCGTACCAATGTCTTTGTGGTTGGTGGAGAACAGCCAGCGCTGCACGAAGCCCGGCGCGTGGCCGTGGTGCTCGTCATGCGCGTGGTCATGGGTGGTGGCCGACATCGTCCGGAGTCTCCTGCGCTGCCTTGCTGGGGCAAGCAGCCATGTGGTCTGGAATCAGGGCGCGGCAACCGCCGCGTAGTGCTGCGTGCCCGGCCCGGCGTCGCTGGCGAACTTGGTCTTCGCCTGCTCGATCCAGGCCGCGTACTCCGCGGGCGTCACCGCGTGCACGTGGATCGGCATGGCGCTGTGGTTGGTGCCGCAAATCTGGTTGCACTCGCCGTAGTAGTCACCCGGCTGGTCCGCCTTCATCCAGGTCTCGATCGTGTGGCCAGGAATGGCGTAGCGCTGCACCCCGAGCGAGGGGATGAAGAAGCTGTGGATCACGTCCGCCCCCGTGGTGAGCACGCGGATGTTCTTGCCCGCCGGCACCACCAGCGGGTTGTCGACCGAGAGCCGGCGTAGCTGCCCCTGCTCCGGCTTGATGTCCTCGTTGGCGATCATGTAGCTGTCGAAATGGATGTTGTCGCTGTCAGGGTAGCCGAACTCCCAGTACCACTGGTGCCCAGTGACCTTGAGCGTCATGTCGGCGTCCCGCGTCCGGTCCTGGAAGTAGATCAGCCGGAACGACGGGATAGCGATCACCACCAGGATCAGCACCGGCAGCACCGTCCACGCCACCTCCAGCACCGTGTTGTGGCTGACCCGGCTGGCGACGGGGTGCCGCTTGGCGCTGAACCTCCACAGCACGTAGGCCAGCAGCGCCGCCACGAACACCACCACGGCGATCATCAGCGAGTTGACCAGGGTGTGCAGGTCCTGGATGCCCGTCTCGACCGGGCTGTGCGACGGTTGCATGCCGATCTCCCACGGGCGCGGCGTTTGCGCGGCCGCGGGAGGGGCGCCGGCGGCGCCGGCTGCCAGGGCGGATAGCGCGAGCGCGCGCCAGGTCTGCTTCATGTGCCTCTTCCCAAAACCAGGGCGTTCCCAGAAGCGCCCGACCTATCCGAGCCGCCCCGCCGGATCAACCCGCCGGCGCCGCTTAGTTGGGGAGGCGCACCAGGGTGAAAAGCCCCAAGGGCGGAACCGTTGCGCTCACGGCGCGGGCCATGTCCTCCGGCGGCAGCAGCGACTCCGTCTTGAAGTCCGGATGCCAGCCGAGCTTGCGCCCGGCGGGGGCCATGGCGCGCTCGATGGCCAGCCGCGGCCCGCCGGTGGCGGCGAAATGGTTGACGAACAGCAGCGTGCCGCCCGGCTTCACCACCCGGCGCATCTCGGCCAGCAGGCGGCGGGGGTTCGGCACCACGGACGCCACGAACATCGCCACCGCGATATCGAACTGGCCGTCGGAGAAGCCGGTGGCCTCCGCGTCAAGCTCGTTCAGCGCCGCCACGTTGGCGAGCGTTTCGCGCTCCACCCGGCGGCGCGCCCGCTCCAGCATCTCGGCGGACAGGTCGATGCCCGTCACCCGCTTGTGCGGCAGGTAGTGCGGCAAGGCGAGGCCGGTGCCGACGCCGACCTCCAGCACGTCGCGGCCCGGCATCGCGTTGACCGCGTCCACCGCCCGCCGCCGGCCCCACGCCGAAACCCCGCCGAACACCAGGTCATACACCGAAGCCCAGCGGCGATAGGCCGAACGGACGGACTCGGCGTCAAGGGCGGTCGCCTGACGGCGCGGAGCTGCCAGGGTTGGTTGGAATTGCGGCGCCATGCGGCCTAGCTACAAGCCGCCCCGCCGGGGGGCAAGCCCTCGGTGTCGCCGCCCGTCACTCGGTCGCCGCGCCGCGCCCACCATGCGGCGCCGGACGGCGGCGGGGGTTCTCCGGTCAGGCGGCGTCCTCGCGCCGGTCCTTGACCTTGACGTACGCCAGGGCCGCATGGCTCGCGCAGTAAGGCTTGCCCGGAAGCGACTCCGCGTCGCAGAAGCGGAACGAGCGCGTTCCAGGCTCCCCGATCGGCCAGCAGCACTCCACCAGCCTGCCCCTGCCAGGCCGGGCGACGGCGCGCAGCGGCGGCGCG
>CAXTNC010000074.1:0-14586 GCA_964245495.1 uncultured Acetobacteraceae bacterium
GCTGTTGGGCGGGGGTGGCGTGGTTGCCTATCCGGCGGCGGGCGCTGCCCGGCGCGCCGCCCTGCGCGGCGCGCCGGACGTGGCTCGTTCGCTGGGCCGCCTGTCCGTCGGCCGGGGCGGGCCGCGGGACTTGCTGGCCGTCCGCCAGGTGATGGCTGCCGCGGCCGAGGCGGCGGGGGCCTTGCCCCGGCACCCGGCGATGGACGCGCTGCGGCACGCCCTGCAACTGCCCTCCGCCCTGGCGGAGCGCCTGGCGCGGGCAGTGCCGCCGATGGCGCCGGTTCGGCTGGAGGATGGCGGCGCCGTCGCGGCCGGGTTCGACGGCGAGCTGGACGCCGAGCGCCAGCTGCGGGACGACAGCCGCCGAGTGGTGACGGGGCTGCAAGGGGACTGCGCGCAGCGCTACGGCGTGGCCTCCCTCAAGATACGCCACCACGCCCAGCTGGGCTATGTCATGGAAGTGCCGGCCGCTGCGGCGGAGGCCATGCGGAACCGGCCGGAGCTGACCTTGCGCCAGTCCATGGCCAACGCCGCCCGGTTCACCAATCCCGAGCTGGCGGACCTGGACCGCCGCATCCACGAGGCTGCCGGGCGCGCGGGCGCGCGGGAAGCGCTCGTGTTCGCCGCCCTGGTGGCGGAGGTGCTGGCGCAGGCCGAGCCCTTGCGCCGGGCGGCAGGTGCGCTGGCGGTGCTGGACGTGCTGCAAGGCTGCGCCAAGCTGGCCGAATCCGGCGCCTGGCGCCGCCCCGCGGTGACGGACGACGCCGCGTTCTGCGCCACCGGCGTGCGCCACCCCGTGGTGGAGGCGGCGCTGCCGGCCGGCACGGCGTTCCAGCCCAACGACTGCGACCTGTCGCCGACGCGGCGCGTGCTGCTGCTGACGGGGCCGAACATGGCCGGCAAGTCCACCTACCTGCGGCAGAACGCGCTGCTGGTGATCCTGGCGCAGGCCGGGCTGCCGGCGCCCGCCGCCAGCGCGCGGATCGGCATCGCGGACCGGCTGTTCAGCCGGGTGGGCGCTGCGGACGACCTGGCGCGCGGCCGCTCCACCTTCATGACGGAGATGACCGAGACCGCGGCGATCCTCAACCAGGCCGGGCCGCGCAGCCTGGTGGTGGTGGACGAGATCGGCCGCGGCACGGCGACGCTGGACGGGCTGGCCATCGCCTGGGCGGTGCTGGAGGCGCTGCACTCGCAGACGCGCTGCCGCACCCTGTTCGCCACCCATTTCCACGAGCTGGCCGGGCTGGGCCAGGCGCTGCCGCAGATGCGGCCGCATGCCATGCAGGTGCGGGAATGGAAGAACGAGATCGTGTTCCTGCACGAGGTGGCGGAGGGAGCGGCCGGGCGCTCTTGGGGCGTGCACGTGGCCAAGCTGGCCGGCGTTCCCGGCCCTACCGTGCGGCGCGCCGCCAGCCTGCTCGCGGCGCTGGAGCGCGGCAGCGCCACCGGGCCTGACCTGCCGCTGTTCGCCTCATTGCCTCCGGCCGCAGCCGCGCCAGATGAGCTGGGCAGCGCGCTCGACGCGATCGAACCGGACAAGCTTTCCCCGCGGGACGCGCTGGAGATGCTGTATCAATTGAAGACTCTAAGGTTATCATCGGCTGGATGCTGACAAACACCTCCCTTTCCGAGGCGCCTGGCAGGGGCGCCGTTGCCTTGAACGAGGCCCTGTCCGAACTCCGCGCGACCGGCGGGACGCTGCGGCGGGACGAGGCGCTGGCCACGTTCCGCCGCCACCTGACGCGCATCCAGCTTCACGTCCGCGACGAGTTCGAGCACTACCAGCTCACCGGCCTGCAAAGCGCGCGGCTGCTCGCAGCGCTCACGGACGGGGTCGTGGCGGCGCTTCACGGCTATGCCCGCGCGGCGCTGCGCACGGAGGGGCCGTTCGCCGTGGTGGCCACGGGCGGCTACGGCCGGGGAATGCTGGCGCCGTTCAGCGATATCGACCTGCTGTTCATCACGCCCGAGCACCCCGCCCCCGAAACGCTCGCCGCCATCGAGTTCAGCCTGTACTTCCTGTGGGACCTTGGCCTGAAGGTCGGCCACGCCACGCGCACGGTGGGCGAGTGCATCGCGGAGGCCGAGCGGGACGTGACGATCCGCACGTCCATGATCGACGCGCGGCTGCTCGCAGGCGACCCGGCGCTGCACGCGGAGTTCGCCCGCCGCTTCACCGCCGCCTGCGCCGCCCGGACAGAGGATTTCATCACCGCCAAGCAGGCCGAGCGCGACCTGCGCCACCGCCGCTTCGGCGAAAGCCCGTTCCTGGTCGAGCCGAACATCAAGGAAGGGCGCGGCGGCCTGCGGGACCTGCAAACCATGTACTGGATGGCGCGCTACGTGTTTGACACGCGCGTCATGGGCGACCTGGTCGGGCCGCACAGCCCCGGCGGCGGCATCCTGGAGGAACGGGAAGCCAAGCACGCCCGCCGCTCCTGGGATTTCCTGTGGACGGTGCGCTTCCACCTCCACTACGTCGCCGGGCGTGCCGAGGAGCGGCTGACCTTCGACATGCAGCCGGTGGTGGGCGCCCGCATGGGCTACACCCGGCGCGGCCGGCAGGACGGCGTGGAGCGGTTCATGCGCCACTATTTCCTCACCGCCCGCGACGTGACGCGCATGACGGCGGTGCTGGAGCCGGCCATCGTCCGCGCCGCCCTCGGCCCCCCGGCGCTGGAGGAGGTGACGGACGGCGCGCTGCTCGCCCAAGGCTTCGTGCTGGCGGACGGCAAGCTGCTGGCAGCGCCCGGGCGGGACTTCCGCAGCGAGCCGCTGCAAATGCTGCGGATGCTGCAAGTGGCGCGAAACCGGCACCTGGAGCTGCACCCGCTGGCCATCCGCGCCCTGATCCGCCACGAGCGCAGCGCCGCCGCCCTGCGCGGCGACCCGGCCGCCGCGGAAGCGTTCCTGGACCTGCTGACGGCTGGCCAGGACGGCGCGCGCTGGCTGCACGTGCTGAACGAGAGCGGCTTCCTCGGACGCTACATCCCGGACTGGGCCCGCATCGTGGGCCAGATGCAGTTCGACACCTACCACGTGTTCACGGTGGACGAGCACACCATCGAGGCCGTCCGGGTGCTGGACACGCTGGACAGCGGCGAGCTGGCGGACGCGGCGCCGATCGCCACCTCCCTGATGGAGGACCTGCAGTCCCGCCGGGCGCTGTACGTGGCCGCCCTGCTGCACGACCTGGCCAAGGGCCGCGGCGGCGACCATTCGGAGCTGGGGGCGGAGCTGGCGCTGGCCATCGGCCCGCTGATCGGCCTGTCGGCGGAGGAAACCGAGATGGTGTCCTGGCTGGTGCTGCAGCACCTGCTGCTGAGCCAGACCGCGTTCAAGCGCGACATCGACGACCCCAAGACCATCCTGGACGTGGTGGAAACCATCCAGTCGCCGGAGCGGCTCAAGCTGCTGCTGGTGCTGACGGTGGCGGACATGCGGGCCGTCTCGCCCCGGGTGTGGAACGGCTGGAAGGCGACGCTGCTGCGCGAGCTGTACGCCCGGGTGGCGGAGGTGCTGGCCGGCGGCCTCGCGGCCACGGAGCGGGACGTGCGGGTGACCCGGGCCAAGCAAACCGTGGCCGCCTCCATGACCGACTGGACGGAGGCCGACCGCGACCATTTCCTCGGCCTCGGCTACCCGAGCTACTGGCTGGGCTTCGACCCTGAGACGCAGCTGCGCCATGCCCGCCTGGTGCGCGAGGCGCAGGCGACCAGCGCGCCGCTGACGGTGCAGGCCGAGCCGCTGCCCGCCCGGGCGGTGACGGAGATCACCACCTACGCCAGCGACCACGCCGGGCTGTTCAGCCGCATCGCCGGCGCCCTGGCGGTGGCGGGCGCCTCCATCGTGGACGCCCGCATCCATACCCTGACCAACGGCATGGCGCTGGACACGTTCTGGGTGCAGGACGCGGCCGGCGGCGCGTTCGATGCGCCGCACCGGCTCGCCCGGCTGTCCGTGCTGGTGGAGCAGGCGCTGTCCGGCCGGCTGCAGCTGGCCTCCGAGATGCGCCGGGTGGGGGATGCCCTGCTGGGCCGCCGGATGCGGGCGATCCACGTGCCGCCGCGCGTGGTGATCGACAACCGCGCCAGCCACACCCACACGGTGCTGGAGGTGAACGGGCGGGACCGCCCCGGGCTGCTGCACGACGTGACGGCGGCCATCAGCGGCCAGGGCTTGCAGATCGCCTCCGCCCACGTGACCACCTACGGCGTGCGCGCGGTGGACGTGTTCTACGTCAAGGACGTGTTCGGCCTGAAGGTGGAGAACGAGCGCAAGCTGGCGGCGCTGCGCACGGCGCTGCTGGCGGCCCTCGGCAGCCCGGACGAGCCGTCCCTCCCGGCCGCCGGGCCGCGCCGCCGCCGGGCGAGCGCGGCGTGACGCGCCGGAACCCGGCGGGGGCGGGTTCGTAAACGTTCCAGCATCCTACGGAGCCGTCATGACCAAGCTGCAGCCGCCCGACACCGCCTTCGACCAGACCAGCAACCTGGACGGCCGGGCCGTGCACGAGATCGCGCTTTATGACCCGGCGGCGCATGACGACCAGATCGTCTGCATGTTCGAGACCCCCGCGGACGCGCAGGCCGCGCTGGACCGGCTGGCGGCGGAAGGGCTGGCCGGGGACGCCTTCGTCACCGACCGCACGGCCGACGGCGCCAACGCCGGGGTGAACAGCGAAGGCGGCAGCACCGGCTTGTGGGGCGCTCTGAAAGGCCTGTTCGCGCCGGACGCCGAGGTGCACGGCATGGCGGAAGGCGTCAACCGCGGCCATGCGCTGCTGGTGCTGCATCCCGCGGTCGAGACCCGCAACCGGGTGATCGAGCTGCTGGAAGCGTCCAACCCGATCGACTTCGACGCCAAGCTGGAGCAGTGGCGGACGGCGGGGTGGCAGGCCCTGCACGACCAGCAGGCCACCCAGGCCGCTTCGCTGCAACGCCCGCGCGCGGGCGTTCGGGACACCACCCGGGGCGGCACGGCCGTGCGCAGCTACATCGCGCCGCGCTCGGGCCAACAAGGATGAGCCTTCCCTGCCTGGAGCTTCAGCCAGGAGGGACTGTTCAACGACGCTGCTGTTTGCGCAACGGCCTGGCCAGCAGCTTCCCATGCAACATCATGGGCACGCGCTTCGCACCTTAGCGACGCGGCTTCGCGTGAAGCCAAGCGGGATGTCCGCCTGCAGCCGATGACGGCTTGCTGAGCCAGGGCATTGCGGACCCGGGTTGCCGTTGCCGCTTGCTGGCGCGAACAGCGTCGTCACAAATACGCAACAGGCATATATCGTAATTTTGCAACAGCCATGGCAGATTCTGCCTGGGCTGCTGGAATCCACCCCGCGGGCGGCCTGGCCGCTGATGACATCCCCGCGAGCCGAAACTAAAGATTTCTCCATCCTGCGTGAGGGACTTCCGCACCTTCGCTGCCTGCCGACTGGCGCAAGGGTGCAGAAGCTCGCTCAAGCTGATGGCTGGGACGGCAACGGGCTGGGGAAAAGGACATGTTTCGATGGCTTTGAAGCGGTTGCCTGCACTTGGGACCGGCATCAGGCGCGCCCTGGTCTGCGCCACGGCGATCGTCAGCGTCGCTTCCATCGCACACGCGGACGAGTTGTCGGACCTCAAGAAGCAGACCGACCTGCTGCAAAAGCAGAACCAGGCGCTGATGCGCCGCATCGAGAGCATCGAGCGGGCGCAACGGGCACGGGGGCCAGCGACGGCAGCCGCAGGCGGCGCGGCGGGGGCCGGGTCTGCGGCGGCGCAGGCCGCCAACACAAGCTCGAACACGCTCGGCAACGGCGGCACTGGGCCGCTGACCACCAACCAGTTCCCGCCCGGCAACGCCACCTCCGAAGGCAGGTTCACTCCGTCAGCAGGTGCGCCGTCGGTGGAGGAGGAGCGCACTGCATCGGCGGCGCCTGCTGCAGCCGCGATCGGCGGCACGCCGCCGGTCCCCTCGGCCGGCGCGCTCACCTACCGCGGCGTCACCCTCTACGGCGCCCTCGACCTCGGTGTGGCCTACCAGAACCACGGCGTCCCGCTCAGCAGCATCTACGGGAACGGCCTGGAGCAGCTGATCTCCCGCAACAGCAACAGGTCCGTCGTCTCCTTGGCGCCCAACTCGCTCACCTACAACAACATCGGGCTGCGGGGAGTGGAGCCGATCCTTCCCGACCTGGCGGCGGTGTTCAACGTGCAGACCTCGTTCCTGCTGACCTCGGGCCAGCTCTCCAACGGCCCCGGCTCCCTGGTGCAGAACAACGGCGTGGCGCTGAACCGGCAAAGCTCCAACGGCGATTCCAGCCGGGCCGGCCAGGCGTTCAACGCCACCGCCTATGCCGGCCTCAGCTCGGCCCGCTTCGGCACCCTCACCTTCGGGCGGCAGAATGCGTTCACCCTGGACGGCATCATCGCCTACGACCCGCTGTTCGCCTCCAACGCGTTCTCGGTGATCGGAACCCAGGGCCTCTCCGCCGGCGGGGGTGTCACGGAGCAGGCGCGGCTCGACTCCTCCATCAAGTACCTGGTCAATGTCGGTCCGGTGCATGGCGGCGCGATCTACCAGATCGCCGGTCAGAACGGACGCAGCGTGAACACCTCGAACACCAACCCGCGCGGCGACTTCCAGTTCGACATCGGCGGCGAGTACGCCAACCTCAACCTCGACGCGATCTACTCGCAAACCTACGGCTCTGTATCGGCCGCATCCTTGTCGGCAGCGCAGGTATTGACCTCCCCAGTCGGCACGCTGGCCGGCACGGTGTCGGACAACAAGGCGTTCCAGCTGCTGGGCAAGTACCGCATCGGCCCGGTGCAGCTGTTCGCCGGCTACGAGAACATCCTGTACAGCAACCCGCGCAACCCGCTGGGGCAAGGCTCGACCACGCAGGGCGGCTACATCCTCAGCGTGATCAACAACACCGCCTACAACCAGAACCGGCTGTTCCAGGTCTACTGGGCCGGCGCGCGCTACGCCATCACGCCGCGCTTCTCCGTCAACGTGGGCTACTACCGCGAGCACCAGAGCAGCTACGCCATCGTCCCGTGCGCCAACACCAGCCTGGGATCCTGCCGCGGCGACCTGAACGCCGGGTCCATTCTGTTCGACTGGCGGCTGTCGCCCCGCTTCGACGTGTATGCCGGCGCGATGTACTCCGAGGTGTCCAACGGCCTGGCCAGCGGGTTCCTCTACAACAACACCATCGACCCCACCATCGGCACCCGCTTCGCGTTCTGAGGCAGAGGCCTGGCGTCAGCCGTAGCGGCTGAACGCCAGGTCCTCGCAGGCGATGTCCGGCTTGCGGCCTGACACCAGGTCCGCCAGCACTCGCGCCGAGCCGCAGGACATCGTCCAGCCAAGCGTTCCATGCCCCGTGTTCAAGGACAGGTTGGGGTACCGCGTCAGCCCGATGATCGGCGTGCCGTCCGGCGTCATCGGGCGCAGCCCCGTCCAGAAGCTCGCCTTGCGGACATCCCCGCCTTCCGGGAACAGGTCGCCCACCGAGTAGGCCAGCGTCCGCCGCCGCGGCTCGGACAGCACGCCGCTGAACCCGGCCAGCTCCGCCGTGCCGCCCACCCGGATGCGCCCGCCCAGCCGGGTGATCGCCACTTTGTAGGTTTCGTCCATCACCGTCGACACGGGCGCCGCGTCCTCCCGCTCGATCGGGATGGTGATGGAGTAGCCCTTCACCGGGTACACCGGCACATCCATGCCCAGCGGCCCCAGCAGGCGGCGGGAAAAGCTGCCCATCGCCACCACGTAATGGTCCGCCACGTGGCGCGCCCCGTCCGCCGCCACGCCCGTCACCCGGCCGTTCTCGTGCTCCAGCCGCTCCACCTGGGCGCCGTAGCGGAACTCGACCCCCCGTTCGGCCGCCAGGGCGGCCAGCCGCTGGGTGAACTGGTGGGCGTCTCCCGTCTCGTCGCCGGGCAGCCGCAGGCCGCCCAGGAAACGGCCGTGGGCATGGGCCAGGGCCGGCTCGGCGGCGATGCACCCGGCGCGGTCCAGCACTTCGTAGGGCACGCCGCCCTCGTCCAGCACGGCGGTGTCACCCGCCACGTGGTCCAGCTGCTTGGCCGTGCGGAACAGCTGCAGGGTGCCGTTCTGCCGGTCGTCGTAGCGCAGCCCCGTGTCGGCGCGCAGCGCGTCCAGGCAGTCGCGCGAGTACTCCGCCAGGCGGACCATGCGCGCCTTGTTCACGTGGTACGCGGCTTCGGTGCAGTTGCGCAGCATGGACGCCATCCAGCGCCACATGAACGGGTCCAGCATCGGGCGGATCACCAGCGGGCGGTGCGTCATCAGCATCCACTTGATTGCCTTCAGCGGCACGCCGGGTCCGCCCCAGGGGGCGGAGTAGCCTGGCGAGACCTGGCCCGCGTTGGCGAAGCTGGTTTCCATGCCGGCCGCCGCCTGGCGGTCCAGCACCGTCACCTCGTGGCCCGCCTGCTGCAGGAACCAGGCCGAGGTCGTGCCCACCACGCCGGCGCCGAGGACGATGACCTTCATGAACCAGCTCCTTGCGTCACATGCCAGCATATAGGTGCGCGTGGCGGATTGCCGCCGCGCTCGGGCGATGGCAGCGTGCCGCCTTGCAGGGAGACGGATGCGATGGCGGTCAACAAGCTGTATGGGAATGCCAGGGAAGCGCTGGCCGGCGTGCTGCGGGACGGCATGACGATCATGTCCGGCGGGTTCGGCCTGTGCGGCATCCCCTCCGTGCTGATCGAGGCCATCCGCGAGTCCGGCGTGAAGGGCCTCACGGTGATCTCCAACAACGCGGGCGTGGACGACGCCGGGCTGGGGCTGCTGCTGGCCACCCGGCAGATACGCAAGATGGTCAGCTCCTACGTGGGCGAGAACGCGACCTTCGCCCGGCAGTACCTGGCTGGCGAGCTGGAGATCGAGTTCAACCCGCAAGGCACCTTGGCCGAGCGCATTCGCGCCGGCGGCGCCGGCATCCCGGCGTTCTACACCGCCACCGGCGCCGGCACGCAGATCGCCGAGGGCAAGGACACGCGCGAGTTCGCAGGCCGCCAGTACGTCATGGAAACGGGGCTGTTCGCCGACCTCGCCATCATCCACGCCTGGCGCGGGGACCCGGAGGGCAACCTGGCGTACCGGATGAGCGCCCGCAACTTCAACCCGGTGATGGCCACCGCCGCCCGCATGACGGTGGCGCAGGTGGAGGAGATCGTGGAGGCGGGCGCGCTCGACCCGGACGCCATCATCACGCCGGGCATCTTCGTGCAGCGCATGGTGGCGGTGCCCGGCGTGGCCAAGCGCATCGAGCAGCGCACCACCCGCAAGCGCGCCGCTTAAGGAGAACGAGCATGGCCTGGACCCGCGACCAGATGGCCGCACGCGCCGCCCGCGAACTGCAGGACGGCTACTACGTCAACCTCGGCATCGGCATCCCGACGCTGGTGGCCAATCACATCCCCGAAGGCATGTCCATCCAGCTGCACAGCGAGAACGGCATGATGGGCATGGGGCCGTTCCCCTACGAGGGCGACGAGGACCCGGACCTGATCAACGCGGGCAAGCAGACGGTCACCAAGCTGCCCTCCACCTCGTTCTTCGACAGCGCGCAGTCCTTCGCCATGGTGCGGGGCGGCCATATCCAGCTTTCCATCCTGGGCGCGCTGCAGGTGGCCGAGAACGGCGACCTGGCGAACTGGATGATCCCCGGCAAGATGGTCAAGGGCATGGGCGGCGCGATGGACCTGGTGGCCGGCGTGCCCAAGGTGGTGGTGCTGATGGAGCACGCGGCCAAGGACGGCACGCCCAAGATCCTGGGCCGCTGCACCCTGCCGCTGACCGGGGCGGGCGTGGTCAACCTGATCGTGTCGGACCTGGCGGTGTTCGACGTGGCCCGTCCCGGCCTGACCTTGGTGGACAAGCCGGCGGACGTGAGCGTGGACGAGATACGCGCCAAGACAGAGGCGAAGTTCGCCGTCCATCCCAGCCTGGCTTGATGTTGCCCGCCTTGATGTTGCCCGCCTTGATGTTGGCAGCGCGGGGCGGTATGACGCCGCCTCCGCCCGGCTTGGCGGGACGGTTGGGGCCATAGCTCAGTTGGTAGAGCGCCTGAATGGCATTCAGGAGGTCAGCGGTTCGACCCCGCTTGGCTCCACCACATCCGAACCCATGCCGCTGAGCAGCGCCTGCCCCGGCGTGGGCGACTTCGCCAAGCGCCGCCTTGTTCCTGGCAGGCGGGCGGCCATGGAGTCCGACGGCATCGCCCCGACAAGCCTCGCCATCCTCGCCGAGCTGGAGCGCAAGCTGCTGTGGCTGTCCAGCTGGACGGTCCACAACGCGAACCACCTCCGCCCGAGCGGCGACGGGCTGAAGGTCGGCGGCCACCAGGCTTCCTGCGCCTCCGTCGCCACCATCATGGCGGCGCTGTACTTCGCCGTGCTGCGGCCGGAGGACCGGGTGGCGGTCAAGCCGCACGCGGGTCCGGTGTTCCACGCCATCCAGTACCTGCTGGGCAACCAGACGCTGGACAAGCTGCAGCGCTTCCGCGGCCTCGGCGGCGCGCAGTCCTACCCATCCCGCACCAAGGACACGGACGACGTGGACTTCTCCACCGGGTCCGTGGGCCTGGGCGTGGCGCAGACGCTGTTCTCCTCGCTGGTGCAGGACTACCTGCGCGCCCGCGGCTGGGATGGCGGCGGCCGGCCGGAAGGCAAGATGGTGGCCTTGATCGGCGACGCGGAGATGGACGAAGGCAACATCTTCGAGGCCCTGCTGGAAGGCTGGAAGCACGGGCTGCGCAACGCCTGGTGGGTGGTGGACTACAACCGCCAAAGCCTGGATGCCGTGGTGCGCGAAGGGCTGTGGTCCAAGTTCGAGGCCATGTTCCGCAACTTCGGCTGGGACGTGGTGGTGCTCCGCCACGGCGCCTTGCAGCAGGCCGCCTTCGCCGAGCCAGGCGGCGAACGGCTGCGCGCCTGGATCGAGGCCTGCCCGAACCAGCTGTACTCCGCGCTGACATTCAGCGGCGCCGCCGCCTTCCGCCGCCGCCTGCGCGACGAGCTGGGCGGCCAGGGCGACGTTTCCGCCCTGATCGAGCGCCGGAGCGACGAGCAGCTCGCGGCGCTGATGGGCAACCTCGGCGGCCATGACCTGCCCTGCCTGCTGGACGCGTTCGCGCAGGCCCGCGCGCATGACCGTCCGGTGTGCTTCATCTGCTACACCATCAAGGGCTTCGGCCTGCCGCTGGCCGGGCACAAGGACAACCACGCCGGGCTGATGAACCCAGGCCAGGTCGAGACGCTGCGCGCCGCCATGGGCGTGCGGCCCGGCCATGAGTGGGACCGCTTCGAGGGGCTGGACACGCCGCCCGAACGGCTGGAAGCCTTCCTGTCGGCTGTTCCCTTCAACGCGCAGGGCAGCCGCCGCACGCAGGCACCCGCCATCCCCGTGCCGGATGCGCTGCCTGCGCCGCCGGGGGCGGAGCAATCCACCCAGCACGGCTTCGGCGTGCTGATGCACGACCTGGCCAAGGGCGACACGGAGCTGGCTGCCCGCATCGTGACCGCCTCGCCCGACGTCACGGTGTCCACGAACCTGGGCGCCTGGGTGAACCGCCGCGGCCTGTATGCCCGCGAGGAGCTGGCGGACACGTTCCGCACGGAGCGCATCCCGTCCACCTTCCATTGGCGCTTCTCGCCCGCCGGCCAGCACCTGGAGCTGGGCATCGCCGAGATGAACCTGTTCACGGCGCTGTCCGCCCTCGGCCTGTCGCACGCCCTCAACGGCGAGCGGCTGCTGCCGGTCGGCACCCTGTACGACCCGTTCATCGAGCGCGGGCTGGATGCGCTGAACTACGCCTGCTACCAGGACGCGCGCTTCATCCTGGTGGCCACGCCCTCCGGCATCAGCCTGGCCGGGGAGGGCGGCGCGCACCAGTCGATCATGACGCCGCTGATCGGCATGGCGCAGGACGGGCTGACCAGCTTCGAGCCGGCCTATGTGGACGAGCTGGCCGTCATGCTGCGCTGGGCGTTCGAGCACATGCAGGCAGCGGACGGAGGCTCAGTCTACTTCCGGCTATCGACCCGGCAGGTGGCGCAGCCCCGGCGGCAGCTGCGCCCGGCCGAGGTGGGGGACATCACCGCCGGCGCCTACTGGGTCCGCCGCCCGGGGCCGAACGCGCAAGTGGTGGTCGCCTATGCCGGCGCGGTGGCGCCCGAAGCGGTGGAGGCGGTCGGGCTGATCGCGGAGGACCGGCGCGACGTGGGCCTGCTGGCGGTGACCTCCGCCGACCGCCTGCACCGGGATTGGACGGCAGGCGCCCAGACGAGCCACGTGGCCCGGCTGCTGGCCGGAGTGGGGCGCGACTGCGGGCTGGTGACGGTGCTGGACGGCCACCCCGCCGCGCTGGGATGGCTCGGCTCGGTGCACGGCCACCGCACCCGCGCCCTGGGAGTGACGAGGTTCGGGCAGACCGGCACGATCGGGGAGCTGTACCGCGCCGCGGGGATCGATGCGCAGTCGGTCGCCGCCGCAGCGGAGGCCGTGGCGCCAGGGCGTCCGATCCGGCACTTGCGGGCGGCGCAGGCTTGAGCAGGGCGCAGCCGCAGGCAAAGCAGGTCCTGCCGCCGGTCAGGGATGAGGCTTAAGCCAGCACCCGCCCGGCCACCGCGTCCAGCTTATCCATCAGCGCCGGGCTGCGGGCCTCCCGCGGCGTCACGATGGCGAACTCCAGCGCCCGGTCGCACCCGGCGGGACAGGGACCTCGGGCCGCCCCCAGCACGGGGATGGCCGCCCCCACCAGCGCGCGTGCGTTGGCGGCGTTGCTGGCCATCACCGCCATCACCTGGTCCACCGTGACGTGGCCGTGGTCGGGGTGCCAGCAATCGAAGTCCGTCACCATGGCGACCGTCGCGTAGCAAAGCTCCGCTTCCCGCGCGAGCTTGGCCTCCGGCATGTTGGTCATGCCGATCACGCTGCATCCCCAAGCGCGGTACAGCTCGCTCTCGGCGCGGGTGGAGAACTGCGGCCCTTCCATCACGAGGTAGCTGCCCCCCCGCGTCACCGGCAGGTCCAGCCCGCGGGCGGAGGCCTCCAGCGCATCGCCCAGCCGGGGGCAGACGGGGTGCGCCACGCTCACGTGCGCCACGCAGCCGTCGCCGAAGAAGCTTTTCTCCCGTGCGAAGCTGCGGTCGATGAACTGGTCCACGATGACGAAGTGGCCCGGCGGGTGCTCGCCCTTGAGGCTGCCCACCGCGGACAAGGAGAGCACGTCCGTGACGCCGGAACGCTTCAGCGCGTCGATGTTGGCGCGGTAGTTGAGGTGGCTGGGCGACAGCCGGTGGCCGCGGCCGTGCCGGGGCAGGAACACGCACTGCACCCCGCCCAGCCGGCCGAACAGCAGCTGGTCGGACGGCTCGCCCCACGGCGTGGGGACGTGCCGCCATTCCTTGTTCTCCAGCCCCTCGATGTCGTACAGGCCGGAGCCGCCAATGATGCCGATCACCGGCTGGATGCTATCCATGCTTGGCCCCTAGTGCACGTCGGCCCAGACCTTGCGCTTCACCGCGTAGGTCACGGCTGTCATGCCGGCCAGGAACAGCACGATGCGCACGCCCATCCGCTTGCGCTGCTCCATCTCCGGGTTCGCCATGTAGGTCAGGAACATCGCCACGTCATGCGATTCCTGCTCCAGGGTGGCCTTGGTGCCATCGGCGTAGGTCACCTGGTCGTCGTGCAGCGGCTGCGCCATCGCGATCTGGCGGCCGGGGAAATAGACGTTGTAGTTCATCCCGTCCGCCATCTTCATGCCGGCTGGCGGGTCCTGGTAGCCGAGCAGCAAGTCCTGCACGTAGGTCGCCCCACCCTCGCGCGCCTTCTCGATCAGCGAGTGGTCCGGCGGCAGCGCGCCGTTGTTCGCCGCCCGCGCCGCCTTGTCGTTCGGCCACGGCGAGCGGAAATGGTCGGACGGCAGCGCCGGCCGGTCGATCGGCTGGCCCTGGTCGTCCGTGCCGCCGGGCACGGTGACCGTCGAGGCGAACGCCTTGACCTGCTCCGCCGTCAGCCCAATCCCCTGCAGGTTGCGGTAATACGCCTCCTTCATGGAGTGGCAGTTGGAGCAAACCTCCTGCCACACCTGCAAGCCGCGCTGGGCGGACGCGCGGTCGTAGGTGCCGAACGGCCCGTCGAACGACCAGTTGACCTTGGGCAGCGCTTCCGGCTCCGATTGCGCCGCCGCCAGGCTGGGCATGGCCAGGGCGGACAGCAGGGCGAGGGAGGCCAGCCGCATCACGGCTTCTCCATCGGCTTCGCCGTGGCGCCCTGCGGCAGCGGCCCGCCGCCGCCCGGGTTGCGCGGGTTGCGCGGCGCCAGCACCGGGCGGCTGATGCTCTCCGGCAGCGGCAGCGGCCGCTCCAGCTTGCCCAGCACCGGCAGCAGCACCAGGAAGTGCAGGAAGTAGTACGCCGTCGCCACCCGGCCCAGCACCACCCAGATGCCTTCCGGACGGTGCGCGCCCACCTCGCCCAGCACGAACAGCGACACCACCAGCACCAGCACCAATTGGCGGTAGATCGGCCGGAAGCGGGCCGAGCGGACCGGCGAGGTGTC
>CAXTNC010000075.1:0-14497 GCA_964245495.1 uncultured Acetobacteraceae bacterium
AACGGAACCACACACTTCCAAATCACCGTGCCGTCCCAGTAAGCCGCCCAAGGCCCGGGACGGGTCGGGCACGCCCTGGCGTGCTCCGCAGGCCTGTCCCGGACGGGCCCTCGATCGCGGTTTCAGCCGCCCGCCTCCTCCTCCGCCAACGCCGCCCCTGGCAGGGGAGGGTTCAGCTGCCAAGGCACCCCGATCACTGCCAGTTCCGGGCCGCCGTCGCGCAGCAGCGCCACCCGCAGCCGCCGCTCCCGGTGCGTGTGCATCGCCGCCTCCCACCAGCGCCGCTCGACCAGCTGGGGCAGCACCACGGCCACTGATCCGCCAGGCTCGCGCGCATCCTGCTCGGCGATCAGCCGGAGCAGCGGGGCCAGCACGCTGCGGTATTGCGACGTTTGCACCACCAGCCGGGGCGGCGGCAGGCCCGCCGCCCGCGCCGGGCTGGCCACGCAGTGCTCCCATTCGCCGCGCAGGTTCTTCTCGTGCTCCTCGGCGTCCGGGCCTTCCAGCTCGGTGCAGTGCAGCGCCGTCACGTCGGAGGACAGCCCCATGGCGAACGCCACCGCCTTCTGCGCCACCCGGTCCCAGCGGCTGATCGGGATCAGCAAGCAGGGCGCCCGCGGCGGGTGCAGGCGCAGCGGCGCGTCCCGGCCTTGCAGCAGCTGGCGGTCCAGGCCGGCATAGTACCGGTGCACCAGGTGCAGCGCCCCCCAGGCCGCGGGGATCACCAGCACCGTCAGCCAGGCGCCTTCGGTGAACTTGGCCACCAGGATGATCGCCAAAGCGGCCGTGGTGGCGACGGCGCCGATGCCGTTGACTGCCAGCCGAACCTGGTCCGCCCGCCCGGCGCCCTGCCGCCGCCAATGCGACGCCATGCCGAACTGCGACAAGCTGAACGACAGGAAGGCGCCGACGGCGAACAGCGGGATCAGCCGGTCGGTGATGCCGCCGAACGCCGCCAGCAGCAGCCCCGCGCCGGCAGCGAGGAACAGGATGCCCGCCGTGTACACCAGCCGCCGCCCCGGCAGCGCGAACGCCACGGGGAGGTAGCCGTCGCTCGCCACCTGCCGGCACAGCCGGGGGAACCCCACGAAGGAGGTGTTGGCCGACAGGCACAGCACCGCCAGCACGCTGCCGATCGTCACGTAGTACAGCCAGCCGCGCCCGTGCACCGCCGACACCAGCTGGGACAGCACGCTCTGGTAACCCGGCTTGGTCTGGTCCATGGCGCCCACGTGGTAGGTGGTGCAAAGGTAAGCGATGCCGGCCAGCAGCAGCCCCAGCACGGCCACGATGGCGGCCAGCGTGCCATGGGCGTGACGCGCGCGCGGCTCGCGGAACGCGCCCACGCCGTTGCTGACCGCCTCCACCCCGGTCATCGCCGTGCACCCGGCCGCGAAGGCGCGCAGCAGCAGCCACAGGCTGGGCGCGGCAGCGGCCTGCGGCAGGACAGGCGGCGGGATGACGGGCGCCGCCCCCATCGCGGCCTTCCACGCGCCCGCCAGCAGGATGCCGCCCAGGGAGGCGATGAACAGGTAGGTCGGCACGCCGAACGCCAGGCCCGACTCCTTGGTGCCGCGCAGGTTCACCAGCGTGACCACCGCCAGCACGAGGAGGCACAGCGGCAGCGTGTAGGCCTGCGCCGCCGGCACGGCGGAGGTGAAGGCGCCGACGCCCGCCGAGATGCCGACCGCCACGTTCAGCATGTAATCCACCATCAGGGCCGCCGCCGCCAGCAGCCCCGCGTTCTCCCCCAGGTTCTCCTTCGCCACCGTGTAGGAGCCGCCGTTGGACGGGTAGGCGGCGATCGTCTGCCAGTAGGAGAAGAACAGCACCGCCAGCAGCAGCAGGATGACCGCCGTGACCGGCCCGATGATGCCGAGGCCCGCCGCCCCCAGCGGCGCCAGCACGGTCAGCGCCGCTTCCGGCCCGTAGGCGGCGGAGCCAAGCCCGTCCAGCCCCATGGCCGGCACGCCTTCCAGCACGCCGATCTTGCCCTGGCCCGCTTCCCGGTTGGCGAGCGTGCGGCCGAGCAGCGAACGCGACAATGACACCGAAGCAGCCTCCCGGACGGACCCGGCGTTCTCTACCCCGCAGCCGCCCTCCGGTCGCCCATTAATCCCCCTCAGGCCGGGCGCGTCCGCGTTTCACCGCGGCGCGTGACGTTTTGGCATCCAGCCGCCGCCGCTTGCTGGCCAGGGTGGGGCGGGTCTTCACCCGGAACGCCGGCGGCTCGGCGGCCTCGCGGATCAGCTCCGCCAGCCGCTCGCGCGCGTCCGCCCGGTTGCGCTCCTGAGTGCGGAAGCGGCTGGCCGAAATGAGCAGCGCGCCGTCCGCCGTCATGCGCCGCCCCGCCAGGGCGGCGAGCTGGGACAGCACGGCCGGGCTGAGTGCCGCTGAACGGGCCGCGTCGAAGCGCAGCTGCACGGCGGTCGCCACCTTGTTGACGTTCTGCCCGCCGGGTCCGCCGGCGGTGATGAAGCGCTCTTCCAGCTCGGACTCGTCGAGCTCGATGCGCGCGTTGATGCGGAGGGCGGCCATTCGTGCATGGTAGCGCCCGCGTGGGCGGAGGGCCTCATCCTCCTTGCATGTTCCATCGTGATGACGACTAGATCACGGTGCCGCAATCGCACCGAAACGAGGACGAACCATGCGCGCCTTCCTGCTCGCCAACACTGCGGCGCTGGCCCTTGCCGCGTCCATCGGCACGGCCGCAGCGGCGCCGATCACGTTCGGCTTCACCGGCGGCTTCCAAACCTTCGTGGCGCCGGAAGCCGGCCTCTACGCCATCGTCGCCTCCGGCGCCCAGGGAGGCACCGGCAGCTTCACGGCCCGCGGTGGCCTGGGCGCGCAGGTCGGCGGCGACTTCCTGCTCGCCGGCGGCGAGGCGTTGCAGATTGCCGTCGGCGGCGCCGGCGGCAACGCGCAGCCATCCGGAGTCTATTTCTCTGCCGGCGGCGGCGGCGGGACCTTCGTGGTCGGGCCTGGCAGCACGCCTTTGCTGGTCGCAGGCGGCGGCGGCGGCGCGAGCAATAGCCGGGGCGGCGGCGGCCTGCCCGGAACGGCAGGCGGCGCCTACGTTGTTGGCTTCCCAGACCTTCCCAACCCTGGCGACAGCGCCCCCGGAACGAACGGCGGCGGAGGCGGCAGCTCAGGCGGCGCCGGGGGCGGGGGCGGCTTCGACGGACCCGGCCGGGACGCAAGCGCGACGGCGTTCAGCCCTCTCGCCCCTGGCGGCGATGGCTTCCCCAGCCTCGCGGGAGGCATCGCCGCCCTGGGCGACGGCAATGGGGGCTTTGGCGGCGGTGGCGCTGGCGGCGAGTTTGGCGGCGGTGGAGGCGGCGGCTTCAGCGGCGGCGCCGGCGCCGCTGAAGGGTTCGGCGGCGGCGGCGGCGGCTCGTTCGACAGCGGCGGCAACCCCACCTTCAGCCCCGCCGGACTCTTCGGCGGCTACGGCTACGCCGATTACGGAAGCGCTGGCGGCGTGAACGCCGGCGACGGCTCGGTGGCCATCACCTTCCTGGGCGATGCTGTGTCGGTCCCGGAGCCGGCCACCCTGTTCGTGCTCGGCCTCGGCCTTGCCGGCCTGCTCGCGGCGCGCCGGCATCGGGCGTGCTGACCGTGGCGGCCTGCGCCCTTCCGCATTGACCCCTGCGCGCGTCCAGCCACGATTCGAGCGCAAGGAACGGAGCGCCCCGAGGCCACGACCAGCTTACGCCCGGCGTGCGATGAAGCAGGAGGCGGCAGTGATGGCGGCCATGACCAGCCCGGCCCAGGACGGAACCGCGGTCCGGCGCGATCCGCGCTGGGCGCGAGTCGCCGCCCGCGACAAGGGCGCAGACGGCCTGTTCTGGTACGCCGTGGCGACGACAGGCGTGTACTGCCGCCCCTCCTGCCCCTCGCGCCCGGCCAACCCGAGGAACGTCCGCTTCTTCGCCGCGCCCGCCGCAGCGGAAGCAGCAGGGTTCCGCCCGTGCCGCCGCTGCAACCCGAACGGCTTGTCGATCCAGGCTGAAAATGCCGTCATCGTCGCCAAGGCTTGCCGCTCGATCGAGCAAGCGGGGCAGCCGCCCTCCCTTGCCGCCTTGGCCGCTGCCGCGGACCTCAGCCCGTCCCATTTCCACCGCCTGTTCAAGTCCGCCACCGGCGTCACGCCCAAGGCCTACGCCGATGCGTGCCGCGCGGCGCGGGTGCGGCAGGAACTGGGCGCGGCCGGCAGCGTGACCCAGGCCATCTACGGCGCCGGGTTCCAGTCCAACGGACGGTTCTACGCGGCCTCGGCCAGCCTGCTGGGCATGACGCCGGGCCGCTACCGCTCCGGCGGGGCGGGGGAGGAGCTGCGCTTCGCCGTCGGCCAATGCTTCCTGGGCGCCATCCTGGTCGCGGCCAGCGGCAAGGGGGTCGCGGCCATCCTGCTCGGCGATGACCCGGACGCCTTGGCGCGGGACCTGCAAGACCGTTTCCCCCGGGCGAGCCTCATCGGCGGCGACGCCGGGTTCGAGGCGCTGGTGGCGCAGGCCGTGGGCCTCGTCGAGGCGCCAGGGCTGGGATTGGACCTGCCGCTGGACGTGCGCGGCACCGCGTTCCAGCAGCGCGTCTGGCAGGCGCTGCGCGGCATCCCACCCGGCGAAACCGCGAGCTACGCGAAGATCGCCGCCCGCATCGGCGCACCCGGCGCGGTGCGTGCGGTGGGAGCTGCCTGCGCCGCCAACGCGCTGGCGGTGGCCATCCCCTGCCACCGCGTGGTGCGCAGCGACGGCGCCCTGTCCGGCTACCGCTGGGGCGTCGAGCGCAAGCGGGCGCTGCTGGCGCGGGAGGCCGGCTAGCCAGGCCGCCGCACCCTGGCCTTCAGCCGCGCCGTCATTCCCTGCGGCGACCAGCGGGGCATCAGCGTCAGCCAGTGCAGCGTCTCGGCGGAGCTGGCCAGGCTGGTCTTGTAGCGGTCCGCGCCGCCCAGGAAGTCATACACGGCGCATCCTTCCCGCGCGTAACGCTCGATCGCCAGCATGTGGCAGGTCATCCCCGGCTTGCCGTGCGGCGGGGCGTTCGCGTAGTCGAACCCGCTTTGGTAGGCGCAGACCCGGCCGCGGTGCACGAAGCCGTGCAGGTAGCCGACCACTCTCTCGCCCGCCGTGATGCGGAGCAGGTCCACCGCCTCCGTGCGGTCGATCAGCGCGTGGTGGAACCGGGTGAAGCTCTCTTCGGCGAACGCGCCCGGCTTGCCCCGCGCGGTCCAGGCTGCCTGGTGCAGCGCCGCCAGCGCGCGCAGGAACTCGTGCCGCTGCCCCGCCGTCTCCGCCCGGATGACCTGCAACGGGCCGACCTCCCCGTAGCGCCGGGCGGAGCGGCGCAGCTGGTGGCGGGTGTTGGCGCTCAGCCGGGCGAGATGGTCGCCCTTCAAGTCAAGCACGGGCGCCGTCCGGGTCTGCGACACGATGGCGGCGCGCATGGCCTGCGCCGTTTCCGCCTGGCCCTGGCCCAGCCCGCTCAGCGTGAGGATGCGGCCCCCCTCGGCGGCAGCGGCCAGGCAATGCCGCAGCGCTCCGCGGTCCGCCGGGTCGCACAGCGCGCCGCTGCGCTCGATGAACACGCTGTCCCATTCGGCCCGGCCCGTCTCGGCCAGCCAAAGCCGGTCGGGCGTCCAGGGCCAGCGGCCCCGCCGCCGGTTGAACAGGGCCAGGGCCACGACCGGTCCGTCCCGCCGGGTCTCGACCAGCACCGGGTCGTCGCAGCGCAGCTCCGCCAGGCAGCCGACCCAGGCCCAGCTCTGGAAGAACGAGCACTCCACCTGCGCTTCCAGCGCCTGCCATCGCGCGCCCAATGCCGCCAGGTCGGCCGGCGCTTCTATGCTGCTTGTCAACACAGTGCGGCTAAACCTGCCCGGCTTCCTGAGCGCATCGGGCCTTGCCCGGCGGCGCGCAGCCGTTATGACCGGGTGAGGTGCTTGCCATGTTCGCCAACGTCGTCCCCTCCGTCCCCGTGTCCAACCGTCCCGTCTGCGCCCTGGCCGTGGACGCGGAGGAGGACTTCGACTGGGACCAGCCCGTGCCGTTCACGGATTATTCCACGAGATGCATGAAGAATGTCCGCGTGCTGCAAGAGATCGTGGGGGCCTACGGCGTCGTGCCCACCTACCTGCTCACCTACCCCGTACTGGAGGACGAGGACGTGGTCCACATCCTGCGCCGCCAGCTGCGCCGGGGCGAGTGCGAGGTCGGCGTGCAGCTGCACCCGTGGGTCAACCCGCCGTTCGAGCCGGAGGACGCGCGGAGCGGGCACGCCACCTCCTTTTCCGGCAATCTTCCGCCCGGGCTGGAGGAGCGCAAGCTGGTCCGGCTCAAGCAGCGCTTCATCGAGCGCTTCGGCATCGAGCCGCGCATCTACCGCGCCGGGCGCTACGGCCTCGGCCGCGGCACGGCGGCCCTGCTGGAGAAGCACGGCTTCGCCATCGACGCCAGCATGGCGCCCCGCACCACCGCCGCCGACGAGGGCGGGCCGGACTACGGCGGCCAGGACTACCAGGTGTTCTGGTTCGGCGAGCGCCGCCGGCTGCTGGAAGTGCCGCTTTGCCGCAGCGTGGTCGGCTGGGGCGGGCGGCTGGCCGCCCCAGCCTACCGCGCGCTGGCGACGCCGGGGCTGACCCGGCTGCACGTGCCCGGCATCGTCACCCGGCTGCGCTTCGCCGAGCGCATCACCCTCTCGCCCGAGGGCAATGACGTGCGGGCCATGCTGCGGCTGGTGCGGCACCTGCGCGGCCGGGGGCAGACCGTGTTCGTGCTCAGCTTCCACAGCTCCTCGCTCGACGTGGGCCGCAGCCCGTACGTCCGCACCCGGGCGGAGCTGCACGCCTTCTACGACCGGCTTTCGGCCGTGCTGCACGCCATGGCCGCCACCATGGGATTCGAGTTCGCGAGCCTGGCCCAACTGCCGGCCCGGCTGCGGGAGGCGTCCGTTTGAAAGTGCCGCGCCCGAAGGCGCTGGGCGTGAAGCGCCGCCGGGTGCTGCTGGTCGCCAACAACTTCCCGCCCGTGCGCGGCGGCTCGGCCGTGGTGTACGCCAACCTCGCGCGCTGCGCCGGGGAGCGGATGGTCGTGGTGGCGCCGCGCAACAGCTACCTTGACGGCCTGCCAGCGATCGGCTGGCGCGAGCACGACCGCGGCAAGCCTTACCGCACCATCCGGCTGCCGCTGCTGCGCACCCGGATGGACGGCGTGCCCCGGCGCGGCCTGCGCAAGCTGCTGTTCTGGGCGCGGGACGGCGCCATTCGGCTGCGGCTGGCCGCCCTCCTGCTGTGGACGGTGTGGCGGGAGGGCGCAGGGGCGGTCTGCGTGGGAGAGCTGCTGGCCAGCGGCTGGATCATCCGGCTGTTCCGCTTCGTGCCCGACGTGCGCACGGTCGCCTACGTCCACGGCGAGGAGATCACCACGGAGGACCGTTACGACCGGGGCCATGCCCGCGCCCGCCAGGTCTTGCGCGAAAGCGACCGGGTGGTCGTGGTCAGCCGCTTCACCCAGGCCGCCGTGGCGGCGCTGCTGGGCGCGCCGGGCCGGGTCAGCCTGCTGGAGAACGGCGTCGATGCCGGGCGTTTCCATCCGCAGGCCAAGGCGCAGGACCTTCTGGATCTTTACCGGCTCCCGGGCTGCTTCGTCTTCGTCTCCGTCTGCCGGCTGCTGGAGAAGAAGGGCGTCGATCACGCCATCCGCGCCTTCGCCGCGGTGGCGGCCCGGCATCCTGACTGCCGCTACCTGGTCGTGGGCAGCGGCCCCTATGCCGACCCGCTGCACGGGTTGGCGGCGGAGCTGGGCCTGTCAGGGCAGGTGGTGTTCGCCGGCGCCGTGGCGGACGACGAGCTGGTGGACCACTACCGGCTCGGCGATGCGTTCATCATGCCCAACCGCGAGCTGGCCAACGGCGACACCGAGGGCTTCGGCCTGGTGTTCCTGGAAGCCAACAGCTGCGGCCTGCCGGTGATCGCTGGGCGGGACGGCGGCAGCACGGACGCGGTGCAGCACGGCGTCAACGGCCTGGTGGTGGACGGGCGCGACGTGGCGGCCATCGCGGCGGCGATGCTGCGGATGCGGGAGGACGCGCCGCTGCGGGAGCAGCTCAGCCGCGAGGGGCTGCGGGTCGCGGCCCGCGCGGACTGGGCAGAGAAGACCCGCGCCTTCCTCGCGATCTGCCTCTCGTAGCCGCACGCAACGCCATCAGCTCCATGCTTGCGCCGCATCCACGCCGAACTGGGCAAAGGGACTGCCGTGTCATTGAGCGCCCTGCCTATCGCCTTCGGCGTGCCCCCGCTCAGCCTGTTGCCGGTGTGCGGCGCTGGCTTGCTGCTCGGCCTGCGCCACCGCCGCGCCGGCTTGGCCGTTCTCGCGTTCGGGCTGGCCGGCCTGCTCCTGCTCGCCTTGCCCGCCGTGTCCGGCCTGCTCACTGCCTCGCTGGAGACAGGCTTGCCGCTCACGCCCTCGGCCGCCGACCCGCCGGAAGCGATCGTGATCCTTTCGGCCGGGGTCACGCGCGGCGCCAGCCCGGAGGAGATCACGCCCGACACGCTCACCCTGGAGCGGGAGCGGGCAGGGGCGGCGCTGGCCCGGCGGACGCACCTGCCCATCCTGGTCACCGGCGGGCCGACGCCGGAGGGTGTCACCCTGGCCGCCGTCATGGCGCGCAGCCTGGCCGAGGACTTCGGCATGCCAGTGCGCTGGACGGAGCCAAAGGCGCTGGACACGTGGGAGAACGCCGCCGACAGCGCCGCGGTGCTGAAGGCGGACGGCGTCCGTTCGGTCTACCTCGTGACGCACGCCTGGCATATGCCGCGGGCGCTCGCCGCCTTCGCCCGCGCCGGCATCACCGCCACCGCCGCCCCGGTCCGGCTGGACCCGTTCCCGGCCTGGCAGGCATCGGACTTCGTCCCGCGCACCAAGGACTGGCTGGCAAGCTACTACGCGCTGCACGAATGGATCGGCCGGGCCGCCTACGCCCTGCTGCGGTAGGCTCATGGCCATGGATTTGGTTCTCGCATCCTCTCTCGACGACCTGCCGCCGGGCAGCGCCGCTCTGTTCCCGCCCGACCCGCTCGGCAACGCCGACTGGTACCGGACGGTGGCGGCCCACGCCCTGCCGCCGGAGGCTTCGCCTTGCTTCGCCGTGCTGATGCAGGACGGCGCTTCCATCGCCTTGGCACCGCTGGAACGCCGGGGCCGCCGCCTGGCCAGCCTCACCACGCCCTACACCTGCGCGCACTGGCCGGTGCTGGCCGCCGACCCGCTGAGGGCTGGGCGACGGCTGGGCAGGTTCTACCGAAACTGCGCCACCGTGCGGCTGGACGCCGTGCCGGCGGAATGGCCGGGCCTCGCCCCGTTCACCGCCGGGCTGCGGGAAGCCGGCCTGCGCGTGCAAAGCTTCAACCATTTCGGCAACTGGCATGAGCCGGTGGCCGGGCGGTCCTGGGCTGAGTACCTGTCCGTCCGGCCCGGCGCGCTGCGCGAAACGGTGCGCCGCAAGCTGAAGCGTTGCGAGGCGGAGGCGCGTTTCGAGCTGTTCACTTTGCCGGACGGCCTCCAGCGCGGCATCGACGCCTTCGAGGCAGTCTACGGCGCGAGCTGGAAGGAGCCGGAACCGTTTCCCCGCTTCAACGCCGGCCTGATGCGCAGCCTGGCCGAACAGGGCGCGTTGCGCCTCGGCGTGCTGTGGGCAGGGGAGCGCCCGGCCGCCGTGCAGTTCTGGGCGGTGGGGCAGGGGCGGGCCACCGTGCTGAAGCTGGCGCACGGCGAGGCGTTCAAGCCGCTTTCCCCCGGCACGGCGCTGACCGCGATGATGATCCGGCGCCTGCTGGACGAGGAGCGGGTGGCGGAGCTGGACTTCGGCCGCGGCGACGACCCGTACAAGGCATCCTGGACCACGCAGCGCCGCCGCCGGGTCGGGCTGCTGGTCATCAACCCGTGGCGTCCCGCGGGCCTGGCGGCGCTCGGGCGGGGCCTGGCCGGGTCGCTGCGCCGCCAGTGGGGCGTCAGTGGGTGGGGTAGCTGCGCGGATAGGTGATCTGGTCCGCCGGACCCGGCGCGTCCGGGACGCCTTTCTTGCCGCACCCGGCCAAGGCCAGGGCGGCGAGCAGCGCCAGGACGGCCCTCATGCCAGCGCCGCCTGCCACCGGGCCGCCTGCTGCGCCACGTTGCCGGGCGCCGTGCCGCCGCAGCTGGTGCGCGACGCCACGGACGCCTCCACCGTCAGCACCTCGAACACGGCGGCGGTGATGCCGGGTTCCTCCGCCTGCATCTCCGCCAGGCTCAGCCCGGCCAGCTCCGTGCCGCGCGCCTCCGCCCGCGCCACCAGCCGGCCGGTGACGTGGTGCGCCGTGCGGAACGGCAGGCGCAGCGCCCGCACCAGCCAGTCGGCCAGGTCGGTCGCAGTGGCGAAGCCGCTGCCCGCCACCGCCCGCATCCGCGCCGTGTCCGGCTGGAGGTCGCGCACCATGCCGGTCATCGCGGCCAGCGCCAGCGCCAGCGCGTCGGCGGCGTCGAACACCGGCTCCTTGTCCTCCTGCGTGTCCTTCGCGTAAGCGAGCGGCAGGCCCTTCATCACCGTCAGCAGCGCCACCAGCGCGCCCACCACCCGTCCCGTCTTGGCCCGCGCCAGCTCCGCCGCGTCCGGGTTGCGCTTCTGCGGCATGATGGAGGACCCGGTGGTGAACGCGTCCGACAGCCGCACGAAGCCGAACGGCGCCGAGCACCACAGCACGATCTCCTCCGCCAGGCGCGACAGGTGCACGGCGCAAATGGCGGCGGCGGCCAGGAACTCCAGCGCGAAGTCCCGGTCGGACACGGCATCCAGCGAGTTCGCCGCCGGGCGGTCGAAGCCCAGCGCCGCCGCCGTGGCGTCCCGGTCGATCGGGAACGAGGTGCCGGCCAGCGCCGCCGCCCCCAGCGGGCACTCGTTCAGCCGCGCCCGGGCGTCCCGCAGCCGGCCGCGGTCGCGGTGCAGCATCTCCACGTAGGCCAGCAGGTGGTGGCCGAACGTCACCGGCTGCGCGGTTTGCAGGTGGGTGAAGCCGGGCATCGGGTCCGCCGCGTGCTGCGCCGCCCGGTCCGCCAGCGCCCGCATCAGCCCGGCCGCCTGGCCGTCCAGCGCGTCGATGGCGTCGCGCACCCACAGGCGGAAATCGGTCGCCACCTGGTCGTTGCGGCTGCGCGCCGTGTGCAGCCGCTTGCCGGCCTCGCCGATGCGCTCGGTCAGCCGCGCCTCGATGTTCATGTGAATGTCTTCGAGCGCCGGGTCGAAGGCGAACCGCCCCGCCTCGATCTCCGCGCCGATGGCGGCCAGCCCGTCGCGGATCGCCGCCTCGTCCGCTGCTCCGATGATGCCGACGCGGGCCAGCATGGCGGCGTGCGCCAGGGAGCCGCGGATGTCCTGCCGCCACAGCCTGCGGTCAAAGCCGATGGAGGCGTTGATCTCAGCCATGATGGCGGACGGCCCGCCAGCGAAGCGCCCGCCCCATTGCGCGTTGGCGCCTGCGTCCCGACGTTGCGGCTCTGATTGTGCTGGCAAGGACCCACCCTGATGACCGAGATGACGCGCCGCGCCCTGGTGGCGGCCGCCGGGACCCTAGCGGCGGCGGCCCCGCTGCGTAAACTGCGGGCCCAGTCGCTGGGGGGCATCGACCAGCTGCACGCCCTGCCGCAGCCGCGCAAGGTCGATCCACGGTTCAGCGCCGCGGACGGCTCGCCCCGCACCCTGGCGGACTACCCCGGCAAGGCGGTGGTGCTGAACCTGTGGGCCACCTGGTGCATCCCCTGCGTGCGCGAGATGCCCGCTTTGGACGATCTGGCCCACCTGGTGGGGCGCGACGACATCGTGGTGCTGCCCGTGGCGTCCGACCGCGGGGGCGCTGCGGTGGTGCAGCGCTTCTTCGCCGAGCACGACATCCGCAACCTGCCGGTGCTGCTCGACCCGATGAGCGCCATGGCGCACGACCTGAACGTGCGCGGCATCCCGACCACGCTGCTGATCGACAAGAACGGCTACGAGGTCGGCTGGCTGGAGGGGGCGGCGGACTGGTCGTCGCCGGATGCGGTGACGGTGGTGAGGAAGGTGGCGACGTCGTAAAGGGCGTTCAGCGCACGGTCCGAGGATGGGATGAGATGATGGACGGGGAAAGCCCACTCCGAGCGACTTGATGGCTGTTGTCAGCGGGTCCATGGAAGACCAAGCCAGCTTACGTATCAAGTTCATGACCTGCAGCGACCATTTAGAGAGGAAGACCGGGCAGCTCCAGGATGAGACTATAAGCGTTCTTGCTCGAACGGGCAGGGCGCTTGACAAGATGAGCAAGTGTTGCAGACATCCTCAAGATTGTTGCTCGCCGGCCTTCAAGGCCCATCCAGTAAACTCCAGCATGCCAAGAACTTGGCTATGCAAGTTCACGAATCCATCGCGCAGTCGAGACTTAACTGTTGTAACATCGTAACGGGGATTCCTCAAGGTGCCCATGGAGTAAAAACCTTTAAGGCACAGCTCGCACCATTCGAATATCTCGGAATCTGAATTCGAGACGACCGGATAAGCACTGCTCAAGCGCGGAACTCCAAGTCCTGCTTTATGGAAGATTTCGGACATCTCGAAAGCTGCGCATGGATAGTTGAATGAGGATTGGAAGCAGTTCGTTATCGTCTGCAAAATCTCATCATAAAGACTGAACTGCGGGCGGCAGGATGGCGGCGCTATGCCGGCGTGTTCGTGAAACGCCACGATCCCGCCAGGACGCACCTTAGCCGCGACGTTCTTGACGAATTGCACTGGCTCCTTCTGGTGGATCAGGACCAACCGGCCAAGCGCCACGTCAAACTCGGGTTGTTGGCTTAGGTCGGCATCCGAACCTTCGTAAAAGTGAAGGTTGGTGTAACCCGCTGCCGAAGCCCGCTGCCGCGCGACTTCCAGCACCTTCGGTCCGACATCAACGCCGATCACCATCCCCTTCGGTCCAACTTTCTCAGCAGCGATGAGCGCAACATCGCCAGGACCGCAGCCAATATCCAACACAACCTGGCCCGGTCCTACCCCACATGCTGCCAAGAGGCTGCGGGTCATGGGCTCCATGATATTGGCCTGAACTTGCTGACGCCTTACCTCATCATCTGCATGACCAAGGTGGTATTCACCTTCTTGCATAATTAACCCCAGAAGCGCCTGGCTGAACGGGAAGATGACAAATGCTGCAAACATCCAAAGGCAAGGAGGCGCAACCCTCCCCGCCGCCCGCTCAGAACTCCTTGGCCGACTGCACCACCCGACTCACCAGCCCGTAGGCAATCGCCTCCTCCGCGCTCATCCAGTAGTTGCGGTCCGTGTCGTTGGCGATCCGCTCGTAGCTCTGCCCGGTTTCGCGCGCGATCAACTGGTTGATCCGCTCGCGCATCTTGATGATCTCGCGCGCCTCGATGTCGATGTCGGTCGCCGGGCCGCGCACGCCGCCCATCGGCTGATGCAGCAGGAAGCGCGTGTTGGGCAGGCACATGCGGTTCTCCTTGCGGCCGGCCAAGAAGATCAGCGCGCCCGCGCTCGCCACCCAGCCGGTGCCGATCACCCGCACCGGGGCTTCGGCGTCCACGAAGCGGATCATGTCGTGGATGGTGTCGCCGCTCTCCACGTGGCCGCCGGGCGAGTTGATGTACACGTCGATCGGCCCGCTGCCCTCGCTCGCCAGCGCCAGCAGGCGGCCGGTCACGTCGCGCGCCACCTTGTCGTTGATCGCGCCGAACACCAGCACCTTGCGCTGCTTGAGCAGCCGGCTTTCCAGCTCGTTGATCGGTGAGCTCAGCGTGCGGTTGTCGCTCGGCTCCTTGGTGTCCGGCCCCATCGGCTCCGGCACGTCCGGCCCGTCGGGGGCGTCAGGCTCTTCGTCGTCCAATCGGGTCATGGCATCTCCTGTGAGCCGGCCCGCTAGGCCGGCACGCCCTTGCTGGTGGAATACTCGAAATGCAGCGCCGTGTCCGGGTGCACGATCGGGTGGATCGCGTGCGCCGCCACCGCCGCCTCGCTGAACCCTTGCAGGATCAGCTTCAGCTTGCCGGCATACGCTGCCACGTCGCCGATGGCGAACACGCCGGGCACGCTGGTCTGGCAGGTGGCCGGATCCACCTGCACGTGGCTGCGCTCCAGGTCCAACCCCCAGCCCGCGATCGGGCCGAGGTCCATGGACAGCCCGAAGAACGCCAGCAGCCGGTCCGCTTCCAGGACCCGGGCGCCGCCCTCCAGGTGCGTCACCTCCACCCCGTGCAGCGCGCCCGCCTCCCCGCGCAGCCCGCTCAGCTGGGTGGGGATCACCATCTCCACTTCCCCGCGCGCCGCCGCCGCGTCCAGCTGCGCCGCGGTCTCGGGGGCTGCGCGGAACTTGGGCCGGCGGTGCACGACGTAAACCTTGGCCGCAATGTCCTTGAGCGACAGCGCCCAGTCCACCGCGCTGTCCCCGCCGCCCGCGATCACCACGCGCTTGCCCGCATAGTCG
>CAXTNC010000076.1:0-14375 GCA_964245495.1 uncultured Acetobacteraceae bacterium
CACCCGCACCGCCGCGATCGACTGCGCCAGGGTGCCGGGGCCGCCCACCTCCACCACGTGGTCCACGCCGCGCCCGCCGGTCCAGTCCCGCACCTTGGCGCCCCAGTCGGGGTGCGCCTTGTAGTTCACAGTGTGATCCGCGCCGAGCGCGCGCGCCCGCTCCAGCTTGGCGTCCGACGAGGAGGTGGCGACGACCGTGGCGCCCATCAGCTTGGCCATCTGCAACGCCATGACCGAGACGCCGCCGGTGCCCAGCACCAGCACCGTGTCGCCGGCCTTGATGCCGCCCTCCACCACCAGCGCGCGCCACGCCGTCAGCCCGGCGGTGGTGAGCGTCGCCGCCTCGGCATGGCTGAAGCCGCGGGGCGCCAGGGTGAAGTGGGTCGCCGGGCAGGTCACGATCCGGCGCGCGTAGCCGTCCACGCCGTCGCCGGGCACGGTGGAGAAGTCCCCGATCGTGGCCGGCCCGTCCTGCCAGGTGGGAAAGAAGCAGGACACGGCGGAGTCGCCGGGCCGGAACTCGGCCACGCCGGCGCCGACCGCCTCCACCAGGCCAGCCCCGTCCGACATCGGGATGCGCCCGTCGGCCTTCCAGCCGGGCCTGCTGACGACGCCGAAATCGTGGTAGTTCAGCGAGCTGGCGTGGAGCCGGACGCGGATTTCACCGGCTGCGGGCGCGCCGGGGTCCGGCAGGTCGGCCGCTTGAAGGTTGTCCAGCCCGCCTGGCGAGCGCAGGGTGATGGCGTCCATGCATCGTCTCCTCGGGTGTGGCGATGCGACGCGCCGGACCACGCCATGGTTCCGTCCCGCTACCGGCCGAGCACGCCCACCAGGTCCTCCTCCGTGCAAACGCGGTTCCGGCCCAGGTCCTTCGCGCGGTACAGGGCGGCATCCGCCCGCTCGATGAGCAGGGCCGGGCTTTCGCCGGGGCGGTGCTGCGCCACGCCGACGGACACGGTGACGGTGCCGGCCGCCTGCTGCGTGGCGCGGTGGATCAGGTGCTTGCTGCTCAGCGCCTCGCAAATCTGCCGCCCGAGCACGGCGCCGGCCCGCACGTCGGCGCCGGCCAGGTGGATGGCGAACTCCTCGCCGCCGTAGCGGGCCACCGTGTCGCGGCCTTTCACGTTGTCCGCCAGCAGGCGCGCGACCAGGCGCAGCACCAGGTCCCCGGTGCGGTGGCCGTAGGTGTCGTTGAAATGCTTGAAGTGGTCCACGTCCAGCAGCAGCACGCAGGTCAGCACCGCCGGGTCGGCGCGGGATTGCGCGACGGCGCGCTTCAGCTTGGCCTCGAACGCCTTGCGGTTGGGGATCCCGGTCAGCGCGTCCGTGGTGGCTTCCTGCCTCACGTCGGCCAACGACTGCCGCAGCTTGGAGATGCGCGCGCCCGACGAGGACAGCTGCTGCTCCAGTTCACGGTTGCGCTCGGCGGCCCGGGTCGTCTCGGTGGTCAAGCAGGCGACGGCCTTGAGCAGCCCGGAAAGGGTCGAGTCGTCCCCGAGGTGCTCCGCCCAGTGCGCCAGGGTGTCGCCATAGCCCTTGAGCGCCGCCTGGCTGCCGGCCACCTGCGCCGCAAGGCTGTGGGCCACCACCTCGATCTCGGCGGCGTCCTCGTTGACCGCGTCCACGTTCAGGTCGGCTTTGGCCACGAACTTGGCGTGCAGGCCGTCCATGATGGCGGAGGTCAGCGCCTGGCCGCGGCCGAGCAGCTGGGTCAAGCACTGGGTCAGCCCGGGGCTGGCGCCGGCACGGTGGATGAACCAAACCTCGTAGGCGCGCGGGGTGGGTACGATGGCGTGGCGCTGCATCTCCGCCCACACGGCGGAGCCAAGGCGGCGCGCGCGCGGCGCGGTGTCGGCGCCGGTTGGCGGGACAAGGCGCAGGCTCTCCGCTTCAAGTGTTTGGTTCGGCATCGCTTCTGGCGCATCCCAGGCTCATTCTGCTCAGAATGGCCCAGGGGGCTTTCCGCTCGGTTAACTGGACGGCCCGTCATCGCCGAGGCAATCCGGATGGCGGTTCGCCGCCGGGCAAGCACCGGCTCCGGCGCAGCACCAAGCAGCCGGAACCATGCCGCGGCGGCCAGCGCAGCCGCGCGCAGCTCAGGACAGTTGCTTGACGCAGGCAAAAAATCGTACGGTTGACGAGGATGTAACGCCTTGCCGGCAGATTGACCCAACCGCGCGGACGGGATCGCATGCAGAACCGTGTCACAGCCTCCAGCCTCGCGCTGCACCATGACCACCGGAACGCCATCCTGGCCGGCCTGCCGCACCACGAGCTGGCGGAGATCAAGCCCGCGCTCACCCGGCTCCGCCTCGTGCCGCGCCAGGTGCTGATCGACTACCGCCAAGTCACCGAGCACGTCTTCTTCATGGAAGACGGCATCGTTTCGCTGGTGGCGGAGCCGGCCCCGGGGCGGGCAGCAGTGCAGGTTGCGATGATCGGGCGGGAGGGCATGGTGGGCAGCCAGGCCCTGCTGGGCCAGGACCGCGGCGCCTTCGCGGCCTCCGTCACGCAGATCCCAGGCTCGGCCTACCGCCTGCCGATCAGGGAGCTGCGCCGCCTGACCGGGCACTGCCCGGCGCTGGCCGAGGCCTGCTTGGCCGCCGCCGAAACGCTGATGCGCCAGGCCATGGACACGGCCGCCTGCAACGCCCGCAACACGGTGGCGGAGCGCCTCGTCCGCTGGCTGCTGATGGCGCATGACCGGGTTGATGGAGACGAGCTGTGCGTCACGCACGAAGCGCTGTCCAACATCCTGGGCGTGCGCCGCTCCGGCATCACCATCGTCGCGTCCAGCCTGCAGGATGCCGGCCTCGTCCGCGTCAACCGCGGCAGGATCACCATCCTGAACCGCGCCGGGCTGGAGCGGCACGCCGCGGCCGGCGCGTCCCGCGCCGTCAGCCCTGGGGCGTCCGGCGAAGGGGCCAGGGGCTGGGGCGCCGCTGCGCTGGCGCCTGCGGCATAGGATCGCCATCAGGCGCCCAAGGCCGCGCCTTCAATGCTCCCGGCCCGCGGCGTTGCAGGCGGCCAGGACTTCGCCAGCCAGGCTGCCAAGGGCCACCTGGCGCTCGACCGCCTGCATCTCGAAGGCGACTCTCGGCATCCCGTACACCACGCTGCTGGCGGCATCCTGGCCGAAGGTGCGCCCCCCGGCCTGGCGCATGGCGAGCAGGCCGCCGGCGCCATCCCGGCCCATGCCTGTCAGGATGACGCCGACGCCGCGGCTGCCGGCAGCTTTCGCCACGGAGGCGAACAGCACGTCCACGGAAGGGCGATGCCCGTTGACGGGGCCTTGCTCCGACAGGACGCAACGCCACTGGCCATTGCTGCCGGCCACGGCCAGGTGGCGGCCGCCTGGCGCCAGGAACACCTGGCCCGGCCGCAGCGCCGCGCCATGCTCGGCCTCGGCGACCCGGGCTGCGCCGCATTGGTCCAACCGGAGCGCGAAGCTGCGGGTGAAGCTTTCCGGCATGTGCTGGGTGATGACGGTGGGAGGGCAATTGGCGGGAAAGCGGGAGATGACGGCCATCAGCGCCTCCACCCCGCCCGTCGACGCGCCCATCGCCACCAAGCGGCCGTTCGGTTCAAAAGGGAGTGGCCCGGGCACGGCGGCCCGGGCATGTTCATCCGGCCTGCGGCGCGCCCGGGCGCCCGCCGCCCGCACGTTCGCCGCCGCCGCCGCGCGCACGATGTCCGGCAAGCGGGCGAAGTCCCCGCCCACGCCGGGCTTGGCCACGCAGTCCACGGCGCCCAGTTCCAGCGCCTGCAACGTCTTCTCCGCGCCCCTGGCGGTCAGGCTGGAAACCATGACGACGGGAACGGGACGCAGCCGCATCAGGCGGCCCAGAAGCTCCAGGCCGTCCATGCCGGGCATCTCGATGTCGAGGGTGACCACGTCCGGGTCCATGGACCGGATCAAGGCCTGCGCCTCGACCGCATCGGCCGCCTTGCCGACCACGGCGATGCCGCCGTCCTGGCCCAGCACGCGGCCGATCATGCTCCGCATGGTGGCGGAGTCGTCCACGACCAGGACGCGGATCATGGCGCCGCCCTGCGGCGGTAGGTCGTGGTGCCGACGGTGTCGAACTTCGCCGCGGCAGAACCGCTGAGCCGTTCGGAGCGCCCTATGTACAGCGTGCCGTCCGCGGTCAGCAGCGGAGGGAAGCGCTGCCACATGGCCGCCTGCGTCGGGGCGTCGAAATAGATGGCGACGTTGCGGCACAGGATGACGTCGAACGGGCCGCGCACCGGCCAGGCCGCAACCAGGTTGAGCGGACGGAACACCACCATGCGGCGCACCGCCTCGCTCACGAAGGACATGCCCGCCGCCTCCGGGCTGAACCAGCGCTCCCGCAGCGGGGCCGGCACGTGGGCAAGGCACTCGGCGCCGTAGCCGCCGGCCGCCGCCTGGGCCAGCGCGTCCGGGTCGATGTCCGTGGCGATCACCCGCACGTCCAGCCGGGCCGCGTCGGGAACCAGCTGCAGGATGGTGAGCGCCACCGAGTACGGCTCCTGCCCCGTGGAGCACGCGGCCGACCAGATGCGCAGGCGGCGGCCGCGCTGGGCCGCGTGCAGCAGATGCGGCAGCACGTCGGTGCGCAAGTGGTCGAAATGGTGAGGCTCGCGGAAGAACCGCGTGAAGTTGGTGGTGAGCGCCGCGACCATGCGGCTGCGCTCCTCGCCGCCATGCGTCGATTCGAGCAGTTCCCGGTACTGCGCGAAGTCCCTCAAGCCCAGCGCGCGCAGCCGCCTCGCGAGCCGGGAATACAGCAGCACCGCCTTGCCCGGCCCGAGCGAGATTCCTGCATCCCGGCGCAGCATGGCCGCGAGCGCCGCGAAGTCAGCGGCGGCCAGGGTGTACTCGCCATCCACCAAGCTGGCTTTCGCAGCGAGTTGCAGCATCATGCGGCGCTACGGCACGGCATAGGTTGCAACTAACTTGCTCAAGCAGGGCCTCCCAGGCAGGCAGCGGATCGTCCCACGGCGGCGGGAAAGACGGCGAATCACGCCTGCCCCGGGTTGCGCGCCAGCATCGGCCGGCTGTCATAACAAAGAATGAAAGCCCCGCCCGAAGCCTCGGCCCTGCCCTGCCGCCGCGGCAATCAGCTTCCTGGACGGCCCTGAGAACGGCTTTGAAGCAGTCGGGGATGGGTGAATATTGGCGGATGGCCTTGCTTGATGTATAAGACCCGCCAGTTGCGCCTGGGAATGCTCAGCGCAACCGCTCCATAGCCGCAGCGGGGCCGCATCCGCGGACAACGGCCACGCTCCTCATCTGAAAAGTATTCATGGCCCCTTCATCGCTGCCTGTTGATCCCGAAACCTCCAACCTGGAGGCGGACGAAGCCCGCATGCGCCGCTCGCTGGAGCGGGCCGGCGGCCCTCAGCCCGCCGTGCGGGCGCCCGGCGCGGCTTTCGACAATTTCCAGCCCGGCCGCGGCCCGGCTGCCCGCCCCCGGCAACGCTTCGTGCAGGACGGGGAAGTGCCCGTCACCCTCGTCAGCCGGCCGCGCCAGGGCGAGCCGGGCCCGGTTTCCCAAAGCCGCCTCGCCGCGTCCGAATCCGCGCTGGCGACCGAACGCACTGCCCGCATCAAGGTCGAACGCTCCCTGCACGCGGCCCTGGCCAACCTGCAGGACCTGCAAACCAAGCAACGCCACGCGGAACTCGCCCATCGGGAAGCCCTGCAAAACGCCCATGCCCGGCTGGCCGAAGCCGAAGCCCAGCGTGCCGAGGCGGAAGCGCGCCTTGCCGAAGCCGAGGCCCGGCGTGCCGAACAGGCTGATCGCGCCGTCCGGCTGGAAGCGGACCTGGCAGCCCTGCGCCCCGCCGCGCATCCCGGGCTGGCGCCGCGGCAGGAACCGGCAACGGAAACCCCGGCCAAGCCGAAGCGCGGACCCGGCAGGCCGCGCAAGCCGTCCGTGGCCCGCACGCCGCGGGAGCCCAAGCCGGTCAAGTGGTGGCTCGGCCCCATCGCCAAGGCGCGGACGCCCAAGACGGTTTGAGTCCCGCTTGGCCGCCGAGCTGCGCCGCCCTATCTGGCTGGAATGGGGTCCAAACGCCAGCAAGCCGCCGCCATAGGCGAGGCGGAACACCAGCTTTGCGTGCTGTGCGGCCGGCCCATCCCACCCTCAGCCCGCTCCTCCATGCACCACCTCACGCCCAAGCTGAAAGGCGGCACGCACCAGGGCACCGTGCGGCTGCACCAAATCTGCCATTCGGCCATCCACGCGCGCTACACGGAAGCCGAGATCGCCCGCCGCCTGGCCGACCCGGCATCGTTGCGGGACGATCCCGAGCTGGCCCGCTTCGCCGCCTGGGTGCGGACCAAGCCGGACGACTTCCACGCCCCCACCCGGCGGGCACGCGGCCGGACGGCGAAGTGGAAGTGATGATCAGGATGCGCAAGTCTCCCGCAACCGCCTGGCCCAGGTAAGCCGCCCCGCCCTCGCGGCGCGAAACCACCTTGCGATGGTCACGGGAGCCATCCCCACCGGCGCACCCCTGTTCATCGACGGTGCATGGAAGGCCAGGAAGCATACGGGCAACACCGGCATCGCCATGCTGCGGGACATGGAAACACTTGGTTGACGGGTTTGGGCTAAATAGTCCAGCAGTGCGACAACCTTGCGAAGGTCGAAAACCGCACCATGGCTGCCCAGTTCTCCCCGCCGACCAGCATTCCAGCAGGCAGCGACCCGCAGGACTCCCTGTTGGCCGACATGAACGGCGACGGCATCCCGGACCTGGTCGTGGCCGATGACGGGACGCAATCGGTTTCCGTCCTGTTGGGCGATGGCAAGGGCGGCTTCGGTGCGCCAACCTCATATGCCGCGGGCGCATACCTGTTCAGCATCGCCGCGGTGGACGTGAACGGGGATGGGTTGCCGGACATCGTCGGCGTCAGCAGGTTCAACGGAAACTCCGTCACCACGCTGCTGAACAACGGCCACGGCGGGTTCAGCATCGGCCCGAGCTATGCTGTTGGCGACACGCCCACCACCATCACGGCGGCTGACCTCAATGGCGACGGCAAGCCCGACCTCGTGGTCGCGAATTCTGACGATGGCAGCCTGTCCGTGCTGCTCAACGATGGCCAGGACGGCTTCACGACCAAAACCTACTACAACCTGCCGGCTGGCACCACCGGATCCAGCCTGACCACATACAAGGCGACCGTTGCCGACGTGACCGGCGACGGCAAGCCTGACATCATCGTGGCTGACAAATGGGACAACACGGTGGACGTGCTGCCCGGCGACGGCCTTGGCGGCTTCGGCCCGGCCATGCGATACCCGACCGGGGCAAACCCAGCCTCTGTCGCCGTGGCTGACCTCAACGGCGATGGCCGGCCCGACATCATCACCGGCAGCGACGGCGCCGCGAGCGTTTCCGTGCTGCTCGCCAACTCAACCGGTGGATTTGCCGCCCCCGTCGCCTACGGCACCGTGTACGACGTGAACTCCATCGCGGTCGCTGACTTGAACGGCGACGGCCATCCGGACCTGGTGGCTGCCGGCTACGTCTCCCCTGCGGTGTCCGTGCTGGTCAACGACGGAACCGGCAAGTTCGCGCCGCAGGTCCAGCTCGCCACCGCCAGCGTGCCCGTGGCTGTGCTCGCGGCCGATCTCAACGGCGACGGCAAGCCTGATGTCGTCGCCACCAACCTGCAAAGCGGCACCGACACCGTGCTGCTGAACGCGACGCCGTCGCAGGGCCTGACGGTGCGCGGCGCCCACCAAGACTACCAGGTCGCAGTCGGGGCGGACGGCACGCTGACCCTGGCCGACAGCGTCGCCGGGCGCGACGGCACCCAGGTGCTGGGCGGCATCCAGGACATCCATTTCACCGACGGAACCGGGCGCATCGACGCCACCGGCACGGCCGGGGAAGTCGCCCGGCTGTACCAGGCGGCGCTGGACCGGCCCGCCGACTCCGCCGGCCTTGACTACTACACAGGCCTCATCAACGCGGGCACGCTCACGCTGGGCGGCACGGCGGCGTTCTTCATCGCCTCGGACGAGTTCGCCAACCGGTACGGCTCGCTGTCCCACCAGGCCCTGGTGCAGCAGCTCTACCAAAATGTGCTCGGACGCCCCGGGGACGCCGCAGGCGTGCAGTACTGGACGGGCCAGCTGAACTCCGGAGCCAGCGTCGGCTCCATCGTGCTCGACTTCTCCGACAGCGAGGAGAACAAGGACCTGACCCGGGCCACGATCGGCGACAAGGACCAGTCCGAGGCGTCACGTCTCTATCAGGCAGCCTTCAACCGCACGCCCGACGCGCCGGGTCTGGACTATTGGACGGGCGTGCTGGACCAGGGCTACACGCCCTCGTACGTCGCGGCCCAGTTCACCCAAAGCACCGAGTTCGCCGGGTTGTACGGCGGGCTGGGCAACGGCGCGTTCGTGGACGCGCTTTACCAGGACGTGCTGCACCGGGCCGGGGACGCCGCCGGCCGCAGCTACTGGACGGATGCCCTGAACAACGGCGCGTCAAAGGCGCAGGTGCTGCTCGGATTTTCCGACTCGCCCGAAAACCGCATCGGGACCGCCGCAGCCACGCATGACGGCTGGGTGTTCCTGCCGAACAGCTAAGGCCGGCCGCGGCGCTGATCCAGCCGCCATTTGACAGCGGCGCTGCGCCGGGCTGTTTGCCAGCCATGACCGGCTCCCGCACCAGTCCAGGCATCGAGCGGCACGGCCCGGCCAATGCGGCGCCCCGGCCGTGAGGGTCGTCTTCATCGGCCTGTCCATCACCTCCTCCTGGGGCAACGGCCACGCGACCACCTACCGCTCGCTCATCGCCGGGCTGGCGGAGGCTGGCCACAAGGTGCTGTTCCTGGAGCAGGACCAGCCCTGGTACCGCGACCACCGGGACCTGCCCTGCCCGCCCTACTGCCAAACCGTTCTGTATGCCGAGGTGGACGAGCTGGCATCCCGCCACGCGGACGCGATCGCCGCGGCGGACCTGGTGGTGGTCGGCTCCTATGTGGCAGGCGGCCAGGCCGTCTGCCGCCTGGTGCAGCAGGTGGCGCGCGGAGTGGCGGCGTTCTACGACATCGACACCCCCGTCACCCTCGCCGCCCTGGCGGAGGGGCGCTGCGGCTATCTCACGCCCGAGCTGGTCCGCGGCTTTCCCCTGTACCTGTCATTCACCGGCGGCCCGACGCTGCGCCTGATCGAGCGGGAGTTCGGCGCCCCAGCCGCCCGCGCCCTGTACTGCTCCGCCAACCCGGCGCTCAACACCCCCGACCCGGCGGTGCAGCGGGTGGTTGACCTGGGTTACCTCGGCACCTACTCAGCAGACCGGCAGCCCACGCTGGAGCGGCTGCTGTGCCAACCCGCCCGCGCCTGGCCGGAAGGCCGGTTCGACGTTACCGGGCCGCAGTACCCGCCTCTCGACTGGCCCGCCAACGTGGAACGGGGCGAGCACGCGCCGCCGGACATGCACCGCCTGTTCTACGCTTCCCAGCGCTACACCCTGAACGTGACGCGCGCCGACATGGTGCGCGCCGGCTACAGCCCCAGCGTCCGCCTGTTCGAGGCCGCCGCCTGCGGCACCCCCATCATCAGCGACTGGTGGCCGGGACTCGACACGCTGTTCGAGCCGGGCGCGGAGATCGTGGTCGCGCACGACGCGGCAGACGTGCTCCGCGCCCTGCGCGACGTGCCGGAAGCGGCGCGGGCGGCCATGGCGGCGCGGGCGCGGGCACGGGTGTTGCAAGGCCACACCGGGCGGCACCGCGCGGCGGAGCTGATCGGGCATGCCGAGGAGATCGCGCGTTCTGGACTTTGACCCCGATGCCGAGTGGCTGGAAGCCGATGGCCAGGGCGGGTTCGCCTCCGGCACGGCCGGGCTGGTCCGCACCCGGCGCTACCACGCCCTGCTGCTGGCCGCCGATCCCTCCCCATCCCGCCGCTTCGTGCTGGTCAACGGCATCGAGGCCTGGGTGGAGACCCCCGCCGGGCGCTTCGCCCTCAGCAGCCAAGCCTACGCGCCGGACACGGTGTTCCCGGACGGGCGCTGGCGCATCGCCGGGTTCACCGCCCTGCCCTGGCCGTGCTGGACCTTCGCGGGGCCGGACGGAACCCGGATCACCCAGGAGCTGTTCGTGGCGCGCGGCCCCGCCGAAACCGTGCTGCGCTGGCAGGCCGACCGGCCGGTGCGGCTGACCGTCCGCCCCCTGCTGTCCGGCCGCGACTACCACGCGCTGCACCACGAGAACCCGGCGTTTGACGCCACCACCCGCCATGAGAGCGATGCGCTGCTCTGGCAGCCCTACCCGGGCGTGCCCGCCACCACTGCCCGCGGCAACTTCGCCTGGACGGACGGCCCCGACTGGTACCGCGGCTTCACCTACGCCGCCGAGGCCGCGCGCGGCCTGGACGACGGCGAGGACCTGCTCTCCCCCGGCGCCTTCACCTGGGAGGGCAGCGGGCCGGCCGTGCTGGTGCTGCGCGCCGGGTCCGCCGGCACGGCGGGCGTCGCGGAGCTTGAAGCGGCCGAACGCACCCGCCGCGCCCGCACCCGCCGGGACGTGGCGGCCAACGCCTACCTCGCCGTCCGCGGCGACGGGCAGACCGTGCTGGCCGGGTTCCCGTGGTTCACCGACTGGGGGCGGGACACCTTCATTGCCCTGCGCGGCCTGCTGATCGCCCGCGGCCGGCTGGCGGAGGCGGCGGGCATCCTGCTGGCCTGGGCCGGCCACGTCAGCGAAGGGATGCTGCCCAACCGCTTCCCCGACGGCGACGGCCCGCCCGAGTACAACTCGGCCGACGCCTCGCTGTGGTTCATCGTGGCCGTCCACGAGCTGATGGAGGCCGGCGCGCCCGCCGCCGCCGCCGCCCGCCTGCAAGCCGCCGCCCTCGCCATCCTGGAGGGCTACGCCGGCGGCGCCCGCTACGGCATCGCCGCCGACCCGAAGGACGGGCTGCTGCGGGCCGGCGTGCCCGGGATGCAGCTCACCTGGATGGACGCCAAGACCGGCGGTCACGTCGTCACCCCGCGCATCGGCAAGCCGGTGGAGCTGCAAGCGCTGTGGGTCAATGCCCTGGCCATCGCTGGGCGCTGGCCGGGCGGCAGCCGCTGGGTGGGCGCGGCGCTGCGGGCGCGGGACAGCGTGACCGCCCTGTTCCCCGACCGGGACACCGGCGGCCTCATCGACGTGCTGGACGCGGACGGCGTGCCCGGCGCGCGCGACCGCCGGGTGCGGCCGAACCAGGTGCTGGCGGCGGGCGGCCTGCCCATTCCCGTGCTGACGCCGCGCCAGGTCGCCGGGGTGGCGGCGCTGGCGGAGCGCGACGTCAAGGGCCTCTACAAGAAGGCCCTGGCACCCTGGCGGCGGACGACCCGGCCTACTGCCCGCACTACCGCGGCGGCCCGGCGGAGCGCGACGGCGCCTACCACCAGGGCACGGTGTGGCCCTGGCTGCTCGGCCCGTTCGTCGCCGCCTGGCTCGCCAGCCGCGGCGGCACGGCGGAGGCGAAGGCGGAGGGCCGCGCGCGCTTCCTGCCGCCGCTGCACGCGCACCTTCACACCGCCGGACTCGGCCACGTGTCGGAGGTGGCGGACGGCGACGCCCCGCACGCGCCGGGCGGCTGCCCGTTCCAGGCCTGGTCGCTGGGCGAGCTGATCCGCATCGAGGCCATGCTGGGAGCTGCCGATGGACGCTGACCCGATCTTCGGCACCGCCGAGGGCAAGCGCCTGCTCGCGGTGGGGCGCGGCGAGGATTGGCGGCGCTGGGGGCCGTACCTGAGCGAGCGCCAATGGGGCACGGTGCGGGAGGACTACAGCCCCGGCGGCACCGCGTGGGAGTACTTCCCGCACGACCACGCCCGCAGCCGCGCCTACCGCTGGGGCGAGGACGGCCTGGCCGGGTTCGCCGACGACAAGCTGCGCTGGTGCCTCAGCCTGGCGCTGTGGAATGGCGCCGACCCCATCCTCAAGGAGCGGCTGTTCGGGCTGACCAACGCCCAGGGCAACCACGGCGAGGACGTGAAGGAGCTGTACTACTACCTGGACGGCACCCCGACCCACTCGTACATGCGGATGCTGTACAAATACCCGCAAGCCGCCTTCCCGTACGACCGCCTGGTGGGGGAGAACGCCGCCCGCACGGCGCAGGAGCGCGAGTTCGAGTTGGCCGACACCGGGGTGTTCGACGAGCGCCGTTACTTCGACGTGGCCGTCGAGTACGCCAAGGCCTCCACCGACGACATCCTGATGCAGGTGACGGTGCACAACCGCGGGCCGGACCCGGCGGCGCTGCACGTGCTGCCGCAGCTCTGCTCCCGCAACGATTGGAGCTGGGCGCCCGGCAAGCCCAAGCCCATGCTGTCCTTGCAGGACGGCCGGGTGCAGGCCAGCCATCCGGCGCTGGGCCGGGTCCGCACCTGCGAGGTGGACGCGCCGGCCGCCGAGTGGCTGTTCTGCGAGAACGAGACCAACGGCAACCGGCTGTACGGCGCATCCCTCCCCGGCCCGTTCAAGGACGGCATCAATGACCACGTGGTGCACGGCAGGCCCGAGGCGGTCAGCCCCCTCCGCCGCGGCACCAAGTGCGCGGCCCACGTGCAATGGACCATCCCGGCCGGCGGCGAAGCCACGCTGCGCCTGCGCTTCCGCCCGGAGGCGACGGACGACGCGTTCGCCTGGTTCGAGGCCCTGATGGAAGGCCGCCGCGCCGAGGCCGATGCCTTCTACGCCGCCCTGCAACGCGGCATGCCGGACCCGGACGCACGCCTGGTGCAGCGCCAGGCGCTGGCGGGGATGCTGTGGTCCAAGCAGTTCTACGGCATGGACGTGCGCCGCTGGCTGCAAGGCGACCCCGGCCAGCCCACCCCGCCGCCGGAGCGCAAGCACGGCCGCGACTCGGATTGGCGGCACATCGACAACCTGGACGTCATCTCCATGCCGGACGCCTGGGAGTACCCCTGGTACGCCGCCTGGGACCTCGCGTTCCACGCCGTCACCTTCGCCCTGATCGACCCGGAGTTCGCCAAGGCGCAGCTGCTGCTGCTGATGCGCGAGCGCTACATGCACCCGAACGGCCAGCTGCCCGCCTACGAGTGGGCGTTCGGCGACGTGAACCCCCCGGTGCACGCCTGGGCGGTGCTGCGGGTGTTCCAGATGGACCGGGTGATGACCGGCGTGGCCGACCGCCGCTTCCTGGAGATGGCGTTCCACAAGCTGCTGCTGAACTTCACCTGGTGGGTGAACCGCAAGGACGCCGACGGCCAGAACATCTTCCAGGGCGGCTTCCTCGGCCTGGACAACATCGCCATCTTCGACCGCTCGGAGCCGCTGCCCACCGGCGGCGTCATCAACCAGGCGGACGGCACCGCCTGGATGGCGATGTTCGCGCTCAACATGATGCGCATCGCCCTCGAGCTCGCCCTGGCGGACGACGCCTACCAGGACATGGCGACCAAGTTCTTCGAGCATTTCCTCTACATCGCGGAGGCGATGACCAGCACCGGCGGCATCGGCCTGTGGGACCAGCAGGACCAGTTCTTCTACGACGTGCTGCACCTGCCGGACACTGAGACCATCCCGCTGCGCGTCCGCACCATCGTGGGCCTGATCCCGCTGTTCGCGGTGGAGGTGATCGGCTCCCGCGCGTTCGAGGCGCTGCCGGAGTTCAGCGAGCGGCTGCAGTTCTTCCTGGACAACCGCCCGGACCTGGCAGCCCTGATCTCCCGCTGGGGCGAGCCTGGCACCGGCGAGCGCCACCTGCTGTCCCTGCTGCGCGGCCACCGGGTCAAGATGCTGCTGCGCCGGATGCTGGACCCGGCGGAGTTCCTTTCCCCCCACGGCGTGCGCGCCCTGTCCAAGGCGCACGAGGCGCACCCCTACGTGCTGCAGGTCAACGGCCGCAGCTTCAGCATCGGCTACGAACCCGGCGAGGGCACCACCCGCTCGTTCGGCGGCAACTCCAACTGGCGCGGCCCGGTGTGGATGCCGGTGAACATCCTGCTGGTGGACAGCCTGCGCGAGTTCCACCGCTACTACGGCGACGACTTCCAGGTGGAATGCCCGGCAGGCTCCGGCCGCCTGGCCTCGCTGCGGGACGTGGCGGACGAGCTGGCCGCGCGGCTCAAGACCTTGTTCCTGCGCGGCGCCGACGGCCGCCGGGCCTGCTTCGGCGACGACGAGATCGCGCAAACCGACCCGCATTTCCGCGACAACCTGGTGTTCAACGAGTATTTCCATGGCGACACCGGCCGCGGCCTTGGGGCGGCGCACCAGACGGGCTGGACCGGTTGCATCGCGCTGCTGCTGGCCGGCCCGGACAGCGCCTGGGGCAAGACGACGGCGCAGCATCCGCAGGCGACCGCGGGGGTGAGGCCGGTGCGGGCGCAGGCGACGTGAT
>CAXTNC010000077.1:0-14269 GCA_964245495.1 uncultured Acetobacteraceae bacterium
CCCACCGCACCCGGCGTGCGCGAGCCGCAGAACCGCCGGGTCGCCATCATCCTGCGCTGACCGCTTGAACTCGGCCGTGCGGTGGTGGCACTTGGCGTCACCGCGCGGCTTGCCTGAGGGAAGCCGGTCCAGTCATCTGGCCGGCTTCTTCGTTTATTGCGGCCCTGCTGCATCCTGCCGCAAGGCTGGAAAGCCCTTGGAGAGTGGTCATGCCCCGCCTTCGCGCCTCCCTGCTCGCTGCCACCATCCTCGGCCTGCCCGGCGCCGTCCTGGCCCAGCCGATCGCGGGCCTCTACATCGGCGCCGGCGCGGGCGGAAACTACCTGCAGCAGGAGCGGGTGCTCGCCTCGCCGGGCTTGGGCCTGGCGCAGAAGGGCTTCGCCACCGACATCGGCGGCGTCGGCGTCGGCAGCGTGGGTTACGGCTTCGGCAACGGCGTGCGGGTCGAGGTCGAGGGCGACGTGCGGCACAACCGGGTCCGCCAGATCAACGGCTTCGTCAACGGCTCCGGCCCGACCGCGTCCGGCGGCGACCAATTCGAGTTCGGTGGCATGGTCAACGCTCTGTTCGACATGGATATCGGCCTGAACTGGCTTTACCCGTACTTCGGCGCAGGCGCGGGAATTGCCGACAACGAGCTGTACAACGTCCACTCCTACGGGCCGGCGAACAACTTGAGGCTTGCGGCGCGCGGCTGGTCGGCGAACTTCGCCTACCAAGGCATCTTCGGCCTGTCATTCCCGCTCGCCCCGGTTCCCGGTCTCTCGCTGACCGCGGAATACCGCTTCTATGGCGTCTTGGATGGGCCGTCCTTCCGCGCTGCCGACAACATCGCGGTGGCGGGCGCCAACGGCGTGATTCACGCCGGCACCGGAAACTTCAACCTCAACGGCGACTATAACCATAGTCTCCTACTCGGCGTGCGTTACGCGTTCAACACGGCGCCCCCGTCCCCGCCAGCACCCCCGCCCCAGCCGGCGCCCGTGGCCGCGCCCACCCGCACCTACCTGGTGTTCTTCGACTGGGACCGCGCCGACCTCACCGAGCGCGCCCGGCAGATCGTGGCCGAGGCGGCGCAGAACAGCACCCGCGTCAAGGCCAGCCGGATCGAGGTGCAGGGCAACGCCGACCGTTCCGGCACGCCGGCCTACAACCAGAAGCTCTCGCTGCGCCGCGCCCAAACCGTCGCGGCCGAGCTGGTGCGCGACGGAGTGCCGAAGACGGAGATCGAGATCCAGGCCTTCGGCGACACGCGCCCGCTGGTCCAGACCGCCCCGGGCGTGCGGGAGCCGCAGAACCGCCGGGTCGCCATCATCCTGCGCTGACCCCGCATTGATTGCGTTTGTCCGCTCGCTCAATATGGCGGGATGACGGAACGGCTTGACGACCCATTCACGAGCTACGACCCCGGCCTGTACTTCTGCGAGCTGACCGCCCGCCCGGGGGATAACGGCGCCGTCGACCGCATCCGCCGCCGCATCTCCTCCATCGGCCTGGACGCGCTGCGCACCCGCGCCGCCGGAGCGGAGCACGACCTCATCAATCTCGGCATCACCTTCACGGTGTATTCCGAGGCCGAGGCGATCGACCGCATCCTGCCGTTCGACTGCCTGCCCCGGATCATCACTGCTTCCGAGTGGCGGCACATCGAGGCGGGGGTGAAGCAGCGCGTGCAGGCGCTCAACTGCTTCCTAGCCGACATCTACCACGAGCAGGGCATCCTCAAGGCCGGGGTGGTCCCGGCAGCGCTGGTGTTGGGCAACGTCAATTACCGGCCGGAGATGGAGGGCTTTTCCGTCCCGTTCGGCACCTATGTCCACATCTGCGGCGTCGACATCGTGCGGGACCGCCATGGCCGGTTCTGCGTGCTGGAGGATAACGCCCGCACCCCGTCCGGCGTGTCCTACGTGGTGGAGAACCGCCACCTGATGCGCCGCACCTTCCCCGACCTGATGGCCGGGATGCGGCTGCACCCGGTCGATGATTACGGCCGCCGGCTGCGCGCCGCCATGGGGGAGATAGCACCAGAAGGCATCGCGGACCCGCAGGTGGCGCTGCTGTCCCCCGGCATCTACAACTCGGCCTATTTCGAGCACGTGTTCCTCGCCCGCGAGATGGGCGTCCCCCTGGTGGAAGGGGCCGACCTGCTGGTGGAGAATGAGCGCGTGTTCATGCGCACCACGGGGGGCCTGCGCCCCGTGCACACGGTTTATCGCCGCATCGGCGACGATTTCCTGGACCCGACCGTGTTCCGCCCGGACAGCCTGCTGGGCGTGCCCGGCCTGATCGGCGCCTGGCGGGCCGGCAACGTGAGCCTGGCCAACGCGGTCGGCACGGGGGTGGCGGACGACAAGGCGGTGTACGCCTACATGCCGCGCATCATCAAGTTCTACCTCGGCGAGGATGCCATCCTGCCCAACGTCGAAACCCACATCTGCGGCGAGCCGGACGGGCTGGCTTTCACCCTGGCCAACTTGGCCGACCTGGTTGTCAAGCCGGTGGGCGAATCCGGCGGCTACGGCATCACCATCGGCCCGCGCGCCTCGGCCGCCGAGCTGGAAACGGCCCGCGCCGCGCTGGCCGCCGACCCGGCCAACTGGATCAGCCAGCCGCTGATCGACCTGTCGGTCGCGCCCACCCTGACCACCGGCGGGCTGCGGCCCCGCCACCTGGATCTGCGCCCCTTCGCCATCACCGGGCGGGACACCTGGGTGCTGCCCGGCGGGCTGTCGCGCGTCGCGATGAAGGAGGGCAGCCTGATCGTCAACTCGTCCCAGGGCGGCGGCTCGAAGGACACCTGGGTGCTCGTGGACGAATGAGCGGGCATGGCAAGGACACGCTGCTGCTGGCCCGCTACGCCGAAGGGCTGTTCTGGATGGCGCGCTACGTGGAGCGCGTCGAGAACCTGGCCCGCCTGATCGACGTGACCCAAACCTTTGAAAGTCCCGGACGCGAGGACGAGGCCTGGGGCGCGCTGCTGCGCATCAACGCCGACGAGGGCCGCTACCTGCAAACCGGCGCGTCCCTGGAGCCGCAAGCCATCAAGCGGTTCTACCTGCTGGACCGGTCCAACCCGACATCCGTTCCCGCTTCCATGGAAGCGGCTCGCACCAACGCGCGCAGCCTGCGCCCGCTGATCAGCACCGAGATGTGGATGCACATGAACGTGTTTCACCGCGACGTGCTGGCGATCAGGCCGGAGGAGCTGGAAGGCGATCACCTGACCCGGCTATGCGCCCGGCTGAAGGAAGGCGTGCAGGCCCATACCGGCATCACCGAAGGCACCTTCTTCCGTGACCAGGGTTGGAACTTCTACATGCTGGGCCGGCTGATCGAGCGCGCCGACCAGACGACCCGGTTGCTCGACATCAAGTATCACCTGCTGCACATGCCCCGCAGCGAGGAGCGGCGCCTGTCCGAGCTGATCCAGTGGAGCGGGGTGCTGCGCGCCGCCGCCGGATACCACGGCTTCCGCCGGGTGGCCCCCGCCGGGTTCGAGCCGGAGGACGTGGTGGCCTTCCTGCTGTCCGACCGCTCCTTCCCCCGCAGCGTCAGCCTGTGCGTCAGCCAGGTGGAGTGGCACCTGATGCAGCTTCGCAGCCGCTACAACCTGCGGGGCACCGTGGCGGCGCTGGAGCGCATCGAAGAGGTGCGGGCGGCGCTGGGGAGCAACTCCGTGACGCAGCTGATCACGGACGGGCTGCACGAGTTCCTGGATGCGTTGCAGCGGGATTTGATCCTGCTGGCGGGCGAGATCGGCTACGCTTTCTTCCGTGACTGGCGTCCCGAGCCGCAAACCCGCGAGGTTTTCGCCGCGCAGGCGCAGCGTCAAGGCTCCACGGTGGGCATCAGCGGCGCGGCAGAGACTCCGATCGCCGGGTGACGGCCTTCAGCGCCTCGGACATGGTGGGAAAACGTCCGATGTCCCGGCCGTCCCGGCTGCGCCAGATGCTGATGTCCCGGCCTTGGCGCACGGCGCCCCATGCTGCCCAAAGGCCATCCCGGGGATAGATGCTTGCAAACTCGCCCACCTCCGGCGGATCGCTTTCGACCCGCCGGTGGATGGCCAGCCGCATCTCATGCGCCTCCTGCGCCTGCCACCGCAGCAGCTCCATCCGATCTGCCGCGGTGAAGTGGCTGCGGCCACTCGCACATGCCGCGAACGGGATGACGGCAGCAGTTCGGACAGCGGGATCACTGGACATCCGGCGCTCCGCGGGACAGTAACGCCATGGGCTATAAAGGCGATTGCCACACGGCTCAACACATATCCGTGTGGGGAGGCGATCAGCTTGGCAAGAGAAGGATGCCGATCAACCGGAGCATGGCCCTTCCCTCGTTTATGTTGAACACGTAATGCTTCTGATACTGCCGCAGAGTGAGTAACTTCACGTTCCTGCGATCAGGCCGCTCCTGGCCGCTGGCTGCGACCTGCCGCAAAAGGCGCCGGGAGCCGTGAAGGAGGCGCCGCGGAGGCAGCGGAGCGGCCTACGCCGGATTCACCCCTGCCGGCGCGTCGCTGGGCGGCGGCGCTGCCGGGTCGTCGATGCGGTCCAGCAAGGCGGGCCCGTGGTTGCGCACGTTGTTGACGGCCCGGCTGACCGGCCAAAGGCGCAGCACGTCATCCGCCGCCGGGCGCATCAGGTCGCTGGGTTCGCCGGGCGTTTCGCCCAGCCAGGCCGGCCAGTCCTGCGGCTCCAGGATCACCGGCATGCGCTCGTGCAGGGGGCGCATGGTGGCGTTGGCGGCTGTCGTCAGGATGGCGAAGCTGCGCAGCGTCTCGCCGTCCGGGCTGCGCCAGCCTTCCCACAGGCCGGCAAAGGCGAGCGGCTGGCCGTCCTGCCGCGCGATGGCGAAAGGCTGCTTGCCGTCCGCCTCCGTGCGCCACTCGTAGAACGCGTCCGCCGGCACCAGGCAGCGCCGCGCCGCCAGCGCTGGCCTGAACATCGCGGACCCGGCAGCCGTCTCGGAGCGGGCGTTGATCGGCTTGCGCGCCGCCTTCAGGTCCTTGGTCCAAGCCGGCACCAGCCCCCAGCGCAGCAGGTCCAGCCGCCGCTCGCCGGTTTCCGGGTGGCGGCGGACCACCATGGCGTCCTGCGTGGGCGCCACGTTCCAGGAGGGCGCCGCGTTGGGCAACGGCCCGGCCGTGCCGAACAAGGCGCGGATCGCGTCGGGAGGCAGCAGGGAGGCGAAGCGGCCGCACATGGCTTTTCCAACTGCGTGAGGGATGCAACGCGACGGGCTGTGCCGCGTCAGTAAAATCATGTCGAAGCAAACAGGCTACATCCGCTACAGCGACACCATCGAGATGGTCGAGGACGGCGAGGCGGACTCGATCGCGGGCATCATTGCCTCCATGACCCGGGAAAGCCAAACCGTGGCCGCGCGTGACGGCAAAACCGTGCGCGCCTCCCACGCCAAGAGCACTGGGCTGCTCAAGGGCCAGCTGCGCGTGCTGGAAGGCCTTCCCGCCGCATTCCGCCAGGGCCTGTTCGCCGCGCCCGGCAGCTACGACGCCGTGGTGCGGCTGGCGCAGGGACCCGGCGAGGTGCTGCCGGACAGCATCTCCACCCATCGCGGCATGGCGATCAAGGTGTTCGGCGTGCAAGGCCCGAAGCTCCCCGGCCACGAAGGCGCGGCCACGCAGGACTTCGTGCTGGCGACCGGCACAGCCTTTCCGCAGTCTGGCGCCAGGACCTTCCTCGCCGCGATCAAGGGCCTGGAAAAGGCCACGGGACAGCCCGAGCTGGTCAAGCAGGCCGTCTCGACGGCAGCCCGGGCCGCCAACGCCGTCGCCAACGCCCTGGGCACGGACAGCCCGGCCCTTGGGTTCTTCGGCCACACCAGGCGCAGCCCCTTGGCCGACGCCTATTTCAGCCAGGCGGCGCTGCGCTACGGCGACCACCTGGCCAAGATCGGCGTCTTTCCCGTTTCGCCCGAGCTGGTCGCCATGATCGGCCAGGTGCTCGACACGGCCGCCGACCACGACGCCTATCGCCACGCCGTGGTGGAGCATTTCCGCACGCATGGCGCCGAGTTCGAGCTGAGGGTGCAGCTGTGCACCGACTTGTCCGCCATGCCGGTCGAGGACGCCTCGGCGCCATGGCCGGAGCAGCAAAGCCCGTACGTGCCTGTGGCGAGGCTGAGCCTGCCGCGGCAGGATGCCTACAGCCCGGCGCGGCAGGCTTACTTCGACCAGGTGCTGTCCTTCCAGCCGGCGCACGCGCTGTCCGCCCACCGCCCACTGGGTTCGTTGATGCGGGCAAGGCTCGCAACCTATCAGGCGCTGTCCGCCTATCGCCATGCGCAAAACCATGAAAGCCAAGTCGAACCGGCAGGGCTGGCGGAGGTTCCTGACTGACATGCCCCGCGTCGAAAGGCCTCGCCCATGAACCCGCTGCTGCTGTCTCGCGTGCTCGGCTGGATCAGCCTCGGCCTGGGCGCGGCCTATGTCGCCTTGCCGGGCGTGCTGTCCCGCGGGCTGGGGCTGCCAGGCGGCCCTTGGCTGGTCGCCGGGTTCGGCGCGAGGGAGATCGCCGCGGGGCTGGCCGTGCTCGCAGTGCCGGAGTCGCCGGCAGGTCCGGTGGCCCGGGTGCTGGGAGACGCGCTGAACCTCGCAGTGCTGGCCCCGGCGCTTTCACCCCGCAACCGGCGGCAAGGTGCCGCGGAAATCGCCTTCGTCCTGGTCGCCGGCGTCACCGCGCTCGATGTGTTCTGCGCCGTGTCCCTGGCCAGGCGCGGGCAGCGCCGGGCGCAGACGGCGGACCGCACCTATGTTGGCCCTGATCGCCGCATCGCCCAAGGCATCGGCGTTTGGGACCCGTAGCCGACCGGTGAAACAAGCCGATGCGGCACGGCTTTCCCGAAACCCTGCCGCTTCCTGGCGCAACCATCCCGCTCACGGCCTGGACGGTCCCGTGGCGTCCGCGATCTCCCAGCCGCCGCCCAGCGCGCGGTACAGCGCCACCAGATCCGTCGCGATCTGGGTGTCGCTGCTGGCCAGGTCGTTCTGGCTTTGCAGCAGCTGCGCCTGGGTGGTGTTGACGTTGAGGAAGTCGATCACGCCTTCGACATAGCGCTGCCGCGCTGCTCCCAGCGCGGTGGCGTTCTGCGCCGCCGCCTCCGCCACCTGCACACGGCGGCGCTGCGCCTCCGCATAGGCCGTCAGCGCGTCGTCCACTTCCCGCCAGGCCCCCAGCAGCGTCCGCTGGAAACTGATCGCCGCCTCGCGCTGCTGCGACTGGCGCATCCGCAGCGTGCCGCGCAGCCGTCCGCCCTCGAACAGCGGGATGGACACTGACGGCCCCACTTGGAATTGGCGCGCATAGAGGCCGAACGCGTCCCGGAAGCGCAGCCCCTGCTGCTGGAAGCTGCCCATCAGCGTCACGTCCGGGTAGAACTCCGCGACCGCCACCCCGGTCTGCGCCGTGGCTGAGTGCAGCCGCGCCTCCGCCTGCCGCACGTCCGGGCGGCGGCGCACCAGCGTCGCGGGCAGGCCGATCGGCACCAGCGGCGGCACGGCGGGCTGCGCCGCCGGCGGGCGCAGCTCGGCCTCCAGCGCGCGCGGCTGCTCGCCCAGCAGCAGCCCGATGGCGTTGACCAGCGCCGCCTCCTGCGCGCGCAGCGGCGGCACGGTGGCGGCGATGGTGGATTGCTGCGCCTTGGCCTGCGCCAGGTCGAGCGTGGTGGCGACGCCGTCGGCGAAGCGCCGCTGCACCAGCCCCGTGTCCTGCTCCGCCACCGCCAGGTTGCGCTCCGCGATGGCCCGCTCCGCCTGCACGCCGCGCAGCTGCAGGTAGTCCTGCGCCAGTTCGGCGATGGCGGAGAGGGCGATGCCGCGCCGGTCCTCGATGGCGGCCTCCGTGTCGGCATTGGCCGCCTCCACCCCGCGGCGCACCCGGCCGAACAGGTCCAGCTCCCAGGACGAGCTGACGCCGTTCTGGTACTGGTCGAACTCCGCCGGCGCCCCCGGCCTGACCACGACGAGCGACACCGGGTTGCCGACCGGGCTGAGCCGGGTGTGCAGGTAGGAAGATTGCTCGCTGATTTGCGGCAGCCCTTGGGAGGCCACCACCTCGCGCTGCGCCCGGCCTTGCAGGATGCGTTCGGCAGCCGTCTGCAGGTCCAGGTTCTGCGTCGCCACCCGCCCCACCAGCGAGGACAGCTCCGGGTCGTTGAAGCTGTTCCACCATCGCGGGTCCGCCTCCGCCGTGTCCGTTCGGCTCGGCACGTCGGCGCGCTGCGGCCCCCAGCCCTGCGGCGCATTGGCTGCCGGGGGGTGGAAGTCCGGCCCCACCGTGCAGCCCGCCAGCACAACGGCCCATGCCGCCCAAACCCGAGGCGCGTGCGTCAAGGTCGGGGCGCCGTCAGCCGCGCCGTGGTGCCGCCCTGCTCGGTCCGCACATCCGCCAGGCCCGTGTGGATGGTGGTTTCCACCGAGAAGCCCAGGCGCAGCAGCTTGGCCTCGTTCTGGCCCGGCGACACCAAGATCTTCACCGGCAGGCGCTGCACGATCTTGGTGAAGTTACCGGTGGCGTTGTTGGGCTGCACCGCGCCGAACGCGGCGCCCGAGGCGGGCGGCACGCTGTTCACCACCCCATCGAGGTACAGGTCATAGGCATCGACGTGGATGCGGACATGCTGGCCCGGCAGCACGTGGCGCAGCGCCACCTCGCGGTAGTTGGCCTCGATGTAGATGTGGTCCAGCGGCGCCACGACCATCAGCGAGGCGCCCGGCGAGACATAGTTGCCCACCTGCACCGTGCGCTGGCCCACCATCCCGTCCAGCGGCGCCAGGATGCGGGTGTAGCTTAGGTTGAGCCGCGCCTGCTCGACCTGCGCCTCGTCGGCCTTGACGGTGGCCGCAGCGGCGGCGCGCTGCGCTTGCAGGATCGGGATTTGCCGGCGGGCCGCCTCCGTGGACGCCTTCGCCTGGCCCACGCTGGACTGCGCCTGCTGCAGCTGAGCATCGGCCTGCTGCCGCTCCTGCACCGTGCCGGCGCCAGTGGCGGCCAAGTCGCGGTACCGCTTCTGGTTGGCCTGGGCCAGGACCAGCTGCGCGGCGGCTGACGGGTTCTGCGTCTGCGACTGGTCCACGACGGCCGGCTGGCGCTGGATGGATGCATCGGCGTCGGCCAGCTGCGCCTGGTCGCGCTGCAGCATCGCCGCGGCGTTGGCCAAGGCGGCGCGGAAGTCCCGGTCGTCGATCGTCGCCAGCAGCTGCCCGGCCGCCACCGTCTGGTTGTCGTCCACCTCCACGGAGGCGATCTGCCCGGACACCCGCGGCGCGACCGTCGCGTAGTGCGCGGTGACGTAGGCGTCATCGGTCCACACGTCGGAGGCGGGCGCGAAGATGATCACCAGCACGGCGGCGATGAAGCCGAGCACGATGACGCCGCCCAGCACCCACGGCCAGGCTGGCTTGGGCTTCTTTGGCTTCTCGTCTTTGTCGGCCTTCTTGTCTTCGTCGTCCTTCGGCTTGTCCTCCTCATCCATGGCCGGGTCCTATTGCTGCTGGGCGATGATGCGGGGCGGGTAGGTGCGCTCCGGCAGCACCAGCAGCACGACCATGAGCGCCACCGCCACGCACGCGATGACCAGGAAGGCGTCGCTGAACGTCAGCACGCTGGCCTGCGCCTGCACGGTGCCTTGGAACGCGCTCACGCTGGCTTGGCTGTGCTGCTGCAGCGCGCTGAAGCTGCCCTGCCCGGACTGGTCGATGATCCGGTTGTAGTGCAGCGCGCCGCGCCAGCGCATGATCAGCTGCAGCAGCCAAACGCCGACCGGCTCCGCCACGGCGCGCATGGTGTTGACCAGGGTGGAGGCGAACGGCCCGTCCGCCGGGTCGGTGATGGTGTTCACGGAGATCATCAGCAGCGGCAGCACGATCAGCGGCCCGCCCAACGCCTGGAAGCCCTGCCACAGGAAGAAGCTGTTGCCCTCCCAGACGGAGGTGAGGAACGAGTTGCCGACGCAAGCGGTGATGACGCAGGCGATCCCGGCGAAGATCACCCACCTGGCGTCCACGCTCTCGAAGTTCAGCAGCGCCGCCACCAGCGGCAGCAGCACGAGCTGCGGCGCCGCGATCAGCAGCGTGACCACGTAGGATTGCAGCGGGCGGTAGCCGGCCACCTCCGTCAGGTAGTCGATCGGAACCGTCGAGGCCGACAGGCTGAGGATCAGGAAGGCGAACAGGGTGGTCAGCCCAAAGGCGAGGTTCCGCCGCTTCAGCAGCGAGAACTTGTACAGCGGCAGCTCCACCGTCAGCTCGTTGAGCACCAGCAGCGGCAGCGCCACGGCGCTCACCAAGGCCAGCACGCAGATGACCGGCGAGTTGAACCAGTCCAGCCGGTTGCCCTGCTCAAGCATGGTGGTCAATGCGCCGAACCCGGCGATCACCAGCAGCGCCCCCCGCCAGTCGAACTTGCGGGCGCGCTCATACTGCGGCGGCTGCTGCTTCACGCCGGTCCACACCAGCAGGCCGGCCAGCGTGCAGAACGGCAGGTCCTCCAGGAACGCGAACTGCCAGCCCACGATGTCGGTCCACACGGCCGCCAGCGCCGTCGAGATGTTCGGCCCGAACGTCGCCGTCAGCGCATAGGCGGCCAGCCCGTACAGCTTGACCGGCGGCGGCAGCACCTGCAGCGCCACCGTCAGCAGCAGCGGGATGGTGAAGCCGGAGGCGAGGCCCTCGATGAAACGCAACCCGTACAGCAGCGTGAGGTTGGACGTGAGCGGAATGCAGAGCGTGGCCGTGCCGCTCAGCGCGATGGCGAACAGCGTCCACCGCCGGATCGACACCGTGACGGCCCAGAACGTGCAAATCGACATGCCGATCACCTGCCCCGTAGAGAACAGGCTGGTGAGCCAGGTGCCCGGGTCGTTGCTGATGCCCAGGCCGCCCCGCACGTCGATCAGCGCCGCGCCGATCACGCCGTCGTTGAACTCGACCGTGAGGGCGGCAAGCAGGACGCCAAACAGGCCGAGAAGCGGTTTTGGTTCCAAGGCAGCCCCTGTGCCAGCCAATCGCCGGGTGCGTTTGGCAATAGAGCCACCGTGATGGGCCTGACAATCCCGCGGCGGCGGCCCTCCATCAGGGCGGCAGCACCAAATCCTTCGCCGGCACCGCTTCACCGCGGGCCACCCGCTCGATGTTGCCGAACATTTGCCGCATCGTCGGCCCGAACGTGTCTGCGCTGGCCGCCGCGATGTGCGGCGTCACCAGGCAGTTGGGCAGGTGCAGCAGCGGGTGATCCAGCGGCGGCGGCTCTTGGGCGAACACGTCCGTGGCAGCGCCGCCGATCGTGCCGTCCCGCAGCGCCGCCGCCAGGTCCGCCTCCACCACCACGCCGCCGCGCGCCACGTTGACCAGCACGGCCGTCCGCTTCATGCGGGCCAGCGCCGCAGCGTCGATCAGGCCGCGCGTGGCCTGCGTCAGCGGGCAGTGCAGGCACACCACGTCCGACCCGGCCAGCAGCTCCGGCAGGCTCGCGTGGGCGGCGCCCAGTTCCGCTTCCAGTTCAGCGTCCCGGCGCCGCAGCGCCGCGTACAGCACGGGGCAGCCGAACCCGCGCAGCAGCCGCGCCATCGCCTGGCCGGTCGCGCCGAAGCCCACCAGCCCAACCGTCTTGCCTGACAGCAGGAACGAATCGCCGGGCAGCCGGCCGCCCTGCCACCTGCCCCGGCGCAACTCCTCATGCGCCCAGGCGAGGTGGCGCAAGGTGGCGATGACCAGGCCCAGGGTGAACTCGGCCACCGGGACCGCATTGCTGCCGGTGGTGCGCGCCACGGCGATGCCCAGCGCCGCCGCTGCCGCCAGATCCAGGTTGTCGGTGCCAACGCCCCATTTGTGCAGCAGCCGCAGCTGCTTGGCTGCCCGCAGCACCGCGCCGGACACGGCGACTTGGCCGGAGATCGCGTAATCCGCCTCCGCGATGATCGCCCGCAGATGCGCCTCGCCGCCCTCCGTCGCGTGCGACAGGGTGAAGCCGGGCGGCAGCAGCGCCGTCATGCGGGCGGCGGTGCGCTCGCCCACCGCATCCAGCACCACGATATGCTGGCTCATGCCGAGAACCGCACCCCGGCGCGCGCCAGGCCGCCCGCCAGCGCCGCCGGCATGCCATCCGCGCGCCAGCAGGCCGCCCCCGTCATGCCGCCGTCCGGCGCAAAGGCGATGGCGTTCATGCCGCCGGCGATGCGCGGCACGCGCCGGACCTCGTGGCCGCGCCGCGCCAGCTCGGCGGCGGTGGCGTCCGGGATGGCAGGCTCGATCTCCAGCGCTCCGCCATCGGTCCACACCCGTGGCGCTTCCACCGCCTGCTGCAGCGTCATGCCATGATCCAGCAGGTTGACCACCGCCTGCAACGCGGAGCCGAAGATGCGCAGGCCGCCGGGCAGCCCCAGCGCATAAGCGATGCGCCCGTCCCGCAGCACCATGGTGGGCGCCATGGAGGTGAACACCCGCTTGCCCGGCTGCACGGACAGCGCGCGGCCCGGCGCCGGGTCGAAGTTGGCCATGTAGTCGTTGCCGATCAGCCCGGTGCCCGGCACGGCGAAACGCGCGCCCCACAGGCCGTTGATCGTTTGCGTGGTGGCAACCACGGTGCCGTCCGCGTCTGCCGTCGTGACATGGGTGGTGTCCGCGGCCTCGTATCCCGCCACGCCGGCCGACCAGGCTTGCGCGCGCGTCATGTCCAGCGCCGCCCGGCGCTCGGCGGCGTAGGCCTTGGAGGTGAGCTGCGCCACCGGCACGGGGATGAACGCCGGGTCAGCGGTGGCGACGGCGCGGTCGGCGAAGGCGATCTTGAGCACCTCGGCCAGCAGGTGCGTCGCATCGGGCGAGCCGAAGCCCATCGCCGCCAAGTCGCAGCCTTCCAGGATGTTGAGCATCTGCGCCATGTGCACCCCGGCAGCAGAAGGCGGCGGCGGCCCCACCACGCTCCAGCCGCGGTATGCGCCATGGATCGGCTCGCGCTCAATCGGGCGCACGCGCCGCAAATCCTCTGCCGAGACCAGGCCGCCGGACCGCGCCATGTGCCGCGCCAGCGCCGTGCCGAGCGCCCCGCCGCCGTGCAGCGCGGCAACGCCCTCCGTTGCGACCTGCCGCAGCGTATGGCCGTAGATCGGCCGGCGGAGCCACATGCCAGGCGCCAGCGGCGCGCCGTCCGGCAACAGCAGCGCCGCCATGTCCGGGTCGCGCAGCAAATCCTCCGCCCCGTCCGCGATGCTGCCGCTGAGGTAAGGCGTCACGGCGAAGCCGCGCTCCGCGATGCGGATGGCGGGGGCGAGCGCGTCGGCCAGCGAGATGGTGCCGTAGCTGGCAAGCGCCATCGCCCAGGCGGGCAGGGCGCCCGGCACGGCCATGGCCAGGGGGCCGCGCCGGTTGGCGCCGGGCGGCAGGCCCACGAACATCTCCGGCCGCGCGGCGGCGGGCGCGGTGCTCAGCCCGTCGATCACCGTGTGGCGGCCGTCGGGCAGCCGGATGTGCGCCAGGCCGCCTCCCAGCAGCCCCACCATCATCGGCTCCACCACCGTCAACATGAACAAGGCGGCCACCGCCGCGTCCACTGCGTTGCCGCCCTCGGCGAGAACCTGGATGCCGGCGGCCGAGGCGAGCGGATGATTGGTTGCCACCATGCCGCGGGAGCCGGTGGCGGGCTGCTTCTCGCAGGTGAAGGGGGCGTGCATGAGCGGCAGGCTAGGGCGGTTCTCTGTTCCCGTGAACCCTAGTGGAGCCGCTGCACGTGCACCGGCAGTCCTTCGGCCACGTCCAGGAGATGCGGGTGGTGCGTCAGCACGATGACCTGCACGTGCCGGCTCAGCCCCACCAGCGCCTCCATCGCGGCGCGCGCGCGCGCGTCGTCGAAGGTTTGCAGGATGTCGTCGGCGATGAAGGGCAGGGGCGGGGCGGCGGCCACGTGGTCCTGGATCGCGACCAGGCGCAGCGCCAGGTAGAGCTGGTCGCGCGTGCCTTCCGACAGCTGGTCGATCGGCTTGGCCGCCTCGCCCGTTCCCCGCTCCTGCGCCAGCAGCAGCGTTCCGCCCTTGCCGTTCTCCCCGGCGCGGACGGTCCACGCGCCATCCGTCATGGCGGAGAACGCGGCGGCGATGCGTTGCGCGCCCGTGGGGCCGGCGCTTTCCTCCACCCGGTCCAGCGCGCGGCCCAGCAGCCCCGAGGCAACCCGCAGCATCAGGTACTCGTCCAGCAGCCGGCCCGCCTCGGCGGCGGCGGCGGCTTCCGCCTCGGCCGCCTCGCTGGCGCCGGTGGCGG
>CAXTNC010000078.1:0-14238 GCA_964245495.1 uncultured Acetobacteraceae bacterium
CACCTACGAGATTTGCATGCTGGAGGTGCTGCGCGAGCGGCTGCGCTCCAAGGAGGTTTAGGTGGTTGGCGCCGACCGCTACCGCAACCCGGATGAGGACCTGCCCGCCGACTTCGCGGACCGGCGCGCGCCGTATTACGAGGCGCTCGGGCTGCCGCTCGACGCCGACACGTTCGTCGCCGGCCTGCAAGCGGACATGCGCGCGGGTTTTGCCCGGCTCGATGCCGGCTTGCCGCGCAACCCGCATGTCAGGATCACGAACCGTCGCGGGGGCTGGATCACGGTGTCGCCGCTGCGGGCCCGATCTAACCCGGAGAACATCGACGCCGTCAAAGCCGAGGTGACGGCGGACTGGCCGATGACGGGCCTGCTCGACATGGTCAAGGAAGCCGACCTGCGGCTCGGCTTCACCGACGCGCTGGGCAGCCCCACGGCCTATGAGACCCTTGATCGCACCGAGCTGCGGCCGCGGCTGCTGCTGTGCCTGTACGGCCTCGGCACCAATGCGGGCCTGCGGCGGCTGGACGCCTCGCGCGACGGCGGCCCGAGCTACCGCGACCTTGCCTATGCGCGCCGGCGCTACCTGACGCCGGACCGGCTGCGCGAGGCCATCGCCGTGGTGGCCAACGGCACGCTGCGCGCCCGCAATCCGCTGCTCTGGGGCGAGGGCACCACGGCCTGCGCGTCCGACAGCAAGCACTTCGGCGCCTGGGACCAGAATCTCACGACCCAATGGCACGTCCGGCATGGCGGGCGCGGAGTGATGATCTACTGGCACGTCGAGCGGAACTCGCTGTGCATCCATTCGCAGCTGAAGTCGCCCTCCTCGTCCGAGGTGGCCAGCATGATCGAGGGTGTGCTGCGCCACTCCACCGAGATGGCGGTGGACCGGCAATACGTGGACAGCCACGGGCAGTCGGTCGTGGCATTTGCGTTCACCAAGCTGCTCGGCTTCCAGCTCATGCCCTGGCTCAAGCGCATCGGCAAGCAGCGCCTCTACCGGCCCGATGCCGGCCAGCCCGACCTCCCCCCCGCCTGCAGCCCGTGCTGTCGCGGCCGATCGACTGGGAGCTGATCCGCCGGCACTACGACGAGATGGTCAAGTACGCGACCGCCTTGCGCCTGGGCACGGCGGAGGCCGAGGTGATCTTGCGGCGCTTCACCCGCGAAAACGTCCAGCATCCGACCTACAAGGCGCTGCTGGAGCTGGGAAAGGCCATCAAGACCTGCTTTCTCTGCCGCTACCTTTCGGACGAGGCGGTCCGACGCGAGATCAACCACGGGCTGAACGTGGTCGAGCACTGGAACAGCGCCAACGACTTCGTGTTCTTCGCCCGCCGCGGCGAGATGTCGAGCAACCGCCGCGAGGATCACGAGATCAGCATGCTCAGCCTGCACCTGCTGCAGAACTGCATGGTGTTCGTGAACACGCTCATGTTCCAGCAGGTGCTTGCGCGACCGCACTGGGCCGGCCGGCGGCGGACCGTGACCGCAAGGCGCTCACCCCGTTGATCTGGGAACACGTCAACCCCTACGGCCGCCAGGAACTCGACATGCGAACCCGCATCGCCGCACTCGCATGACTCGAAATGGCGGCTGGTGTCACGACTGTTGGGAACGGGCCAGGTAGGCGCGCAGGGCGGCGATCTTGCCTTGCGGCCGGAAGCTGCCCCGCAGCAGCCCATACTCGTGCAAACGCTGCAGCCACTGGGCGTCGCTGACATCGGTCTTGCGGCCGGGCACGTGCTTGGCGTCGCGGGCGTTGACCAGCACCACCTCAAACCCGCGCTGCTCCAGGATTTCGTAGGCTGGGATCCAGTAGACCCCGGTGGACTCCATCGCCACCGTCCTGATGCCGCACTGCTTGAGCCAGTCGGCCATGCGGTTCAGGTCGGCGGTGAAAGTGCCGAAGCTGCGCACCGGTTCAGCATCAGCGCCTGGCCCGACGGCCGCGACGTGCAGCGTGGCCCCGACATCGACCGAGGCCGCATGGGGGTGGATGGGCGACATCGCCCCTCCTTGCTCCTGACGGGACTGCTTGGCTTTGACCATGGGTGTCCTCCTCTGCTGCATACAGGCGGAGGGGGTGGGCCGCGCGAGGGATCAACTTCCTAACCGGGATCGCCACAGGGACGTCACCACTCCCAAGTACGCGAACAGCCCACGGGCCACGTTTTTTGACGGGGTTGCAAACCACCAAAGTGAGACCGGCCGCTCCTCTCCGCCGGGGACTATAGCACCGCCCGTTTCTACGCCCGCAGGCGGAGCACAGGCCCGCGCAGGTTCTTGAGGATGTCCCGCTCCATCCGCAGCCGCTCTACCTCGCGCTTGAGACGCGCGATCTCGGCCGCCTGGTCCGCGTGCGGCACCGGCACAGGCTTGAGTGTCAACACCGGTGCTCCCCGCGGCGTCGGCCCCGATACCTGTCCCGCCTGCCTGTAGCGCCGCAGCCAGCGCGAGATCAGCGTGTGGTGGATACCCAACTCGGCCGCTACCGACATCGCCGTCCGACCCGTGCTGGTCACCATGTCCACCACCTGCCGCCGGTACTCATCCGTGTAGGTCCGCGGTTTCGTGGACTGTGATCCCGTCGTTTGCTTGTCCATTGCCAACCTCCAGCTCAAATGTTGCCCCGAAGGCTCCACAAAAACGAGGGAGGGTCAGTTCGGGGAGGAGGGCGTGCGCGCCATGCTGCGGACCGGGGGACGGCCGGGCGCAGTCACGGCGGCGTCCGTCGCACCCGAGCAACGCCTGGAGTTGGACCGGGTAGCCGAGCTGGCCGTCGCCGTGAAAGCAGGCGAGCGGGCCAGCGCCAGTCTCACTCAGCGCGAGGCCCAAAGTGAGCGGCAAGGGCAGCGGCGAGGTATGCGGATGCAATCCTGCTCAGCGCGGCTCACAATGCTTCAACGAAGCATGTTGGTTCTAGCCAGCTCCATAAGTTCGGTCCCCCGTCCATCAAGCAGCGCGCGAAGCGTGTAGAGGCTGAACCCGGCTGCCTCCTTGGCGGCGATATGCGGGGGCATCGACAGTTCCTGGGTAGCGGTGACCGCATCCAGCAGCGCCGGGCCTGGATGATCGAGCATCTCGCGCACCGCCGACGGCAGGTCGGCCGGGTCCTCGACGCGGACGCCGTGAAGGCCGATGGCGCGCGCCATGGCGGCAAAATCGGGGTTCTTCAGGTTGACGCCCCAATCGAGTTGTCCGGCTGCCTGCATCTCCATCTGCACGAAGCCAAGCGTCGAGTTGTTGCAGATCACCAGCTTGATCGGCAAACGCCTCTGCACCAGCGTCAGCACATCGCCCATCAGCATGGCCAGCCCACCATCCCCGCACAGCGCCACCACCTGGCGGTCGGGAAAGCTGGCCTGCACGCCGATTGCGTGCGGCAGCGCGTTGGCCATCGAGCCGTGCGCCCAGGAGCCGACCAGCCTGCGGCGGCCGTTCATGCGCAGGTAGCGCGCGGCCCAAATGGTTGGCGTGCCGACATCGGCAGTGAACACGGCATTGTCCGCGGCGGCCTCATCCACGACCCGGATCAGGTGCTGCGGATGGATCGGCTTGCGGCCGGACTTGCCGGTGGCAAGGTCGTCCAGTCCCGCCCGTGCCGTCTTGTAGTGCGCCAGGGAGGCATCCAGGTGGCCTCGCTCCGTCCGCGCCGTTAGCCGGGGCAGCAACGCCGTGATCGTGGGGCCAACATCGCCCACCAGGCCCAGTTCGATCTTGGTACGCCGGCCAAGATTTTCCGGCCGTATGTCTATCTGCGCCACGCGGGCCTCGGTTGGATAGAACTGACGGTAGGGAAAGTCCGTGCCCAGCATCAACAGGGCGTCGCACTCCATCATCGCCTTGTAACCCGACGAGAACCCGATCAACCCGGTCATGCCCACGTCGTAGGGGTTGTCCCACTCGACGCTTTCCTTGCCGCCCAGCGCGTGCACGATGGGCGACCTCAAAGCGTCCGCCAGTTGCATCAACTCAGGATGTGTATGGGCGCAGCCGCGACCGCACAGGAGCGTGACCTTCCTGGACGCATCCAGCAACTGCGCGAGCGCATCGAGGTCCGCATCGGCCGGCCGCACCACGGGCGTGGGCGGCAGCAGCGCCGCGACAGGCGCCATCTCTGCCACGTTTTCCGCCGCCATCGTCAGGAGGTCGCCTGGGATGACGATCACGGCGACGCCGCTTTGACCTACTGCGGCGCGGATGGCAATCTCCAGAGTCCGGGGAAGCTGGTTCGGGCTGGAAACCAGCTCGCAGTAATGGCTGCACTCCTGGAACAGCCGCTCCGGATGGGTTTCCTGAAAGTAGTTGGTGCCGATTTCGCCACTCGGGATCTGTGCGGCGATCGCCAGCACCGGAACACGGGAGCGATGAGCATCGTATAGCCCGTTGATCAAGTGCGTGTTGCCTGGCCCGCAGGACCCGGCACACACGGCGAGCTTGCCGGTCATGTGCGCTTCGGCCGCTGCGGCGAAGGCAGCCGTTTCCTCGTGCCGGACATGGACCCACTCGACGCCGGGGGAGGTCCGCAACACGTTGGTCAGCCCATTCAAGCTATCGCCAGGCAGGCCATAGACCCGCTTGACGCCCACCCGCTGCAAGGTATCGATCACCAGGTCGGCTATCGTCTTCACCTTCATCGACATCTCCTGCTGCAGCGAGTGGTAGTTGGATCGGTGCGATCAGATCGGTGCTTCGAGGGCGTGCTTGGCCCACCGGCAGCATCCGTCCAAAAATTCAGGGTAAGGTTCCGAGTTCGGCTTGCCGCGTAGCGGACTGTAAAAGGGCAAGGTTGTCCGGATGCGGCTCGAGGTGGCCTTGCTCGATCTGATGCGCCAATTCAACAAGCGCGGCATTGACCGGAGCAGTCCGACTGAGCCTCGCTGCCTCCGAGGCAACCAAGCCGTTCATGTCATCCACCTCGCTCCGACGACCCTTCATCCAGTCCTGCAAAACCGTGGTCTTGGTGCCCGGAATCGTGAAACCCTCCAGGATGGTGTCGAGCAGCTTCTCGACGACACGGTTGGATTGCTGGACGTCGCCGGGCGTGAGACCGAAGATGGGCAGCACCGGGTGACCCAGGGCCTCCCTGATGTCGAACGCCTCTTGCCCGGACCGGAGCATCAGGTCGCGCATCCCCGGCAGGACCGCAGCCTCGTGCAGCGGAAGGCCGAGCAGGGCGCTCGGCACCAGGGTTGTCGCGTTGCTGACCAACTTCATCCATTTCGCGGCGCGGATGTCGCCCACGATCTCCACGGCCCCGGACGCCTTGAGCAGATCGGCGACCTCGCGCTCGCGCAACTTAGCCGCCGGATCGATGCTCCCCAGTGCGAACCAGGACCGGCTTGGCGGCGAGTGGCGCATGACGACGCCGGGCTCGAACATCGTTGAGGATATTTCGATCACGCACCCCATGGTCCGCTCGGGTCCGACAACCTCTGCCACCGCGTCGGTAGTCATGCCGTTCTGTACGCCGACTACCAGGCCATCCGGCTTGAAGCATGGTGCAACCAGATGACAGGCCCAGCGTGTGTCGTACGCCTTCATCAGGAGCAGCACGACGTCGAATTGTTCCCGGAAGGTGCACACGTCGCACAGGTTGAATGCCCGGACCGGCACTTGGAGCGTCTGGTGCGGCATTTCGATCCGCACGCCCCGCTCGCGCATCGCCTGCACGTGCTCCGGCCATTGGTCGATCAGCACGACATCCGCGCCCGCAAGCGTCAGGTCGGCTCCAATCGAGGCGCCGTTCGCCCCGGCACCAAGGACGGCAATGCGCCGGCTCACACCACGTTCTCCCAGTTGCGATTGAAGCGTGCCTCATGCAGTACGGGCGGCAAGGGCGAGCGGGTTTCGAGGAACCGGCAGGACCGGGCGGACCGGTTCTCGAAAGAGTGGATGCAGCCGAGACCCGCAAACGCCACGTCGCCGGGCCGGAGCAGATATTCGGTGCCATCGGCCACGAACATGACCTCGCCGTCCAGCACGCAAAAGGTTTCCTCCAGCGGGTGGTCGTGCGACTGCAGCGACGTGCCGGGTGCGAACTGGCACATGAACATATTGGCCAGGAAAGCGCCCTGCCGGCTGTCGATCAGCATCTTCAGCGTCGTGCCGCCGAAGACCTGCAGCGAGTTCCCGAGGCTCGGCGCCCTTGCCCCGGCCTGCCCGGACGGCATGACGGATGCGAGGTTCATCTGCTCCGGCTGAAACGAGTTGAAGTGTGGGGCGCGATGGTCATGCAGGCCGAGGCGGATCGGCCCTGCGTGAGGGACAGCAACGAAGAAGATGTCGGCGGGCAGCCCGGCTGTGCGGGGAACAGGGGCGCTTAAGTCAAGCCAGCGGCTCGGCTCGTTCCCGGGGTTCGCCCAGGAATGCACCGCGCCGACCGGAATGCACGCGCAATCGTTGGCGTGAAGCTGCACCTCCGAACCGTTGAGCGTCAGCACTGGGCTGCCGTCTAAGATGAAGACCGACTCCTCATGCGATTGCAGGTGTGGCTCGACGGACCCCGCGGGCGCCAGTTCCACCGTGGCCATCGCCGCATGGAACGTGCCGGTGTCGTTTCCGGTGTGCGCCACCTGCGTCAGGCCGCGGCTGTGCCCCTCGAAGGGGAACGGCGTGGACGGCGGCGTTGAGTTGGCGCGAGAGACATGGTGCATCGCTTATTCCTCCGTCCCAGCCTGGCGTGCCGGGGCGAGGGCGTCGAAGAAAGTGACGACCGCAGCCATATCCAGCCCGTCGTCGCCCCGGCCCTCGACGGCGGTCAGCACCTGCCGCGTGGCGGCGGCCAGCGGCAAGTAGGCGCCGGCCCGGCGGCCGGCCTCAAGCAGAAGGTCCATGTCCTTCCCGATCAGCGCGACTGGTGCTACGGCGGTCCAGTCGCGCTGTTTCAGCGCGTCCACCTTGGACAGCACGTAAGGCGAGGCTGCGACGCTGTCGGCGACCGTGTCGATCATCGTCGCCCAATCCAGGCCATGGCGCCCACCGAAGCTCAGCGCCTCGGCCAGCGCACCGTTGGTCACGGCGACGAGCAGGTTCACCACCAGCTTCATCACCCGTGCCTCCTCGCCGGGACCGAGGTAGGCGACTTTGCGGCCGAGGACGTCGAGGATTGGACGGCAGGCGTCGAAGGCGGCCCGGTCCCCGGACACGAAGATGCTCAACTTGCCCTCAGCAGCCAGGTTGGTGCTGCCGGACACCGGGGCGCGCAGGTAGGCAATGCCGCGCCCAGCCAGCGCCTCCGCGACTTTTGCCGAGGCGACAGGCGACACTGTGCTCATGTCGATGAGGCAGCTACCCGATGTCATCCTGTCGCGCAGCCCGTCCGGCCCGAGCATGACCTGGAGCAGCACGTCATCGTTGGGCACGCTGGAGATGACCACGCTGCTCTCGCCGACCTCGCCGAGGGAGCGTGCCGGCGTGGCGCCTGCCTTTTCCAGGGGCGCTATCCTGTCGGCCTGGGTGTCGAACACCGTCAGGGCGTGCCCGGCCGTCAGCAGCCGGGGCGCCATGCGGCTTCCCATGTTGCCGAGCCCGATCCATCCGATACGCATCGCGTCCGTCATTGTCGGCATGCCTTTCTCGTTCTGTGTGGGGGAGCCTTGGCTGTGGCGGCTCATATTTGGACGTAGACGACGTGGGTCTGGGTGAACTCGTGCACCCCGTGCTTTCCGTCCGCCCCGCCGATGCCGGACTTGCGCCATCCGGCATGGAAACCTTGGATGGCCTCGAAATTCTCGCGGTTGATGTATGTCTCCCCGAACTGGATTTCGTTGCACGCGCGCATCGCCGTCTTGAGGTCTCGGGTGTAGATCGACGACGTCAGCCCATATTGGCAGTCGTTCGCCTTCGTGATCGCCTCGTCCAGATCGCGGAAGACGTGGACGGGGGCGACTGGTCCGAAGACCTCCTCGCGCATGATCTCCATGTCCTGGCGGCAATCCGTCAGCACGGTCGGCTGAAAGAAGAAGCCCCCGCCGCGGCTGTCCGACTTGCCACCGACCCGGACCTGCGCCCCGTCGGCGACGGCGCGGTCAACCATTCCCTGCACCCTCTCGACCGCCGCTTGGTTGATCAACGGCCCCATGCCGGGGTCCGCGTTCCCGAGCGGGTCGCCGTAGCCGACCGCGCCGAAGGCGTCCGACAGCTTGCCGATGAACTCCTCCGCGACCCGCTCCTGGACATAGACCCGCTCGACGCAGTTGCAGATCTGCCCGCTGTTGGTCAGCCGCGAGTCCCGAACGGCACGCACCGCGAGGTCGATGTCGGCATCGTCCATGATGATGGCCGGCGCCTTGCCCCCGAGCTCGAGGCTGACCTTGGTGATGTTCTTGGAGGCAGCACTCATGATCGCGGCACCCGCCCGGGTGCTCCCAGTGAACGTGATCAGGTCCACGTCGGGATGGCTTGAAAGGGCCGCGCCGACGGTGGTGCCGCGTCCATACACGACGTTGACTACGCCGGGCGGAAGCTCGCTCTGGGCGATGATCTCGGCGAACAGGCCCGCATTGTTGGGCGTCTCTTCACTCGGCTTGATGACGATCGTGTTGCCCGTTACCAGGGCCGGCGCCATCTTCCGAGCAAACAGGAAAAACGGATAGTTCCAGGGCAGCACACCCGCTACCACCCCGATCGGCTTGCGGAACAGGAAGATGGTTTCTCCAGCTCGGTCGCTGGGGATGATCTCACCCTCGATGCGCCTGGCCCACTCGGCCATGTAATCGATGTAATCGGCCGTAAACGCGACCTCTACCCTCGACGTGACGAGGATCTTGCCTTGCTCCTCCGACACGATTCGCGCGATGTCCTCCTGCCGGGTGCGGATCGCGGCGGCAAGCGCGTGGAGATGCTTTCCTCGCGCGACCGCCGGCAGCTTGGCCCATCCCGGCTGCGCGCGCTTCGCCGCTGCCACTGCTTCGTCAACAGCGGATGCCGGCGTGTCGGGGCATTCCGAGATGATGCTGCCGTTCGAGGGGTTCAGCACGGCAATGGCGTCGGCACCGCCCGGGTTACGGAAGCGTCCATCGATGAGGTTCTGCAGCATGCAATCAATTCCTTTATGCGGATGATGCGGCCGGGTCCGGGCCGCCAAGCCTATCGTTCAGGAGGACGCCTGGAGGTCAGACCTGATCTCCTTGCCCCAGACGAAAGAGGCGCGCTCGACGACCTCCTGGGCGCTGAGCCTGGGAAACCTGATGGCTTCCAGGTCGCCGGAGTAGGGCTGGTAATCCGCAGCATTTGACAGCGGCGTCGTGTTTCCGATCGGGAAGAAGCCCGTGGGGTCCGAGTACTCGTAGATCATGAGGAACCGGCCATCCGAGGCCGTGCCGTCCGGCAGCACGACGCCGGGTGGGCAGGCCGTCCACGTATGCGGCACGCCAGGGTGGATGTGGACCAGCGTGCCCGGCGCGGCCAACAGGACCTCGCCGTTCAGCTCCGCCAGGGCCACGCCGCCCACCACCAGGATCCGTTCGGCGATCAGGTGCTGCTCGGCACCTTCCCGGCCGCTCATGTGCACGTGCCGGGGAAGGCGATGCCCTTCCTCAAACGGGATGAAGCCGAACTGGCCGCGGAACGGCGTCTCCTCCCCATGGACCTGTCCCGGGTAAAGTTCGTGCATCACGACGGGGATGGTCTCAAAGGGGGACTTCACGCTCGCGCCGTCGCCGTGCGTGACCCGGCAGCCATTCAGCAGCAGCACCCCGAGTTCCCGTTGCGGAGGGTTCATCATGTAGGCCTTTCCAGCTTGTCCCAGCATCGGCGCTTACTCATGGCTCGTGCCTGCTATGGCCTTGGCATCCTCGCTCAAGCCGGTGCCGAACAGCTCCGGCGGCGGGAACCTGCCCCATACCGCGATGCCCGCCTTCGGTCCCCAGCGCTTCGGGCGCTGCGGCCGGTCCTCGTGGTAGGGGCGCGGGTCGAAGTATCCCAAGCCCTCATGCGATATGCGGTCCAGCTCGGCGCAGTGCTCGATGACCTGCCCCTCGGGATCGAAATGGTAGATTGCCAGGTTGTGCCCGCAGCCATGCCGCAGCGGCCCCCACAATATCTCGGTGCCGTGACGCGCAAGCACGTCACACGCCGAACGGATGTGGGCCACGTCGGTCAGCTCGAAGGCGAAGTGCTGCAGCCCTACGTATTTGCCGGCGGCCATGTTGACCGTATGGTGATCGCAACCGCAGCGCAGAAAATAGAAGAACTCCTCCATCGAGTCCGAGAAGCGGAACCCCATGACTTCCGTGTAGAAGGCAACCAGCCTATGCAGGTCCGGGGACAGGGAGGCGACGTGCGACAGCTTGAGCGGATTGATGCCGCGGAAGCTGTAGGGGTGCGTCGCAGGCTCGAACTCGGAGTACAGCTCGATAGCCACCCCGTCCGAGTTGCGGGTGCGAACGACCTCGTTGATGCTAGGCTGACTTCCCGTCCGCTTCTCGGCTTGCAGGCCGTGCTTGCGGAAATGCCCGATAATGTCCTCGCTCCCTGCCGGAGCGACCTGGAAGGCGATCTTGGCAAGCTTCGTGGCACTGCCTTGCCGGAGCACGACGGCATGGTGGTCCACCGCGGCGCTGAGATACACGGTGTCGGTTTCCCGGCTGGTCTCGGTCAGGCCAAGCACTTGCGTGTAGAACTCCGCCATCTTGGCGAGATCGCGCACCTCGAACTCGACATGCCCGAGCTTGAGAACATCCAACATTTTCTATCTCCGAGCATGGGATGAGGTCCGTCTGTTTCAGACGGAAGAAGTCAAGCTGTCCTTAGCCTTGTCGGACGAAGCGGTTTTCCAGCATCCCCAAGCCTTCGATGGTGCATCGCACCACGTCGCCGTCCTTCAGGAACACCGGGGGCTTGCGCCCGAACCCAACGCCCTCGGGTGTTCCCGTCGCGATGATGTCGCCGGGCTCAAGCGTCATGAAGCGGGACAGGTGGGCGATGATCTGCGCGACATTGAAGACCATGTCGGCCGTGTTGCCCTTCTGCATGACTTGCCCGTTCAGCGTCAGCTCCAGGTCGAGATCTTGCGGGTCCGCGACGAACTCCGCCGGCGTCAGCAACGGCCCCATCGGCGCGTAGCCGTCCGCTGCCTTGCCCACCACCCAGTCGATGCCCAGGAATTCGGGCCGCTCCGCCACCCAGTCACGCGAGGACACGTCGTTCATGACCGAGTAGCCTGCAACGAAGCCAAGCGCATCGCCCTCCGGAACGTGGCGAGCCGTCTTGCCGATGACGACGGCAAGCTCGATTTCCCAATCGTTCATCTCCGAGATGTCGAGCAACGTCACCACGCTTCCCGAGCCGGACAGCGTGTTGCTGGGCGGCTTCAGGAAGGAGTAAGGCATTTTCAGCGCCTTGCTCGCCACTTCCTTGGCATGGCCGCTGTAGTTGGTGCCCATGCAGATCAGCTTGCGCGGCCGGCGGACGGGGGGCAGCCAGGTGATCTCGTCGACCGACAGGGGCTCAACCGACGCCTGGAGAGATGGCGTCCCGGACTTGGCGTCGTTGACCGATTCCTTGATCCGTTCCAGCCAGACGGTCCAGTCATCGATCATCTCGGATAGGCCGACGCCCGCCGGGATTGGGTCCAGGCCGTTGAGCGCGAAGAGTTTGCCCAACGGATAAAACCGCTTCTCCATCATGATGATGACGGTTTCACGGTTCGCCACCAAAGCTGTGCCGAGTTGAAATCCTGACATGGCTGTCGCTCCGAAATTCAATGAGTTTATTGTTGGGTATGCAGCACGATGCGGCCGTTGGTGCCGCCTGTAACCAGCCGGTAGGCCTCGACGACTTGGCTGAGTGGCAGCACCGCAGCGATCGGCGGCGGCCGGTAGTCCCCGGCCGCAAACCCGGCTGACAAGCGATTGAGAATGAGACTGGCCGTTATGGTGTCACGCTTGAGCGTATCGATGCCAAAAAGGCGGCTTTCGTTGTGGTAGAAATCAGCGAGGTCGAAGTGTGCCTCGCGTTGTCCGGCAGCGGTGATCTCGATCAGCCTGCCGCCGCATGCGAGACAAGCGAGGGCGGTTCGGAACATGGCCCCGCCAACTGTGTCGAAGACGACGTCCACGCCCCGACTGCCGGTCGCCTCGCGCAACGCCCCTGACAGGTCCGCCGGGCCGATCAGCAGGCGCTCCGGACCAGCAAGGATAGCCGCGCCCTTTGGCGGCGGCACTCGGGCGGACCCGATGACGGTTGCGCCGAGATGTCGGGCGATCTGCACCGCGGCACCGCCCACGCCGCCGCCGGCGCCGATAACTAGCACCGTCTCGCCGCCGCGCAGGCCCGCCGCCTCCACAAGGCCGCACCAGGCCGTCACGAAGTTGACGCCGACCGACGCCGCTTCCTCGAAGCTCAGCCGCTCAGGCATTCGGCTGAGCGACGCGGCCGGCACGGCGACGTGCTCCGCATGGGTGCTGTCGCGGGTGAAGCCCACATCGCCGCCGGTGCCCCAAACCCGTGCTCCGACCCAATTAGCAGGCCCGGACTCCACCACGCCGGCGTAATCCCGGCCGGGCACGCGGGGGAGCGTCGTCTGCGCCATCGCGCCCGACACGTTTTTAATGTCGCTCGGGTTTACCGAAGCCGCCTCGACCCGGATGACTGCGGTGTCGACATGGCGCGTGGGCTCCGGCAGGTCCACGACTTCCAGGACCTCGACCGGGCCGAACTCCTTGAACCTTGCTGCCCGCATGGAACCGACTGTCTCACTCAATTTCACTACACGACACATGGTGCCTTGCCTCGCCGCGGATACGGGCCGATCTGGAACTAAACATTTCATCAGGTGGAAGTATGGGTAGGTCTGACGGCCTGAGCGACGCCGCGTTCTTCCGCGCTTTGGTCGATGCCGGCGGTGTCACGTCCGGCGCACTGGCGATGGTCTCATCGCCTCCATCGGTCAGCCGCCGCCTGGCAGCCTTGGAGCGGCGGCTCGGCGTCCGGCTCGCCGAACGGAGCGCGAAGCGGTTCACCCTCACCGGTGAGGGTGAACTATATTACCATCGTAGCGCCGAGCTGCTCGCGCTTCTGCGCGACACAGAGGCGGAAGTCTCGGCGCGGGGTGCCGTGGCGCGCGGGCGGCTGCGGCTTGGCGCGCCCGTGGATTTCGGCCGCATGCATGTTGCGCCGCTACTCGCGCAATTTGCCCAGGAGCACCCCGGTTTGGAAGCGCACCTTGTGCTTTCGGACGGGGGGCTAGAGGTCGGACAGGACGCGCTCGATGTTGCCCTCAGGATCGGGATGCCCAACGAGGCGGGAATTATCGCCCGCAAGCTCGCGACGTGTTCCACGCTGATCTGTGCGTCGCCCGCCTACATCGAGCGGCACGGAGCGCCGCAATCGCCGGAAGACCTGCGGCGGCATCAATGCCTTCGTCTGGCGCGAAAGCAACGGCTCGTCGATATCTGGCACTTCCAGTCCAGCCAGGGCGCTCAGGAGGTGTTTGTTCAAGGCCGGCTGTCCAGCGACAATGGAGAGGTTCTGCGGCAATGGGCGATCGACGGCCATGGGCTTTCGCGCGAAGCCCGCTGGGACGTGGCGAAAGACTTGCGGGAGTCACGGCTGGTTCAATGCTTCGCCGACACACCTGGCGAAGACATCGAACTCTACGTGATCTTCCCACCCGGACGGCCCACACCGCCTCGTATCCGGCTCCTGGTTGATTTCCTCGTAGCCGAGCTTCCAAAGCGACTTGTCCATAGTTTGGGGGTCCAGTAGTGGTGAACCGAAAGGCCGCAGGTGCCGTCGCGTAGGTGGTGGCCTGTGCGGCTGAGCGGACCAGGAAAGCAGCATAAGGCTGTTCAAAATTGCCATGCGGAATTAAGGTTGCGCAGCGGCCTGAGGCCACCGTTGCGGACGGTGTCGGGCAGGAAGAAGTCATATCGGCCGAGGAAGTTGAGGTGGCGCCAGGTCAAGGGCGACAGGTGGAGGAGGTCGTCGGGGCGGACCTCCATGCCGTCTGCCCTGGCCTGGTGGATGGCTTCCTGCATGTAGATGGTGTTCCAGTGCACGACGGCGTTGAGCGCGAGGCCCAGGCAGCCGAGCTGCTCTTCCTGCCCTTGCCGGAACGGGCTTCTGATTTCGCCGCGTTCGCCGTGGTGGATGCGGCGGCCGAGGCGGTGGCGCAATTCGGTGTGGTTGAGCTGGGTCAGCACGCGCCGGCGGAAGTCCGGGTCGTCGACGGTGCGCAGGATGTGGACTGTTTTGGCGATCCGGCCGATCTCGGCGAGGGCGCGCCAGTGT
>CAXTNC010000079.1:0-4943 GCA_964245495.1 uncultured Acetobacteraceae bacterium
TTGCCGGGCGGGCCTCCCTGCACCCGGAGGGCTACGCCGTGGTGACGCCCGGGCCGCTCCGGGCTGACGCGCTGGCGGCCTTGCTCCGCAGCCTGTCCGGGCGGCGCTTGCCGGTGGCCGGGGCAGGGGCGCTGGCGGCGCGGCCCCGGCCCGCCACGCTGGGCGGGGTGCAGGTAAGCCCGGCGGGCAAGCTCGGCCCCGGCTGGCTGCTCGCCCGGGAGGCGGCGGCGATGACGGCGGCGGTCCCGGCCCGGCCCGGCCAGGTGTGGGACGGCCGCTTCCGCGTGGTGCGCGCGCCGCAGGGTGGAGAGATCGGCCCTCTCGGCCCAGGACGCCAGGACAGGGGGCGCTGGGACTCCAGCCTGCCGTCAGCCGTGCTGCGGACCTTGCCGGCCATGCGCTGCCGCGGCCGGCTTTGCGGTGCGCCCCACCTGGGGCATCATGCGGGCGTGGGCGGGGAGAACCCCGTTGCCGTCAGCAGCGCAGGGATGCCGGCTGCCGGCGCCCCCTTCTTGGCATCTTGTTGACGGTCTTGGGGGTGTGTTCGCAAGGACGCAATCCCATGTCTGGATTGCAGCCCGGGTCGGATCGTGATCGGGTGACTCAATCATTGGTCCGGACACCCACCGATGGGGCCGGTCCAGCTACGGATGGCCAGGGAACCTAGATGAGCAATTTCGGCCGCAACCTCGCCCTTTGGGTGATCATCGCCCTCCTGCTGGTGGTGTTGTTCAACATCTTCCAGCCGGGCACGGCGCAGCATTCGGCATCCCAGATCGCCTATTCCGACTTCCTGGGCGACGTGTCGAGCGGGCGCGTGCACGACGTGACCATCCAGGGCCGGACGGTGACGGGGCAGCTGACGGACAACCGGGCGTTCCAGACGTATACGCCCGATGACCCGTCCCTGGTGCAGCGGCTGACGGACAAGGGCGTGCGCGTGGTCGCCAAGCCGGAGGACGAGGGCAGCAACTCGATCTTCCACTACCTGCTCAACTGGTTCCCGATGCTGCTGCTGATCGGCGTGTGGGTGTTCTTCATGCGCCAGATGCAGTCTGGCGGCGGGCGCGCCATGGGCTTCGGCAAGTCCCGCGCCAGGATGCTGACGGAGAAGCAGGGCCGGGTGACGTTCGAGGACGTGGCCGGCATCGACGAGGCAAAGGGCGAGCTGCAGGAGATCGTCGAGTTCCTCAAGGACCCGCAGAAGTTCCAGCGCCTGGGCGGCAAGATTCCCAAGGGCGTGCTGCTGGTCGGCCCTCCCGGCACCGGCAAGACGCTGCTGGCCCGCGCCATCGCCGGCGAGGCGAACGTGCCGTTCTTCACCATCTCCGGCTCCGACTTCGTGGAGATGTTCGTGGGCGTCGGCGCCAGCCGGGTGCGTGACATGTTCGAGCAGGGCAAGAAGAACGCGCCGTGCATCATCTTCATCGACGAGATCGACGCCGTGGGCCGGCACCGCGGCGCGGGGCTTGGCGGCGGCAACGACGAGCGGGAGCAGACGCTCAACCAGATGCTGGTCGAGATGGATGGCTTTGAGAGCAATGAGGGCGTGATTCTGATCGCCGCCACCAACCGGCCGGACGTGCTGGACCCGGCGCTGCTGCGCCCAGGCCGGTTCGACCGCCAGGTGGTGGTGCCGAACCCGGACGTGGGCGGGCGGGAGAAAATCCTGCGCGTGCACATGCGCAAGGTGCCGCTGGCCAACGACGTGGACCCCAAGACCATCGCCCGCGGCACGCCCGGCTTTTCCGGTGCCGACCTGGCCAACCTGGTGAACGAGGCTGCCCTGCTGGCTGCCCGCATGGGCAAGCGCACGGTGGCGATGTTCGAGTTCGAGCACGCCAAGGACAAGGTGATGATGGGCAGCGAGCGCCGCTCGCTGGTCATGTCCGACGCCGAGAAGCGCATGACCGCCTACCATGAGAGCGGCCACGCGCTGTGCGCGATGCACGAGCCGGACTGCGACCCGGTGCACAAGGCGACCATCATTCCGCGTGGCCGTGCGCTGGGCCTGGTGATGAGCTTGCCGGAAGGCGACCGGCTGAGCGAGAACAAGGCCCGCCTGGTGGCGCGCCTGGTGATGGCGATGGGCGGCCGAGTCGCCGAGGAGATCATCTTCGGGGCGGACCGCGTGTCCACCGGCGCCGGCGGGGACATCAAGCAGGCGACCAACATCGCCCGCAACATGGTCACCGAGTGGGGCATGAGCGAGGGCCTGGGCATGATCGCCTACGGCGACAACAGCCAGGAGGTGTTCCTGGGCCACAGCGTGACGCAGAACAAGAACGTCTCGGAAGTGACGGCGCGGGAGATTGACGCGGAGATCAAGGGCATCATCGACCGCGCCTACCAGCGCTCGAAGGAGATCCTGACGGACAACATCGAGGAGCTGCACCGCCTGGCCCGCGGCCTGCTGGAGCACGAGACGCTGTCCGGCGACGAGATCCGCACGGTGCTGCGCGGCGACCCGATCATCCGCAAGGTGGTGGACGAGCCTGCGCCGGAAACCCGGCGCGCCTCGGTGCCGAGCACCCGGCCGCTGGCCCCGCCGGCCGGCGGCTTGGGAGCGGCGCCGCAACCGGGCTGAACCCGGCTGGCCGAGGCTTGATCTCAGTAGGGGGCGCTGGACGGTTCCCCGACCGTCCAGCGCCCCTTTCTCATTCCGCCGCGACTGCCGGGTCGGCTCCCATGCGGGCGCCTTTCGGGTCCCGCCCGAGGCCCACAAGCACGGCGATCACCACGGACACGATGCCGATCACGATGGCCAATGCCATGGCGTAGTCGCCGTCGAACAGCCGGGCCAGCGAAACCTGGATGTTGGCGTTCCAGGAGGCCAGGAAATTGCCGAGCTGATACACCAGGCCGGGGAAGGTGCCCCGGATGGCGGCGGGCGACAGCTCGTTCAGGTAGACCGGCACCACGCCCCAGGCGCCCTGCACGCAGACCTGCATCAGGAACGCGCCCAGCCCGAGCAGGACGGGGGTGGTGGAGAAGGCCCACAACCGCAGCACCGGGAGCGCCAGCAGGGTGGCAATGACGATGGCCCATTTGCGCCCGATGCGCTGCGACAGGCTGCCGAACAGGATGCCGCCGATGATGGCGCCGATGTTCATCACGAACACGATGGCCGAGATGGCGTGGGGCGGCAGCTGGTGCTGGCCACCCAGGAAGTAGCTGGGATAGGTGTCCTGCGAGCCATGGCTGAAGAAGTTGAAGCCCATCATGACGGCGGTGGCGAACACCACCAGCCCGGCGTGCTGCTTCAGCACATTTAGTAAACCGGCCTTGTGCTCCGCCTCCGTGCGGGCCAGCCAGTCCGGGCTTTCCGGCACGTTGCGGCGGATGTAGAGCACCAGCAGGGCCGGGACGACCCCCACCATGAACATGCCGCGCCAAGTCAGCCAGGGCAGCGCCAGGTACAGCAGGGAGGCGAGCAGGTAGCCCGTGGGATAGCCGGCCTGCAGCAGGCCGGACACCGGGCCGCGCCAGCGGGCCGGCACGCTTTCCATGGTGAGCGACGCGCCGACGCCCCACTCGCCGCCCATGGCCACGCCGTACAGCGCGCGCAGCACGAGGAACACGGTGAGCGTCGGCGCGAGGCCGGAAAGGAACTCCAGCGCCGAGTAGCACAGCACGTTGACCATCAGGGTCGGGCGGCGGCCGAACCGGTCCGCCAGGCGGCCGAACAGCACCGCGCCCACCGCGCGGCAGGCCAGGGTCAGGGTGAGGGCGAAGGCGACCGCGTCCCGGTCGGCGCCGAACGCGGCGCCGATGTCGCGCAGCACGAACACCATGATGAAGAAGTCGAACGCATCCAGCGTCCAGCCGAGGAAGGCGGCGGCGACGACGTGGACCTGCGTGCTGGACGGCCTCGTGGCGGCTGGCATGGCGGCGCTCCCTCGTTGCGGTCCGCCAGGCCCTCCCGCGCGTCGCTTCTCACGCTTGCACCATGCCCGGCTTAGGCTGGCAAGCTGTGCTTAGGAGATCACCGTCCGCCGCGCAGGAACGCGTCCGCGGTGCGCAGGCTGAGGGCCATGATGGTCAGCGCCGGGTTGGCGGCCAGGGCGCTGGGGAACACCGAGTTGTCGCACACCCACAGGTTCGGCACGTCGAAGCTGCGTCCCGCCGGGTCCACCACGGCGGCGCTGCCGTCGGCGCCCATGCGGCAGGTGCCGACCGTGTGGGCGCAGCGCTGCAAGGACCAGATGTCCGCAGCCCCCGCTGCCTGCCACACCGCCGTCATGAACCGGATGGCGTGTCGGTCGATGCCCTGCTCGTTGGGGCCGTAGCTGAAATGCACCCGCGGCTTGGGCATGCCCAGCTCGTCCGTCTCGTCCGACAGCTCCAGGAAGTTGCCGGGCTGCGGCAGGCAGTCGCCGTTGATGCCGATGCCGGCCACGTGGTTGTACTGGCCGAGGTAGTCCACCAGGCGCCGGCCCCACAGCGCCCGTCCGCGCGCCACGGAGGTGGCCCAGGTGACCGGCACCACGCCCAGGCTTTGCACCAGGTAGCCGCCGGCGAAGTCGGCATCCGGGGCGCGCACCATCTCCTCCGTGATCATGGCGGACGGGTAGCCCTTGTTCATCCGCATCTCGGCGCCGAACGTGCCCCAGACCTGCGTCGCCACGTGCGCCATGTAGTTGCGCCCGACCTGGCCGCTGGAGTTGGCCAGCCCGGTGTGCAGCAGCAGCCGCGGCGTCTCGACCCCGCCCGCGCACAGGAACACGGCGGCGCAGCGTTGCCGGCGGTCCTCGCCGTTGGAGCGATACGTGACGGCGGTGATCCGCCCGGCGCCGTCCCGCTCGAAGCCGTGCACGCTGCATTCCGGCCGGATTTCCGCGCCCGACGCCACGGCGAGCGGCAGGTAGGTCACGTCCATGCTGGTCTTGGCGCCAATGCGGCAGCCCTGGTGGCAGTAGCCGCAGTTGATGCAGGCGCGGCGC
>CAXTNC010000079.1:5043-14041 GCA_964245495.1 uncultured Acetobacteraceae bacterium
GGCGCCAATGCGGCAGCCCTGGTGGCAGTAGCCGCAGTTGATGCAGGCGCGGCGCCGGCCATGGCTTGGCTGCTCGAAGTCCCGCGACACCACGGCAACCGGGCCGTCGCTGACGCGCACGCCCAGGGCGCCGCACCCGGCGGCCATCATCTGCGCCGGGGCGTTGCGCGCCACCGGGGGCAGCGGATAGCGGCGGGACGGCTCCCACGGGTAGGGCTGCGGCCCCGACACGCCGATGAACGCCTCGACGCTCTCGTAGTAGGGCCGCAGCTCCTCGTAGCTGAGCGGCCAGTCGAAGCCTGCGCCTTGCCCGGTGCGCAGGCGCAGGTCGCGCGGGTCCGCGCGCGGGGCGTAGGCGCCCCAGTGCAGGGTGGAGCCGCCGACGCCCGTGCCGCTGTTGTTGGCGCCGAACGCCTGCGGCGTGCCGCCGGCGCTCAGCCGCTCGCCCATCCAGTAGATGTCGGCCGCCACCTCGTCGGCCACGAAGTCCTCCGGGTCCCAGTTGCGCCCGGCCTCCAGCGCCACCACCCGCAGCCCGGCCTGCGCCAGCCGCGCCAGCAGGGGGGAGCCGCCCGCGCCCGTGCCGACCACCACGGCATCCACCGTGTCGGCCAGGCCGTAGCGGGCCATCCCGTCCAGGTTCATGGCATCGGCCCGGCCGGCGCCGGCTCCCACGGCTCGGCCTCGCCGACGCCGACGGTCCTGAAGCCGCTTTTCGGCTCGCCGTCGCCGCCGTAGCCGATGCCGCTGTATCCCATGGCGGACAGGGTGGCCGGGTGCGCCACGTAGGCGCGGACGGCTTCGGCGCGGGCGTCCTCGAACCACCGCTGCATCTGCGCCGGGTCCAGCGCGCCGCCGGGCATCTCGCCGGCCGCGGCGGCGTCCAGCATGGCGTCCTGCTGCGCCGCATCGAGTTGCGCGAACCCGGCGCCGTGCCGGGCGAGGGCTGCGGCTTGCAGCGTGTCGAGCGCTGCGCGGAACGCGTCGGCGTCCGGCGGCAAGATGTCGAAGCGCCACCCGTCGCCCCTGCCTGCGGCCAACTGGCGGTCGATGCGGGCAGCCAGGTCGATCCGGCCCGGGCCGGGCTGCGGCACCGTCCGGTCCATCACCGCCCGCAGCACCGCCAGCTGCGCGGCGCTGACCGCGCGGGGCTGGGCGGCGGGGTCGTCCGGCTGGGCGCGGTCCAGCAGCAGGGCGCGGGTGCGGGCGCTCACCCGGTCCGAGTGGATCAGCGCGAGGTAGGCCTGGCTGATCGGCGGGGCGGGAGCTGTCACGGTGAGCCTGTGGAAATGGACATGGATGGGCAACTGTTGCCGGCGCGCAGGATGGCAAGTGCTGCGGTGCGGCAGGGGGGCCGCCTCACGCCTTCGCCAGGGCCGTGGCGGCGCCCACCAGCGCCAGGTGGCTCAGCGCCTGCGGCACGTTGCCGAGCATCTGGCCGGTCGCCGGGTCGATCTGCTCGTTCAGCAGGCCCAGGTTGGCGCCCGTGGCGGCCAGCATCGCGTCCATCTGCGCCGCCGCCGCCGCCTTGTCGCCGAGCAGGGCGTAGGAGGCGGCCAGCCAGAACCCGCAGGCGGTGAACGCGCCCTCCTCCGCCTCCATGCCGGAATAGCGGAACAGGTGCGGACCCCGGCCCAGCTCGCGCACGATGGCGTCGCGCGTCTGCGCCAGGCGGCCGGGGCGGGGAAAGCCCAACCGGGGGGCGGCCAGCAGGGCGGCGTCCAGCTTCTCCGTCCCGGCATGTTGGGTGTAGGACTGCTTGGCTTCGGACCAGCACTCCGCGTCCACCCAGTCCCGGATGCGGTCGCGCTCGCGCTTCCAGCGCTCGGCTTGGCTGCCGTCGATCTGGCCCTGTTCCGCCAGCTTCACCGCCTGGTCCAGCGCCGACCAGCAGCTGATCTTGGAGATGGTGTAGTGCTCGACCTGCTCCAGCTCCCAGATGCCGGAGTCCTTCATGCGCCACATGTCGGCGCACCGGTTCGCCTCGTCGGCCAGCAGCCGCCGGGTCGCCAGGTCCAGCACGTGCCCCTTGCTCACGAACAGGGCCGCCGTCAGCAGCAGGTCGCCGAAGATGCCGAGCTGCAGCTGTTCGGCCGCCTGGTTGCCGCGCCGCACCGGGCGGCTGCCGGCGTAGCCGGGAACGTCCACGTCCTCCTGGTCCGGCGCCTTGTCCCCGTCGAGCTTGTACATGACGGCCAGGCGGCCGCCGTGCCGCCGCGCCGTCATCGTGAGCCAGGAAAAGGCGGCCTTGGCCTCCTCCGTGGCGCCCACCTCCAGGAAGGCGTTGATCGTGTAGGTCACGTCCCGCGTCCAGGCGTAGCGGTAGTCGTAGTTCTTGGCGCCGCCGACCCGCTCGGGCAGGGACGTGGTGGCGGCGGCGGCGATCGCGCCGGTGCCGGAGAACAGCAGCAGCTTGAGCGCCAGGGCGCTGCGCCGGACCTCCGCCGCGTAATCCCCCGGCACGGCGAGGTCCGAGCACCACAGCTGCCACGACTTGTCCGACCGGTCGATCCGCTTGTCGATGTCGGCGAGCGGCGGCAGGATCAGCGGCTCGTCCTTGCCGGCCAGCAGCGCCAGGATGCTGCGCGAACCCGGCGAGGTCACCAGCCGCGCCTCCACCCCGAGGTCGCTTTCGACCGTGCGGACCATGGAGTCGTCGCTGCGCAACGCCACCACCAGCCCGTCCACGTGCAGCACGTCCCCGGACGGGCTTGGCTCGCGCCAGGATGTCGCGGCCGACAGGCGGCGGCCGACCAGCACCGCGATGCGGAACTCCACCGCGCCTTCCAGCCCCTCGACCCGGCGCGCCAGCTCGTTCCACGGCAGGCGGCCGGAGATGCCGCTGTTCAGCGAGTCGGTGACCCGGGCGCTGCCGCCGGCGGTGGTGAACACCTGCTCCAGCACGTTGCTGTCCGGGCGGTAGCGGCGCTCGACGCTGAACGGCTCCGCAGGCTCGACGGAAAACCGGCCGCCGGTGTCCGGGTCCAGCAGGCGGTCGAACAGCGGGTCGCTGTCCAGGTTCGGCACGCACCACCAGTCGATGGAGCCGTCCGCGCCCACCAGCGCCACGCTGCGCCCGTCGCCGAGCGCCGCATACTGGCCGAGCGGCAGGAAGCCGCCCTCGCGTTCCCCTGCCTTCACCGTGCGATCGCCTGGCATGTGCACCCTGTCCCCCATGGCCTGCCAGGCACCCGGCGGCCCCGCCCGGATGCGTTGCGGCACCGTCAGGAGTATGAGGAGCGCCGGGTGTTTTGCATCGCGGCGGCGGTCAGTTCTTCGGGACCTTCTCCTTGCCCTTGCTTGGGTTGGACGTGTTCACCAGCGCGGGCGAGGACTTCGCCCCGAGCGTCTCCTTCTGCGCGGCCGTGTCGATCCGCTTGCTGCGGGTGAACGGCTCCAGCGGCTGCGGCTTGCCGCTGCGCAGCGCGGCCAGGATGCCCTCGATCACCCGCACGTCCGCGTAGCCTTCCTCCCCGTCCGGCTCCGGGTCCGTGCCGTGGAGGATGCAGTCGGAGAAGTATCTCAGCTCGCCGCCGAAATGGTCGGTGTTCTTGAAGCTCCTGGCGCTCTTGCTCTCGCCCACCACCATCTGGTGCTCCAGCGGCTTGCCGTAGATGAACCCGGGATTGAGCTGCAGGCTGCCCTTGGTGCCGACCACCACATAGGAGTCGAGCGGGTTGCCGTAGCAGGACAGCACGAACTGCGCCAGCCGGCCGCCGGGGAAGCGCAGCGTGACCGCCACCGTGTCGTCGAAGTCGCCCAGGCCCGCCTCCGGATGGCGGGTGCCGACGGCGCTGGCCACCTCCGTCGGCTCGTCGCCGAACATGGTGCGCGCCGCGTTGACCGGGTACGGCCCCATGTCCAGCAGCGGCCCGGCGTCGTCGCCGTGCTGCGCCCGGTGGCCTGCCGGGTCGATCATCTGGGTGAAGGCGGAGCTGAACAGGATCAGCTCGCCCAGCTCGCCGGACCGCACCGTTTCGACTGCGGCCAGGGTGGCCGGCTCGAAGTGCAGGCGATAGGCGACCATCAGCTTGGCGGTTGACGCCTTCTGCGCGTCCAGGATTTGCCGGCACTTGGCGGTGGACACCTCCAGCGGCTTCTCCGCCAGCACGTGGATGCCCGCCCGCAGCGCCGGGACCGCGAACTCGGCGTGCCGCCAGTTGGGCGTGGCCAGGTAGATCGCGTCCACCGTGCCGGAGCGCAGCATCTCGTCGAACTGCGCGTAGCTGTAGGCGTCCTTCACGCCGTAGGTCTTGCCCAGCGAGCGCGCCTTCTCCGGATCGTCGGTCACGAAGGCCGTCAGCTCCGAGTTGCCGGTGTGCGCCACGCCCGGCAGCATCGCCTCCTGCGAGATGTCGCCCAGGCCCACGACGGCGTAGCGGACCTTCTTGCCGGAGGTCAGTCCCAGGGATGACAGGAGGCTCATGAACGGTTTCCTTCGTGGTGCGGCTTGGCAGCCAACGCGGGCGGCGCGCGTTGCGCTGCGCGGCAGGCTGCCTCACATTCGGCGGAGCGAGGATTTCCGATGCGCATCCACGTCCAGAACCCGTCAGGCGCCCACGCGGTCACGGCAGCCAAATGGGCGGACGCGCTTGCCCGCGCGGAGCTGCCCCCGGACCGGCACCGCATGAGCTTCGGAGCCACGGCCGAGGAGTTCACCCGCGCCATGGCCGATGCGGAAGCGGCCGTGGTGGCCGCCAGCGACACCAAGGCCTTGTTTCCGGCCGACGCGCCCGCCCTGAAGCTGCTGTTCTGCACCTCCGCCGGGCTAGACTCGGTGCCGTTCGCCAGCCTGCCGCCGGGAGTGGCCGTGCTGAACAACCGCGGCGTGCACGGCCCGAAGGCGGGCGAGTACGGCATCATGGCCCTGCTCATGCTGGCCAACCACATGCCGGCGCTCCTCGGCCAGCAACGCGCGCAGGCGTGGCAGCGGCGGCAGGCCAGCATCGTGGCAGGCCGCCGTGTGACGGTGGTGGGCCTGGGCAGCCTGGGCGGCGCGGTCGCGGAGCAGGCTGCCCGCTTCGGCATGGCCGTGACCGGCGTGCGGGCCAACCCGGCGCCGCACCCGGCCTGCCAGCGCGTGCTGCCGTCCGCCGAGCTGGACGCGGCGCTGCCGGATACCGAGTTCCTGGCGCTGGCCTGCCCGTTGACCGCGGCCACGCGCAACCTGCTGGACCGGCGGCGCATCGGCCTGCTGCCGCCCGGCGCCGGGGTGGTCAACATCGGCCGCGGCGCGCTGCTGGACCAGGACGCGCTGTGCGACGCGCTGGACGCCGGGTCGCTCGGCGGCGCCGTGCTGGACGTGTTCACGCCGGAGCCGGTGCCGCCGGGCCACCGCCTATGGACGACGCGCAACCTCCTGATGACCCCGCACGTCTCCAGCGACGACCCGGCGGCGTACGACGCCCGCAGCCTGGACGTGTTCCTGCGCAACGTGGCCGCCTACGAGGCGGGCGAGGCGCTGCCCAACCTGTTTGACCCGGCGCGCGGCTATTGAAGGAGCTTGCCATGCCGATCACCATCACCCGGCGCTTCGCCCTAGCTGGCGCGGGAGGGCTGGCGCTGGCGGGCCGGGCGCGGGCGGAACTGCCGGCGGTGGCCAACGTCGCCTTCCTCACCGAAACCACGCCCACCATGCTGGCCAAGGTGCAGGGCTGGTTCGAGGAGGGCGCTGCCAGCCGCATCAACTGGGAGCCGGTGGGCAGCGGAACCGACGTGAATATCCTCGTCACCGCCGATGCCTGCGACATCGGCCTGGGCATCGGCTCCGCCGCGGTCGCCGCCGGCATCGCGCAAAGGCTGCCCTACCAGGTGGTCGGCGTGGTGGACGCGATCGGGCCGGCGGAGGAGATGGTTGTCCGGGCGTCCAAGGCCATCCGCTCGCCGGAGGACTTCGTGGGCAAGGTGGTGGCGACGCCGTTCGGCTCGACCAGCCACCACCGCCTGCTCGGCTTCATGAAGCTCAACGGCCTGACGCGGGAGAAGGTGACGCTGCTGGACGCCCGCCCGCCCGCCATCGCCGCGGCCTGGGCCAAGGGAGAGATCGACGCCGCCTACGTGTGGGCGCCCGCCAGGAGCCTGCTGCTGGCCGATGGCGGGATGGCGTATCCGACCCACCAGGCGCTGGACGCGGCGGGCTATGCGGTGGCCGATCTGATCGTGGCGCGCCAGGGCTTCGCGTCCTCGTATCCGGACGCGGTGGCCGGCTTCCTCAAGGCGTATGGCCGTGCGCTGGCGGCCTACCGCGCGCAGCCGGAGCAGGCCGCCGCCATCGTCGCCGGGCAGGTCGGGCTGGACCCGGCGGCGACGCTGGCGGACATGCGGCAATACGCCTTCGTGCCGCTGGACGAGCAAGTCACCCCGGACTGGCTGGGCGGCGCCCCGCAGAACCCGGGGAAGACGGCCCGGATGCTCAAGGCGACGGCGGACCTCATGGTGGAGCAGGGCGGCATGAAGAAAGCGCCCGGCCTCGACGCGTATCAAAAGGCGATCAACACGGACTTCCTGGCCAAGGCCATCGCCTGAGCGGCCGTTCCATGGTGCAGGCGCCATGGCGGCGCGGTCCGGCGTTTCATGCCGCGGCGGACCGCGACGGCGGGCAGGCGGCTCGCCCGCTTCACGCCGGCGATGCCGCCGAAGCCCGCCGGGGCCAGGGCAGAAGGAAGACTGCCGCGGCCCAGCCCACCGTGACGGCCATGGTCAGAAGGCTGCCTTCCGGGCCAGCGCTGCCGCCGTTGAGCAGCGGCGGCCCTGCTCCGTCGCTGCTGAGGAAGCCGCCCTGCAAGCCAAGTCCGCTCACGCGCGCGCCATACAGGTAGCCGAGCGTCCAATCCCAGCCCGCGTGCAGCCCTGCCGCGTACCAGATCGTGCCCGTCCGCAGCACCGTGCCGGCGGCGGCCAGCCCCCAGACGACACCGAGCGCCAGCCCGACGGGGTCCTCGCCTGCATTGCGGATGTGCTCGGCGGCGAAGGCGAGAGCGGTCAGCGAACATGCCGCCCAAGGTCCGGCCAGATCGACGAGGAGCAGCAGGGGTGCGGCGCGGTTGCTCAGCTCCTCGAAGAACCCGACCAAGGCGTGGGCCATCAGCCACAGCAAGCCGAACCCTGCCGCCTTCGCCACCCCCTCGCCTCGACCTGCGACGTGGAGGCCGCCGCAGAGCAGGATGGCAGCCATGAAGATCGTGACCAGCCCAAATCCGACCAGGAAACCCCGGCCGATCAAGCGAGGCGAGACCGGCCTGAGACCCAGCTCGCGGAACGATCGGCCGCTGACCATGCCGACCAGCAGCGTCAGCGCGAGAAACACGAGCGAACAGCCAGCCTCGCCCAGGATCCAGCGCACCGGCGATTGCTCGTTGGCAGCCGGCAGAAGCGAAACCGGGATCAGGCGATAGACCGTGACGCTCGACGGCCACACGAAGTACTTCAGCCTATACTCGAACAACGCCAAGACCATGCAATAGGTCACGAGGCCGATCCAGAGACGGGACCGATCCGACATCCAGCGGGTTCTTCCCGCGGCATTGGCAACGGGCATCGCGGCTGTCCATCCTTTTCCCGGGAGCGGACGGATCGAACCTGGTCCGTCCCGCCAATGCAGCACGGGCGGCCTGCTTCGTCCACCACCGCGCAGCGCAGGCACGGTGCAGCCCTGCCGTTGCCAGGAGGGTCCTCACGTCATTCCTTCAAGAGGTCGGCCAGCTGCACGCCCGGCACGCGGGCGATCCGCCCCGACCGCCACCGACATGGGCGTGCCATGCCTGGTTGCCGCCGGGCGCGGGCTGGGCGAAGGATGGGCCGGGAGAACCGCCATGCCAGCCGCCGACCTCAACCGCGCCAGCCTCGCCCACCTGCGTCCGCCGGTGCACCCGCCGCGGTTCGACCCGGCGCAGGTCACGCCCGGCATCGTCCATTTGGGCCTCGGCAACTTCCACCGCGCCCACATGGCCCGCTACACCCACGACCTGATGAACCGCGACCCGGCGCTGCTGCAATGGGGCATCGTCGGCGCCGGGCTGCTGCCGGGCGACAGGCGGATGGCCGAGAGCCTGCAGCCGCAGGAGGGCCTTTACACCCTGGTGGAGCGCAGCTCGGACGCCCAGTGCATCACCGTGATCGGCTCCTTGGCCGCCGTGGTGTTCGCCGGCGAGTCGAGCGCGGCCCTGCTGGACGCGATCGGCCAGCCCGGCATCCGCATCGTCAGCCTGACGGTGACGGAGAACGGCTACTGCCTCAACCGCTCGACCAAGCGGCTCGACCCGGAGAATGCCCTGGTCCGCGCCGACCTGGCGCAGCCGGAGCAGCCGCGCAGCGCCATCGGCATCGTGGTGGAAGCCTATCGCCGCCGCCGCGACGCCGGGGCCGCCCCGTTCACCGCCCTGAGCTGCGACAACATCCAGCACAACGGCGAGGTGCTGCGCAGCGCCGTGCTCGCCCTGGCCGAGCTGCGGGACCCGGCGCTCGCCGCCTGGATCGCCGAGCACGGCAGCTTTCCCTCCACCATGGTGGACCGCATCACCCCCGTCACCGCCGCGGCCGACACGGCGAGGCTGGCCGAGGAGCATGGCATCCAAGACCGCTGGCCGGTGTTCGCCGAGACGTTCACGCAATGGGTGATCGAGGACCGCTTCCCCGCCGGCCGGCCGCCCTACGAGCGGGTTGGCGCGCAGTTCGTGGCGGACGTGGCGCCGTACGAGTTCATGAAGCTGCGCCTGCTCAACGCCAGCCACCTGGCGGTGTCCGGCATGGGGCGGCTCGCGGGCTGCGTCACCATCGACGAGGCGATGGCGGACCCGCTGATCACCCGCTTCATGGTGGCGCTGATGGACCGGGAAACCGGGCCGACCCTGCTGCCGGTGCCGGGCATCGACCTGGCCGCGTACAAGGCGACCCTGGTGCAGCGCTTCGGCAACACCGCCATCAAGGACACGGTGGAGCGGGTCAACACGGACGCGCCGCTCAACGTGCTGGTCGATCCGATCCGCGACCGGCTGGCGGC
>CAXTNC010000080.1:0-14038 GCA_964245495.1 uncultured Acetobacteraceae bacterium
CGCCCAGCACGATGCGGTCGGTCGGGTGGTCGTGCTTGCCGTGCTGGGTGAGGTCCGCCGTTTGGGCGAAGAACTCGCGCGCCGCGTCCTCCAGCGTCCCGTCCTGCTCCGCACCCTGCCACGGAGCCGCCAGCAACCCAGCCTCCGCGGCGGAAACAGACAGGGACATGGGGTTCCTAACGGGTCAGGAGCAAAAGCGAAGGAATGGATCGGAAAGCTGCATCCATCGCGCGCCTAGAAATGCACGGCCAGCGACCGTGCGCCGCGCTGTAGCAGCACCGTGTCGGGCGTGATGGCTAAAACCGTCCAGCCGTCGGCCAAGCGGGCACCAAGGAATAGTTTCTGGCCACTGCCGTCGATGATGTAGGGCTCCGTTCCCGTCCAGGCGGCCTGCACGGCCAAAGGCGGCTTCTCAGCCGCCACACGCACCTGGTCCAGCAGCAGCATCCGGGCGCCGAATGCACCGTCGAACCAGTGCTGCATGTTGCGGAGCGTCGCCTCCTGGGCGGGTGATATAGTACCGGATAAGATAAGCGCTCCATCAGGCCCTTTGGTCATGGTCACGGTGTCGAGCTGCGCCATCTTGAGGTGAGCTTGCGTCTCGGCCACCACATCCCGTGCGGTGGGGAGCGGCTGGGCAGGGACAGCAAGCATTGCCTCTGCGACGACTGACTTGCTGAGGAAAGGCTGCACAACGGCGCCATCAGTGGCGGAGGCAAAGGTGAACAGGAGCACAAAGGCTGCGAATGCCGCGGCACCGGTTGCGGAGAGGGTCACCCGGCGCCGACCCGGAGAGCAAGACAGCGGTAAAGTGGGAAGGGACAGCAGAAAGCTAGTATCACCAGCTTTGAAATGAATCGTGCGCGTGCAGCGGGTTGCTGCGGCACCGGGCCGCAAGGCGCGGCGGCGCCCTCGAACATGGATCGGACCGGAATTAGCTGTCAGAAAAACACTATCTGGGCCCACATCGACGGTGAAATGATGGCTGGCAAGTCTGGGATCGAGCAGCACGACGTCGTTCGAGAGCGCGGAACCCACGCTATAGCAACCGGCGGGAAGAGCGATGCGCGCGCCCTGGTGTGGGCCTTGCTCGACCATAAGCTCGGGGTCGAGAGACCCTCCCATGGCATGGCTGGATTGCATCGGGTTACCCAAACGGATTTGTTGGAGGGTAACGTCCTGGCCGTGACACGGCCAGGACGTGCGGGCGCGTCAGCCGATGTTCGGGCGCTGCTGGGCGGCAGTCTCTTCGGCACCGTCAATCGTCTTGGCGATCGTAATTTCCGTATTGGTCTGAATGGCAAGTTGGAACGCGCTGTTCATCTGCGCTATCTCATCGCTGACAGACGTGGCACCTGCTGCAAGGGCAGTTGGGTCTGTGGCGGGCGGCGCAGAACCTGTCGAGGTGGTCGTGTCCATGTTTAACTCCTTCTAAGTGGTGTTCGATGGTTCGAGCGACCAGCAGGATGCCGAAGCCCAAGTTAGGAACTGCCAAGCAGCCCCACGAACGCGGCCTGGTCAGGCCGACACCCCCGTCGCCTGAGCAGCCGCGGCTTGGGCCGCAGGAGCCGGGGTATTCTCATTGGATGTTGCCGTTGACGTTTCAGGGACCATGCGGGATCCCAGGGGAAGGGCGCTGCCACCGCCACCACCGATGGTGGTCGCCCCTGCCGTGGACGGTGCTGCTGGCGCTGCCAGGAGGGAGCCGAGGTTCTCGCCTGCGGCGCTCAGGGCGGTTTTGACGTTGGCACCCAGCGACGAGCTGTTGATGGTTTCAAGAAGTTGTCCAATCATGCCCGGCACTGTTGCCGAAACCGCGGCCGGAACCGGCGCCAACGCAGTGGGGTCTGGGGCTGCGGCGATGGGCGCAAGCCCGTTCGCCTTCCGCAGGATGTTGTCAATGGTGAACGTGCTGATGCCGGCGCTAGGGTCGGAACTCGGTTGCGCCGCCGCGGCCGTGACCTTCGCGGGCGCGTCGAGCAGTTGCGCCTGCATGGTTTCGAGCGACATCAGCGCCTGAAACTTCTGATCCGAGCTCAGCGCAGGCGACGCAGCGATCTGCGACGCCAAGCCCTGCACGAGCTGACCCAGGTCAGGAGGAGGGGTGGAGATAGTGCCACCATAAACCAACGGCGTGTGTTCGGCTATTGGGACAGCTGGGCTGGCGGATGCCGTCGTGCTTTGCACAGCAATTGGCACCGCCGGCGAAATATTATTGGTTGGTGGGGTTACACTGGCTTCCGGACTCGGAACGGCAGGAGCAGCCGTGGCTGGAGCCGCATATGCCTGAACGTTCTCGCTGAGCGACCCTGTTGGCACTTGAGCGACAGGTGTTGTCGAAGCTTGAGCGCTAGCATTGCTAGCGGCAGTAGCTTGGGCCGCAGGAGCCGAAGCACTCTCATTAGGCGTGGCGGCTGGCGCTTGAGCAACCGATGTTGTCGGGGCTTGAGCACCCACATCGCCAGCAGCACTGACCGTCCCCGTTGCAGGCGTCGCTGCTGGCGGCATCGTCAGAAGAGTGCCGAGACTCTGGGCTGCGGCGCTAAGGGCGGTTTTGACGTCGGCGCCCAGCGACGAGCTGTTGATAGTTTCAACAAGCTGGCTGACCATTCCCGGCACTGTTGCTGAGATGGCAGCAGGGGCAGAGGAAGCCGCCGAAACAGTGTCCGGTGTCGTGACGATCGGCGCCAACCCATTTGACACCCGCAGGATGTTGTCAATCGTGAACGTGCTGATGCCGGCACTGGGATTAGAGCTTGGTTGCGCCGCTGCGGTCGTGGCCTTTGCGGGCGCGTCGTTCAGTTCCGCCTGCATGGTCTCAAGCGACACCAACGCCTGGACCTTCTGGTCCGAGGTCAGCGTCGGGGAGTTCGCAACTTGCGCTGTCAGGCTCTGCATGAGCAGGCCCAGATCTGGAGGAGAACTTGCGGACGCAAGCCCTGCTGTCGGACTTTGTGTGACGATCGGCACAGTCGCCGGAGTTTCACTAACAGGCAGTGCTACAGTGGCCGATGAAAGCGGGGCAGAAGCGGCAGCTGCTGGCTGCGCGGACTGGTCACTATTGCCTGCTACGCCGCCCGTCGATTGTCCACCTACCCCGATCATCGCCGATGTGACGAAGTTGGTAAAGTATTGTTCCACCCCACCGCCAATGCCGTCCAAGCTGAATGTCGGATTGGTGCTGGAAATCTGACTGCCACCCAAGGTTGTCAGGGCACCAATATCCTGCTTGCCTGCAACGAGCACCGTGTCATTGAGGTTGCCCATCGAGGAGTCAGACGAATGGGCGTTTCCGCTCCGGACGGCGCTGATGTCGACTTGGCTGCCAGCCTGCCCCTCAAAGTTGCTCATCAGCACCGTGCCGCTGCTGCTGGTCACTGCCACTTCGCTGATGTGGGCAACGCCGTTGTTGAGCGCAGTGGGCTGTATCTCGACCGTGGTGCCGTCGGCGAGATTGATGGCGATCCCGTTTCGCTGGAACTCGGCGACGTTGCCGTCACTCGCAGTTAGATGCGGATCGCCCCATACATTAAGGTATGTGTTGGTTTGCTTGTCGTAAATGGTGATCTGCCCGTCGTTCGCGTATGACGAACCGCCATGGGTCGAGGCGTCAGAGCCAATGATCAGATACCGCCCGGTGTCCACCGCATTCCCGTCCACAGCGAGCTTGCTGCTCCCAACTGCGGCGCTGAACTCGTCGGGGGAAGGGTTTTCCCCGCTGGAGCCGAGAGGCGTGGAGATCAATCCTGCGGAAGCAAAACTCTGTATCGATTGGCTCATTGATTTACCCTCTTGGGAATCAGTCGATTAGAATGGAGCGTCAGGGTCACTTGTATTGTCGTCGAAGGCGTCTGTTGAGTCGTTGATTGCCCCTTGGAACAGAGTGATCATGACGCGAAGGATCGCATCGGGGAGGGCTTGTTGGACCGGATCAGTGCTTTGCGTGCCGTCGACGGGGGTGACTGCGCCACTCATAAACTGGCCTGACTGAGAACTCGGGAAGCGCCACGCTCTGGCCATGATGCGTCAAAACTTCTACCAACCTTGCCGAGCACAATCGAAATAATGCTCAAGACAAAGCAAGCAGCCCTACCCGGTGCGCTTGCCAGCTTTGCAGTCAATTGGACCCCAGATGCGCATCCAGCTCGGGTCGTGAACGGCATTCTGTCCTCCCAACAGCGACCAGCATGACCTAGTATCTATACTGACTCTATTTTGACGCAAGCCGCACAACTCTTGTATGCGAAGTCACTAGACTGTCTAGCAGCAAGTTGCGCTGGTCAACTCCTGTTCACGTTCGCTTGATAGCAGCGGGAAAATTTGCTTGCAAGGCTTAAGATTAAGTTTGTTACGCCGGCACGAGTCTTTCGTTAATATGTTGTAAATTTGTCACATTCTAGTTCACTGGTTGACACCGCTTGGGTTAGTTCATTAGTGAGAGCCTTAGTTCACAACGACCAAGTAGTGCACGCGTCGCTTCCACTTGTGTCAGTCCTAATATGCGCGTCGGGGAGTGCAAGCCTGTGGCCGAGCCAATTGCTGCCGTCCAAACAGCCGTTGCCCCGGATTTTTCACATCATGCTGATGCGGCGACGTCCAACGAGGCAGCGGCTTTCGCAAATGCAATCAGCCAGAGCGCACCGGCTGAGCATGTCTCTGCTGCACTCCCCGCGTCGGCCTTGGGAGGCATTGCAGCCGAACTTGCCAAAGAGGCGAACGCATTCACCAATCATGTACAATCTGCCAGCAAAGGCCTTGATGTCGCGAAGCCCGGCCTCGACCAGCCGCAGACAGGGGCAGGGAAGGCTGACATGCCCGGCATGAAAGCCAGCATGGATCAATCCATCGCCAGCATGCACAACGCCTACATGTTTGCCATCGAAACCACCCTGGCCAGCAAGGGCTCCACCGAAACCACCAAGATCTTCAACACCCTGCTCAAAGGCCAATGAGGATGTGCCTAAAACGCCCAGCGCTGCTCCTCTTGCTGCTCCTCGCCGGCTGCAAGACCGAGTTGTACGCCAGCTTGCCCGAGCGGGAAGCCAACGAGATGCTCGGCTTTCTGCTCAGCTCCGGCATCTCGGCCGAGAAGGCCATTGTTAAGGACGGCACCATCACACTGACCGTCGAGAAATCCCAGTTTGCCCAGGCGGTCAGCCTGCTCAGCGAGCGCGGCTACCCGCGGCGGCGGTTCGAAACCATGGGCGACGTGTTCAAGGCCAGCGGCCTCGTCGCTTCTCCCATGCAGGAGCGTGCGCGCTTCTTATGGGCGCTCAGCCAGGAACTGTCGGCGACCGTCGCCGAGATCGATGGCGTGATCAGCGCCCGCGTCGAAGTCGTGCTGCCCAACAATGACCTGTTGGCGCGCAACCCGGCGCCCTCCTCCGCTTCTGTCTTCGTGCGCTATGACGACCGCTCGGCGGTCGCGACCCTGGTGCCACAAATCAAGATGCTCGTCGCCAACAGCGTCGAAGGGCTGGCGTATGACAAGGTTTCGGTCGTGCTGGTGCCGGCCGCGGCGCCACTGCCGGCGCCGGGTCCGTCCGTGGCGACGGCGGAGCCGCTGGGGCTCGTGCTGGGCAGTGCCGGCGTGACGTTCGCTGCGCTCGGCGGCGCAGGATGGCTTGCCCGCAGGCGGCTGGCGGCCCTGTTCCGCCCCGCCCCGCTCGCAGTGGCAACGCGCGCGACCCTCGCCGCGCCGGCCAAGTGACCGTTTTGCCCGGGTCTGCGTGGGCAGACCGGCTTCCAATGGCACTCGGGGAAGACCTGCCGGCGGCCCTTGGCCAGCGCCTGCTTAACAGCGATGCCTTGCGCCCGCGCCTTTCGGCTTTGCTCGGCCACCGCCTGGGAACGCCGGTCCATGACGTTCTGCTTGAGCGCCTGCTCGCCATGGACGCTCCTGCCATCAGGCGCCTTTGCCTACAAATCGGTGCAGCATGGCATGGCCGCGCCCTCATACGCCTGCTCGACGGCGAGGTGATCCGCACCCTCACGGCCCGCCTTGGCTTCGACCCTCGCCCGGCTGCGATCCGCTTCGCAGCATCGGCTCCTGCAACCAACCCGGTGCCCAGCGATGCCTTGGCGGAGCGCATCGAGGGCGATGGGGCGGCTTGCCTTGCGGCCTGGTGCGCGTCGTTGCCGTCGCCTGCTCGCGCATATGCCCAACTCGTCCTGTCGCCCCACGCCAACTCCAGAACGGATCACGCCGCCTACGGGCCGGCACTCGTCAGGGCCGTCCTGGGCGGGGCAGCGTCTTGACGACGCTGCCGGCATCCCGCTTCGTCGTGCGCGGCGCGACGCTGCAGGCTAGGCATGACGCAGCCGGGTTGATCGCAGAAGCGCAAGCCGCCGCTGCCGCCCTGGGGGAAAGGGCCGAACGGGAGCGGGCGGCCGAGCGGGAGCGCGGCTATGCCGACGGGCTTGCGACAGGAACGGCCGATGGTGCCAGGATCGCCCAAAACGCGGCCGAAGCCGCCCGCGAGTTCATCGCCGCGCGCGAAGCCGAACTGACCGAACTCGCCTTCGCCATTGCCGCCCGCGTGCTTGGCACGCTGCCGCTAGACGACGTGCTCGTCGCAACGGCGCGCCACGCCCTTAGTGAACATCGCTCCGACGTGCGACTCGTGCTCCGTGCCGCCCCAGCCGCTACGGCGGCGATGCGAGCAGCCCTTTCCACCGACTATATCGAGGTGCAAGCTGACCCGTCCGCCGCACCTGGTGCCTGCACCCTCGTCCACCCGCGCGGCGCTACGGAACTCGGCGTGCTCGACCAGTTCCGCGCCATGATGGCGGGCTTGGATCACGCGTGACCGCCGTGGCGCCCCTTAGCTCCCTGGCTGAACATCTGCGCAGCGTTTCGCCCCGTCCGGAACACGGGCGCGTTGTGCGGGCGATTGGCACCGTGCTGTGGGCCATTCTGCCGGGTGCGCGCATCGGCGAGCTGTGCCGCCTGGAGGAGGGTGGAACCACGCTGCTCGCCGAGGTCATCGGGCTGGACGGCGACAAGGCCGTGCTGGCCCCGGTCGGCGACATGCGCGGCCTGTCGCAACGCGCGGCGGTCGTTCGCACGGGCGACGTGCTGCGCGTGCCGGTGGGCGCCGCGGTGCTCGGCCGGGTGCTGGACGGGCTCGGCCAGCCGCTCGACCTTGCTGCGAAAGGCGCGCTGCCGCCGGGCGTGCCGACCCGCCCTGTGGAGATGGCGCCGCCTGAGGCGCTGGACCGCGCGCTGGTCGCATCTCCCATGTCCCTGGGCATCCGCGCGATCGACGGGCTGCTGACCTGCGGCGAGGGCCAGCGGCTTGGCATCTATGGCGAGCCCGGCAGCGGCAAGTCCTCCCTGCTCGCCCAACTGGTGCGCGGCGCTGGAGTGGACGTGGTCGTGGTCGGCCTGATCGGCGAGCGGGGCCGCGAGGTCCGCGACTTTATCGAGCGCCAGCTTGATCCGGCGGCCCGGGCGCGCTGCGTGCTGGTGGTTGCCACCTCCGACCGTCCTGCGGTCGAGCGGCTCAAGGCGGCCTACACCGCGACGACGATCGCTGAAGCGTTCCGCGATGCCGGACAGCGCGTGCTGCTGGTGGTGGACAGCATCACCCGCTTTGCCCGGGCGCTGCGTGAAATCGGATTGGCTGCCGGCGAGCCGCCGACGCGGCGTGGCTTTCCGCCCTCCGTCATGGCGAAACTGCCGCGCCTGCTGGAGCGGGCGGGGCCGGCGGCTACAGGCTCCATCACCGCGTTCTACAGTGTGCTGGTGGAAGGCGACGGCGTGGGCGACCCGATCGCGGAGGAAACGCGCGGCATCCTGGACGGTCATATCGTGCTGTCCCCCAAGCTGGCGAGCGCCGGGCATTTCCCGGCCATCGACGTGCTGGCAAGCCGCAGCCGGATCATGGACGCGGTCGTGCCCACGGACCACCGGGACGGGGCGCGCCACCTGCGCGGGCTGTTGCAGAAGCATGAAGAAATCGAGTTCCTGGTGCAGGTCGGCGAATATCGGGCTGGGGCCGACCTGGCGGGCGACGAGGCATTGGCCAAGATCGGCGGGCTGCGCGACTTCCTGCGGCAGAACTCACGGCAGAACACGCCCTTCGCGGAGACGCAGGCATGGCTGGCCCGCCTGCACGCCTAGCCGACCTCCGCCGCATCGCTAGGCAGAGCACGGTGCTGGCGCACCTGGAAAGCAGGCGGCTGCAACGCGCCCAAGCCCTGCGGCAAGCCTGCGCGAGCGCGTGCGGGGACGCGCGGCTGCGCGAGACATGTGCCCAGGACGACAGCACGGCCCACGGCATCCATCGCCAGCACACGATGCGGGTGGCCTATGACGCCGTTGCCGGCCAACGCATCGGCGTTGACAGGCTGCAGGCGGTCCGCGGCCACGAGGATGAGTTGCGCCATGCCGGCGAAACACTGGCAGCCGAGGTGGCGAGCGCCATGGCCGCACGGCATGCAGCCGAAACGGCGCTGGCGCAGGCGGAAACCGCGCTGCTGCAAGCCTTGCGGCGCAGCCAAAAGCGGGAGCGGCTGGCTGATCACTTGCTCAAGCAGCACCGCCGCGCGCTCGACGATGCCGACGACGCTGTGCGCGCCGAGGAGGCGGACGAACGCGCCGCCAACCGGCGCGGGTGATGGACTCTGCCGAGGAGCAGCGGTTGCGCCTGCCGTCGGTGGCGCGTTCGGCCGTGGCAGCGCTGAACCAGCTGCATGCCCCGCGCCAGCCGCTCGAGTTCATCCTGGCAGGCCTGTCAGTCCGCCTGGCGTTCGCGTCCGCATCAGACCTGGAAATTCTGGAGCCTCGGTTGGTGTCGCTGGAGTTTGCCGGCCGCTCGATACTGCTGCGCTGCCCGGCTGAGGCGCTGAGCATCGTCTTGCGGGCGCTCGACCCGGCTTTCACGAACAAAGCCTTGCCCTCCGACGATCTCCTGGCGCTGCTTCTACAGCTGGCGGCCGAGCCCTGGCCAGTCGAAGTGCGACTCGTCAGCCCGGATCAAGGCAAGCTGGCCGACGCGCACGCCCTCCTCCTTCACGAAGGTGGACGGACTTGGCCGGCCGAGCTGTCCGGCGACGTATCGGCTTGGCCCAAAGCGCTGGGCTTGTCGCCGACTGCACTCGCCCTCGCCCTGCCGGCCGCAATCCGTCTTGGCGCGACAAGGCTTGCGGCCAGCATGGTCGCCTCGCTGGCCAAAGGCGATGTCGTCTTGATTGGGACGTGGGACAACAGCCATCAGGCGGCGCGCCTGGTCGTGGCCGATTCCTGGCTGGCCGAGGTGGCGCGGACGGGCGATGCCTGGCAATTAACCCAGGCGCCGCATCCGGCAGCGATGGGCGAGAAGGATTGGCTGATGGCGGAGGAGGAAGGCGGGACCGGCGCGGCACGGCCGGAGGATATCCCAGTGGTGCTCGCCTTCGAGGTCGGGCGCACCGAGGTTACGGTCGGCGACATTTCCCGCCTCGGCCCCGGCTCCATCCTGGAACTCGGGCGGGGTCCCGCCGAATTGGTCGAAATCCAGGCGAACGGGCGGCGCATCGGCCGAGGCGAGCTGGTCGAGATCGATGGCGCTGTCGGCGTGCGGATCGTGCGGCTATTCGATGCCGGCTAACTACGCGCCCAACCTGCTTGGCATCATGGTCGCCATCACGGCGCTGGGCGTGCTCACCTTTGTGGCCGTGACCATGACGTCGTTCGTCAAGCTGTCAGTGATCCTGTTCTTGGTCCGCAACGCGCTCGGCATCCAGCAAACGCCGCCTAACCTCGTCCTCTACGGCATCGCGCTGCTGCTAACAGGCTACATCATGGCGCCCGTGGCCACCCGCGTGGCGGAGGGGCTGATCGCGCCCGGCCAGCACTATCAAACGTTCGACGACTTCAAGCAGGCGGCCGCGAAGGCGTCCGACCCGATGAAGGCTTTCATGCTGCGCTTCACCAGCCCCGGCGAACGCGAGTTCTTCAAGGGCGCCACCGCCCGGGTGTGGGACGACGCGGACGCCGACAGCGTGGCCGCCGACGACATGATCATCGTCGTGCCGTCCTTCGTGCTGTCCGAGCTGCGCCGAGCGTTCGAGGCTGGGTTCCTGCTCTACCTTCCGTTCATCGCGGTCGATCTCATCGTGACGGCGGTGCTGCTGGCGATGGGCATGTCCTCCGTGTCGCCGACCACGATCTCGGTCCCGTTCAAGCTGTTCCTGTTCGTCGCCATCGCGGGCTGGACGCGCCTGATTCACGGCTTCGTGCTGAGCTATGCCGGCTGACCCGGCGCGCGGCTGAGGCATGGAACACATCGACCTCGTCGGCGAGCTACAATCCATGCTCGGCATCGTGCTTTACGCCGCGCTGCCGCCGTTGATCGGCGCCCTGGCCGTGGGCTTGGTCGTCGGCATCCTGCAAGCCGTAACGCAGGTGCAGGACCAGTCGATGCCGCTGACCTTCAAGCTGATTGCCGTGGTTGTGGTGCTGGCCGTCGGCGGCGCGTCCTTGGTCGTGCCGCTGGTGCGGCAAACCGAGCACGTGTTCGAAGCCTTCCCCGAAGCGACGCGGTAGTGTAGACGCGGGGTGCCTGGTGCCGAAGCAATCGAAGCGTTGCTGCCGCTGGCGTGGCACTGGCTGCTCGCGTTTGGCGTAGCCCTTGCCCGGCCGTTCGCGCTGCTGTCCGTGGCGCCGCTGTTCACCCGCATGCAGTTGTCCGGGCTGCTGCGCGGCGCAGCCGCCAGCGCGCTGGCGCTGCCCGTCCTGCCGTGGATAGCGCACGAGCTGGGCGCCGGGGATGTGGCGCCGTTCACCCTGTTGATGGTGTTCATCAAGGAGGCGGTGCTGGGCGGCATCGTGGGATTTGCGCTCGGCGCGCCGTTCTGGGCGCTGGAGCTGGCTGGTGACGTGCTCGACAACCAGCGCGGCGCTAACCAGGGCCGCCTCACTGCTGACCCGGCTAGTGGCGCGGACTCGTCCGTGACGGGGACGCTGTTCATCTTGACCGGCATCGCGCTGTTCGTGCTCACGGGCGGGCTGCAACTCGTCGTGCGGCTGCTTTACACCAGTTGGGCGGTTTGGCGGCCGATGAGCCTGTTGCCGATGCCGGGCGCCGCCGCCCCGGCACTGGCCCTCGCGTTGCTGGACACGGTCGTGAGCGCCGGGTTGCGGCTAGCGACGCCCGTGGTGATCGCCATGCTGCTGGCCGACGTGACGTTGATCATCGTGGGCAGGTTCGCGCCGCAGTTGCGGGTGGAGGACATGGCGCTGACCGCGCGCAATCTGGTCTTCACGCTGTTCCTGCCGTTGTACTGCGCTTACCTGATCCTCTACGTTCGCCAGGACCAGGCAATTTTGCCGCAGCTGATCGACACGCTGCGCTCCGCGCTAGCTCCGCTGCCGGCTGGGCCGCCATGAGCGGTGGCAGCGGCAGCGAGGAGAAGACGCTCCCGCCTTCCGGCAAGAAGCTGAAAGATGGCCGGAAGAAGGGGCAGATCGCCAAGCACCGCGAGTTGGTGACAGCGGTACTGACGGTGGCCGGGTTCGGCTTCCTGGCGCTTCGCACCCCGGCCGTATTCGAGCAGTTCGAGGCCGTGGCCGGTGACTCCGGCAGGCTGGCGGCGGATCAGCCTTTCGCCACGGCCTTGTCCGTGCTGGCGCCGCAACTGGGTTTGATGGTGGCCGGCCTGCTCGGCCCCCTGCTGGCGCTGCTGGTGACGGGCATGCTGGTCACCAACATCATCGTCAACAACGGGCTGGTGCTGGCGTTGGACCCCATCCTGCCCAAGCTGGAGCGCCTGGACCCGATCGAGGGATTGCAGCGCCTGGTGGCCTTGCGCAGCCTGATCGAACTGGCCAAAACGCTCGCGAAGCTCGTCCTGGTCGTAACGACGGCCTATGTGCTGCTGCGGGACGCGCTGGCGCCTCTAGTGCAGCAGCCGTCCTGCGGTCTCGCCTGCGCGCCCGCCATGATGCGCGAGTTGCTGAACCCCTTGCTCATCGCCGCCTGCCTCGGCTTCCTCCTCATGGGCACGCTCGACATCGGCGTGCAGCGCTGGCTGTTCCATCGAGACATGAAGATGACGCGCACGGAGCAGAAGCGCGAACGCAAGGAGCAGGACGGCGACCCGTTGATGAAGCGCCGCGCCAAGCAGGAGCAGCGCAATTCGTCGCAGCCGCGCATGCGGACCGGGATGCAGAACGCGACCTTCGTCGTGCGCTCCGGCTCGGTGTGCTGCGCAATGCGGTTTGCGTTCCCGGATGCGCAGGTTCCCGTCCTGGTGGCCCGCTCACATGGCGAAATGGCTTTGCAACTGACCGGAGAGGCCCGACGGCGCGGCATTCCAGTCGTTTACGACCCAGCCACGGCTGCTCTGCTTGACGAAAAGCTGAAGGTAGGAATGTTGATCACCAAAGCGATGTTCCCGCCGGTGATCGCCTGCATGCGGGAAGCCCGGGTGTTGTAGGTGGCCTTGGCGGATTTACTACGGACCGCTGACGGATCCGCGGAACACGCCCACCTTTGCCACCGCGTCCGTGCGCTGCGCCAAGGCCGCTTCCGTTTGCTCCACAAGCTGCACGTAACGCGGCGGCCCATCGACGATCACTACCTTGGCGTCCGCGGAGCCGTGCAGCGGCCAGCGCGGGTCCGACACATCCAACGTGTCCAGGCTGCGCTTGAGCTGCGCCAGATCGACCGGTCCTAGCGGCAGCAACTTGTTCGTGGCCTCGCTAACAGCGGAGACAAAAAGCGTGGCGCCGTCGTAGTACCAATCGAACCCATAGGATTTTGCCAATTGGTCCAGGAGAACGGCAAAGGGCGCCGGTTGAAAGCGCCCGTGCACCCGACCGTGCACGGCGTCGCTGAGATTGAGGCGAAGGCCAGACTGCTGCATCACCTCCGTCAGCACGTCCCGGAGGTCTTGATCCACGACGGCATAGGTCACGATGCCACTCACTGGCGGAAGAGGCGCCGCTGCCGCCGACGTGGCCAGAAGGGTCGCCATCAAAGCCCGTGCGAGCGAGGTCGTCATGGCGTCGCCCAGTCTCTTTGGGGTGGAACCGTGTCCGAGGCTGTTACCATGTGGCAGGTTCGCTGGTAAGCCCACGGTATTTCAGGTGAGGCGTTGATGCCAGGAATAAAGCCATGGCGCGCGTGGGCCGCCACCCTTTGCACCGCTGTCCTATTCGGTTGCAGCGGACCGGCCGCCGCGCCGCCGCTCTCCGCCGCGGCGGCCACCGCCGCCCAGCTCAGCACCGCTAGCGGGCTGGTCCGCCTTGGCGACGACGTGGCCAAGCAGAGGGATCTGGACGGCGCCTTGCTGCTCTACCAGGCCGCCACCAGCCGCGACGGACGGAACGCGACGGCGCTGAAACGGGTTGGTGCGGCCTCCATCGCGCTCGGCGAGCCGCTGCGGGCCGAGCAAGCGTTCCGCGCCGCCCTCGTGATCGACGGCGAGGACGCCAGTGCGAAGTATGGCCTTGGCATTGCCTTGCTGGCATTGGGCCGGGTCAATGACGCCTTGCCGATCCTGGCGGCGCTGGGGCAGTCCTCGTCCGACCCTCGCCTGGTACGGGCCTACGGCGTGGCTCTCGACATGGCTGGCCGCTCGTCGGAAGCGCAGGCGAACTACCGCCGCGGCTTGGCGGCAGCGCCGGCCGATGCGGACCTGCACGGCGCTCTTGCCTTGTCCTTGGCTGCCAGCGGAGACCTCGGCCCGGCCCTGGCCGAAAGCGATGCCGCGGTCACGGCCGTCATCCCGGACCTAAGACAGCAAGCCAACAATGTGCTGCTGCTCGCCGTTGCCGGGCAGGAAGCCGAGGCGCGTCGCCGCGGCGACAGCCTGCTCGGCCCCGACCAAACCAAGGCGGTGCTGAAACGCGCGGCCCTGGTACGCCAAGCCCCGAACCCCGCCGCGAAGGCCGCAGCCCTCGGGTTGCTGACGGAAGCAGCACCGCGATAGCTGGGCCTACTGGACCAGCGTGCCCGTGGGTGATGGAGCGCCCGGCAGCGGGCCAAGGAGCGGATTGACGGGAGGGGCTGCGGCCGGCCCGCCGGATTGGACCAGCGTTCCCCCCGAG
>CAXTNC010000081.1:0-14026 GCA_964245495.1 uncultured Acetobacteraceae bacterium
ACCTTGGACGCGGGCGAGGCGCCGGACGGCCTGCCGCCGGGGCAGCGGGACCGCGTCATCCTGTTCGCCGGGCGCTTCGTGGCCGACAAGGGGGCGGACGCGTTCATCCAGGCCTGCGCCCGGGCGCTGCCGCGCCTGCCCGGCTGGCGGGCGGAGCTGATCGGCGCGGACGGCTTCTCGCCCGACTCGCCCGTCACCGACTTCATCCGGACATGGCGGCCGGCGGCGGAAGCGGCGGGCGTCGTGCTGCACGGCTACCAGCCGCACGCCGAAACCCTGGAAGCGATGGCGCGGGCCGCCATCGTGGTCGTGCCCAGCCGCTGGCAGGAACCGTTCGGGCTGACAGCGCTGGAGGCGATGGCGTGCGGCGCGGCGCTGGCCTGCTCCGGCCGGGGCGGCCTGGCCGAGATCAGCGGGGAGGCCTGCCTGCCGTTCGACCCCGATGACCCCGCGTCCGCCGCTGCGGCGCTGGTGCGCCTGGCAGGGAACGCCGATCTGCGCGCCGCACTTTCCGCCGCGGGATGCAAGCGGGCGCGGGAGCGCTTCGGCACGGCCGGCGCCATCGCCAAGCTCGACGGCCTGCGCGACCGTGCCGCGAGAGAGCGGCTGTAGCGCCATGGCGGGCTTATGGTAGGCTTCCGCCATGAGCTATTGGGGCAAGGTGATCGGCGGCGCCGCCGGGCTGGTGATGGGCGGGCCGTTCGGGGCGGTGATGGGCGCGGCGCTGGGCCATGCCGCCGACCAGGGGCTGCCCAGGTTCAGGCTGCCGGGCGGCATGGGGCTGAACCCGGCGCGCATCGCCGCCATGCTGGGCGGGCGGGACCAGCTGTTCGCCATCGGCGTGGTGGTGCTGTCCGCCAAGCTCGCCAAGTGCGACGGCGCCGTGGTGCGCGAGGAGATCGACGCCTTCAAGCGCCAGTTCCGCATCCCGCCGGAAGCCGTGCGGGACGTGGGCCGCATGTTCGACGCGGCGCGGGACAGCAACGAGGGCTTCGAAGCCTACGCCGCCCAGCTCGGCGACGCGTTCAGCGACGCGCCCGGCGTGCTGGAGGACGTGCTGGCCGCGCTGTTCGCCATCGCGCGGGCGGACAAGCCGGTGAACGGGCGCGAAACCGACTTCCTGCAGCGCGTGCATCGCGGCTTCCGCCTGGGCGCGCTCAGCTGGGACCGCGCCCGGGGCGCGGCCCCCCGCTTCCGGCCGGAGCCGACGGACGACGCCTACGCCGTGCTGGGCGTGCTCCGCACCGCCACCAACGACGAGGTGCGCGCCGCGTGGAAGGCGCTGGTGCGGGCCAACCACCCGGACAGCCTGGCTTCCCGCGGGGTGCCGGCGGAGTTCATCGCCAGCGCCACGGACAAGGTGGCCGGCATCAACGCCGCCTGGGACCAGGTCAAGCGCGAACGCGGCCTGTGAGGCAGGCGCCCAGCCCCAGCCATGACGCCCGGCCGGACGGCGTGCCGATTGACATGCTGCTGCTGCACTACACCGGGATGCCCAGCGCGGCCGAGGCGGTCGCCCGCTTGCGGGACCCGGCCTCCCGCGTTTCGTCCCACTACGTGGTGGAGGAGGACGGGCTGGTTTGGCAGCTCGTCCCGGAGGAGCGCCGGGCCTGGCACGCCGGGGTGTCCCATTGGCGCGGCCATGCGGCGCTGAACGACCGGACGGTCGGGATCGAGATCGTCAACCCGGGCCACCAATGGGGCTACCGGCCGTTCCCGGCCCTGCAGATGGCGGCGGTGTGCGATCTCTGCCTGGGCGTGCTGGCGCGCCATCCCATTCCCGCCCGCAACGTGGTGGCGCACAGCGACATCGCGCCGGACCGCAAGGAGGATCCTGGCGAGCTGTTCGACTGGCAGGGCCTGGCTGCCAACGGCGTGGGGCTGTGGCCGGAACGGGACGGGGAGCCGGCGCCGGACGTCCTGGCGGCGCTGGGCGCCATCGGGTACCGCACGGACCTGCCGGAGGACGTACTGCTGCGCGCGTTCCAGCGCCATTGGCGGCCGGGGCGCGTGGACGGGTTGGCGGACGACGAGACCCGGGCCAGGCTATCGGCCGTGTTGGCGCGCATCGCCGGGTCAGAGGGTTTGCCGTGAACGCGGCGTCATGCCAGCGCATGGTGATGAAGAAGTTTCGCGCCTGTGATGCCCGCTTGCAGCCCCACCTCGGCAAGCCGTCCGCCTTGTCGCGCGCGCCGCGCGCCAAGGCTTGCGCTGGACGTGCGGCAATGACGCGAGCATTGCGGCATGACCGGAGAAACGACGGCTAGGCGCAACCGTTAGTTGACGCTCAGCGCATTTGTCCAACGCTCTCAATAATGTCCTGTTGCGAGCGGCTGATTTTACTAATGCGTTGTCTGGCGATGTGGATTGTTTCGGAACCAACCTTGAGCAGACTTGGACAGTTTCAACGCACACGTATGCCAAGCGGCAGAATGACTTCCGCTGCGGGGCGATGCTTCCACAGATCGAGCGGGCATGGGGCGCGGGCCTGCGGCGCTTGAGGCTGCGGCGCAGCAGGCCCAGCTTGGCTTTGAACAATCTTTTCGAGCGCGTCATGCCCTCGGCTTGACGGCCGGCCCGCGGAGCGCGCAAACACGGCCCTGTCAGGCGGCTGGACGGCCGCTGCCCTTCTTGCTTGAGGGGTGGAGGAAAGTCCGGGCTCCACGGGAAGACGGTGCCGGTTAACGGCCGGCGGGGGCGACCTCAGGGAAAGTGCCACAGAAAACAAACCACCCGCTTGATTCTGCGGGAAAGGGTGAAACGGGGCGGTAAGAGCGCACCGCGCCCTTGGCAACAAGGGCGGCAGGGCAAACCCCACCGGGAGCAAGACCGAATAGGGATGGCCGGCGGCATTCCTGCCCGGCAGGAATGGACGCAGGGGTTTTCTCGCCCCGCCGTCCGGGTTGGTCGCGCGAGGCGTGCCGCGAGGCACGTCCCAGAGGAATGGCCGTCCAACGCCCAGGCTTGGGCGCGGACAGAACCCGGCTTACAGGCCGCCTGACGCCGGCTTCGATCCTGAACGGTTCTTCGCCGCCGAAATATTCGTCACGAGTCGCAGCCCAGATTCGTGTCTTTCTGGTAACAATCCTGTGAAACTCAAAAGATCGCACCCTGGTTGCGAAAACAAATCCAAGATGCCTTTGACGCCCATTTTGGCCCATGATATCCCATGCGCTCCCATGAACAGGGGCGATCCGAGCAGGCTCGGACGGTCCGATTGCAGGTCGAGGAGTGCGCTGGGCCGCAATGAGTCACTTCCTCGGGACGCATCAGAACCGGCTGGACGCGAAAGGGCGGGTGTCCGTCCCAGCCTCGTTCCGCAGCGCGCTGCGCATTGGGGCAGCGCCGGACGCGGCCACCAGCCTGATCCTGCGGACCTCCCACAAGCACCCCTGCATCGAGGGTTGGCCGGTTCCGACGTTCCAGGAAATGTCCCGTGGAATCAGCAAGCTGAAACAGTTCAGTGATGAGCACGAGGACCTTTCGACCTCCGTGTACGCCAATGCCTACGAGACGGAAACCGACAAGGAAGGCCGCATCCTGCTTTCAGCCGACCTCGTGGAACATGCCGGGCTGACCAGCCAAGTGTCCTTCATGGGCATGGGCGAAACCTTCCAGATATGGGAGCCTGCCGCCTGCGCCCGGCGCAAGGCGGACGCGCGGGAAGCCGCCCGCCGGCGGGACCTCGGCCCACCCGCCGAGTCGGCCGCGTGACCGGCCACGTCCCCGTCATGCTGCCGGAGGTTCTCCAGGCGCTGGCGCCCCGCGGCGGCGGCTCCTACCTGGACGCGACGTTCGGCGGCGGCGGCTACGCGGCGGCCATCCTGGAAACAGCCCCCTGCACCGTGTGGGCGATCGACCGGGACCCGGACGCCATTGCCCGCGGCGCCGAGCTGGCCGCCCGGCACCCGGGCCGGCTGCACCTGCTGCACGGCTCGTTCGGGGACATGCTGGCCCTGCTGGCCGCCCGCGGCGTCGAGCGGCTGGACGGCGTGGTGATGGACCTCGGCCTGTCCTCCTTCCAGATCGACGACCCGGCCCGCGGCTTCTCCTTCCGCAGCGACGGCCCGCTCGACATGCGGATGGACCGCGCCGGCCCCACCGCCGCCGACCTGGTGGCGGCCCTGGGCGAAGCGGAGCTGGCCGACACGCTGCACGAACTCGGCGAGGAACGGCGCTCCCGCCGGGTCGCGCGCGCCATCGTGCAGGCCCGGAGCGTGCAGCCCATCGCCACCACGGCGCAGCTGGCCGCCATCATCCGCCGCGCCGTGCCCAAGGACGCCTCCGGCATCGACCCGGCGACCCGCTCCTTCCAGGCGCTGCGCATCCGGGTCAACGACGAGCTGGGACAGGTGAAGCGCGCCCTGGCGCAGGCGGCGGCCCTGCTGGCGCCGGGCGGGCGGCTGGTGGTGGTGTCGTTCCATTCCGGCGAGGACCGGCTGGTCAAGCGCTTCATGACGGCGGCGGCTGGCCGGCTGCCTGCGCCCTCCCGCCACGACCCGAGCGGGCTGGACCACCGCCCGGACGCGCGCTTCCGCCTGCTGTCCGCCCGCGCCGCCCGCCCAGGCGACGCCGAAACCGCCAGCAACCCGCGCGCGCGCAGCGCCCGCCTGCGCACGCTCGAACGTCCTGCCCCACCCCTCGCGGAGTCACGCCCATGATCCGGCCCGCCACTTGCCTTTCGCTCGTCGTCGCCCTCGGTGCCGGGTTGTACCTGTATCAGGAGAAGCATCGCGCCCAGCTGCTGGACCGGGAGATCACCCAAACGGTGAAGCAGGCCGAGCAGGGCCGGGACCGCATCGGGCTGCTGCGGGCCGAGTGGGCGCTGCTGACGGAACCGGCGCGCCTGGCGGACCTGGCCGGCCACCACCTGCAGCTGCAATCCATGCAACTGTCCCAGTTCGCCAAGGCCGAGGACCTGCCCAGCCGCCTGCCGGCGCCGGCCGTCATGGCTGCGGCGGTGGACGAGACGCCGGACGCCGTGGCCGCCCTGCCCGTCCCGGCCAAGGCTGCGGCGCCAGCCGTCCAGGCCAGTCCTGCGCCCAAGCCGGCGCCCGTGCAGCTCGCCGCAGCCCGCCCGGCGCCCAAGCCTGCCGCGCCCAGGGTGCTGGCCGCGTTCCGGCCATCCGAGCGCGAGGCGGTGCCCGAGCCGACGGCGCGGACGACCTACGCCTCGGCCGCGCCGGCCTACGTGCCTGCCGTCCACGCTCCAGCCATGCAGACGGCCGCCGTGCAGGCCGCCGTGGGGGCGGGCGGCATCCAGACGGCGAGCGTGCAGCCCGCGCCCTTCGTCGGCTCGGCGCTCGGCATGGCGCGCACCATGCTGCCCGCCCCGGTGCCGGTGGCTGCGGCCCTGGGGTATGCCGCCGGCCGATGAGCGGACCCACCCCTTCCTCGGACGCGCCGGCCCCCGCCAAGCGGCGCGGCGCGCCCCGGCAGGACGCCGTTCCGTTGATGGAGCACGTGCGCATCACCGCGCCGGACCTCAAGCGGCGGGCCGCGCTGGAGGTGACGCGCTCCCGCCTGCTGGTCGCGGCCGGCGGGTTCGCGCTGCTGTTCGGCGCCGTCGTCGCCAAGCTGGCCAGCGCCACCATCCTGTTCCCGATGCACCCGAAGCTGGCGGCGGCCGTGGCGCACGTGCCGGACCCGGACGCGATCGCCAGCGAGGACGCGGACGGCCCGCCGCCGGGCGCGGCGCCCGGCCCCCACGGCCCCCGCGCCATGATCACGGACCGCAACGGCGAGATCCTGGCCGTCTCGCTGCCCACCGCCGGGCTGTACGCCAACCCCAAGGAGATGATCGACCCGGCAGAGGTCGCCCGCAAGCTGAAGTCCGTGCTGCCCCGGCTGAACGAGGAGCTGGCGCGCGACCGGCTCGCCTCCGCCAAGCAGTTCGTCTACCTCGCGCGCCAGATCAGCCCGCACGAGCAGATGGCGGTCAACGCGCTCGGCATCCCCGGCGTGTACTTCCAGGCGGGCGAGCGCCGGCGCTACCCGCAGGGCCGGGTGGCGGCGCAGGTGCTGGGCGGCGTGGACGTGGACAGCCGCGGCATCGCCGGGGTGGAGCGCTTCTTCGACCAGCGGCTGCGCGAGGACCCGACGCCGCTGCGCCTGTCCATCGACGGCCGGGTGCAGCAGGTGCTGCGCGACGAGCTGGCGCGCTCGATCGACGAGTTCACCGCCATCGGCGGCTGCGGCATCGTGATGGACGTGCGCACCGGCGAGGTGATCGCCATGGTCAGCCTGCCGGACTACGACGCCAACCTGGCAGCACAGGCGCCGCCGGAGCAGCGGTTCAACCGCGCCGTGACCGGCATGTACGAGCCAGGCAGCACGTTCAAGCTGCAAACCGCCGCCATGGCGCTGGACAGCGGGGCGGCCAACCTGTGGAACGAGTACGACGCGGCGCACGACATCCACATCGGCCGCTTCACCATCACCGACTTCGAGGGCAAGCACCGCTACCTGTTCCTGCCGGAGGTGCTGGCGTACTCCTCCAACCTGGGCGCGGCGCACATCGCGCAGGCGGTGGGGCCGGAGCGGCAGCGCGCCTGGCTCGGCAACATGGGCATGTTCGACCGCATCGGCGTGGAGCTGCCGGAGGCCGGTCGCCCGATCGTGCCCACGGTCGCCAACTGGAAGGAGGCGGTAAACCTCACGGTGGGCTTCGGCCACGGCATCGCGGTCAGCCCGCTGCACGTGGTGCGCGGCACGGCGGCGCTGGCCAACGGCGGCGTGGTGCTGCGCCCGACCATCCTGGCGCAGGAGCCGGGATCCGAGCTGCGCCCGGGCGTGCGCATCATGCAGCAGCAGACCAGCGACACCGTCCGCCGGCTGATGCGCCTGGTGGTGACGGACGGCTACGGCAAGCCGGCGGACATCCCCGGCTATTTCGTGGGCGGCAAGACCGGCACGGCGGAGAAGACGGGCGGGCACGGCTACAAGAAGCACGCCAACATCAGCGCCTTCATGAGCGTGTTCCCGATGAACGCGCCGCACTACGCCGTGTACTTCATGCTGGACGAGCCGCACGGCAACAAGAGCACCGGCGGCTACTCCACCGCCGGCGCGGTCAGCGCCCCGGCGGCGGGCCGGGTGATCGCCAAGATCGGCCCCATGCTGGGGCTGCTGCCGGACGTGGCGGACATGCCGGCGGTCACCGCCTCCCTGGCCATCCCGATGGCCCCGCCGCACGGCTTCGTGCCGCACTGGGCGGGGCCGCTCTCCTTCGTGCCGCCTTCCACGCCGCTGCCGCTCCCGGCCCCAGTCGCGGCGACCGACAGCCCGGTGCGCCCGGCCGCAGCACCCGGCCCGCGGGCGCCGCGCGCGCCGGAGCAGCTGCGGCACGAGGCGCGGCTGGACATGGACGGCATGGCGGCGCGCATCCTCGGCGAGCAGGCCTTCGGCACCCGTGTTGCGGCTCGCTGACATGCTGCGCCAGGCCGGGATCGACGCGGCCGGAACGCTGGACGCCGTCATCACCGGCGTCACGGCGGACAGCCGGGCCGTGATGCCGGGCGCCCTGTTCGCGGCGCTGCCCGGCTCCGGCATGGACGGCCGCCGCTTCATCGCGGACGCCGTGGCGCGGGGCGCGGGGGCCGTGCTGGCGCCCTTGGGGACGCAATGGCCGGAAGGCGCGCCTGTCCGGCCGTTGATCTGCGTCAACGAGCCTCGCCAGGCCCTGGCCCGGCTGGCGGCGATCCAGGCCGGTCCGCAACCGGAAACGGTGGTGGCCGTCACCGGCACCAACGGCAAGACCAGCACGGCCGAGTTCCTGCGCCAGCTGCTGGGCCATGCCGGCCCGGCGGCCAGCCTGGGCACGCTGGGCGTGATCGCGCCCGGGCGCACCGGCGGGGGCGGCCTCACCACGCCGGACCCGGTGAGCCTGGCGCAGGCCCTGGCCGCCCTGGCGCGCGAAGGCGTGCGCTACGCGGCGGTGGAGGCGTCTTCCCACGGCCTGGACCAGTTCCGGCTGGACGGCGTGCGGCTGGCGGCGGGCGGCATCACGGCCATCACGCGCGACCACCTGGACTACCACGGCAGCATGGCGGCCTACCGCGCGGCCAAGCTGCGGCTGTTCGCCGCCCTGCTGCCACCCGGCGCGCCCGCCATCGCCAGCACGGCGCTGGACGCGGAGACGGCCACGGCCTTGCGCGCCACGGCGGCGGAGCGCGGGCTGCGGCGGGGCTGGGTGGGCGAGGACGGCGACGTGATCCGCCTGCTGCGCGCCACGCCCCATGCCGGCGGGCAGCGCCTGGACCTGCTGGCGTCAGGCGCGCGCCGGGCGGTCGAGCTGCCCTTGCCGGGCCGCTTCCAGGCGGACAACGCCCTGTTGGCTGCGGCCCTGGCGGAAGCGGTGGGCGTCCCCGCGCTCCACCGGCTCGAAACGCTGAAGGGCGTGCGCGGGCGCATGGAGCTGGCGGCGACCCTGCCCAACGGGGCGGCGATCTACGTGGACTACGCCCACACGCCGGACGCGCTGGAGCGCCTGCTGGAGGCGCTGCGCCCGCACGCCGCCGGGCGGCTGCACGCGGTGTTCGGCGCCGGCGGGGACCGGGACCGCGGCAAGCGCCCGCTGATGGGGGATGCCGCGCATCGCCTGGCCGATGTGGTCACCGTCACGGACGACAACCCGCGCAACGAGGACCCGGCGTCCATCCGCGCCGCCATCCTCGCTGCCTGCCCTGGCGCGCGCGAGGTCGGCGACCGCGCGGCCGCCATCGCCGCCGCCATGGAGGGCCTGCGCCGCGGCGATGTGCTGGTCGTGGCCGGCAAAGGCCACGAGTCAGGCCAGACTGCCCGCGGCGTGACCGTGCCATTCGACGATGCCGCCACCGTGCGCCAATTGGCGGGCGTCGCGTGATGTGGACCGCCGATGACCTGGGCGCGGCCACCGGCGGCGCGTTCCGCACGCCGTTCAATGCCATGGGGGTGTCGATCGACACCCGCACCTTGCAGCCCGGGGACCTGTTCGTGGCCCTGGTCACGGACCGCGGCGACGGGCACGGCCACGTGGCCGAGGCGCTGGCCCGGGGCGCCGCGGGCGCCATGGTGCAGCGGGACGTGCCCGGCGCCACTCTCCTGGTGCACGACACGCTGGACGGGCTGTGGGCGCTCGGCCGCTACGCCCGGGCGCGCTTCCGCGGGCGCGTGGCCGCCGTCACGGGCAGCGTCGGCAAGACCACCACCAAGGAGATGCTGCGCACGGTGCTGTCCGCGGCCGGGCCGACGCACGCCTCCCCCGCCTCCTACAACAACCAGTGGGGCGTGCCGCTGACCCTGGCCCGGCTGCCGGCGGACGCGGCGTTCTGCGTGGCGGAGCTGGGCACCAACCACCCGGGCGAGATCGCCCCGCTGTCCCGCCTGGTGCGGCCGGACGTGGCGCTGATCACGGCGGTGGAGGCGGCGCACATCGGCCATTTCGGCTCGCTGGAGGCCATCGCGGACGAGAAAAGCGCGGTCGGCGACGGCCTGCCGCCCGGCGGCGTGGCCGTGCTGCCGGCGGACAGCCCCATGCTCGGCCGGCTGGCGGTGCGCGCGGGACGGACGGACACGTTCGGCCTGGCCCAGGTGGCGGCGATGCAGCCGGACGCGGACGGCACGGACGTCTTGGCGCAGATCGAGAACCGCACCGTGCGGTTCCGGGTCAACGCCCCGGGCGTCCACATGGTGCAGAACGCGCTGGCGGCGCTGACGGTGGCGAACGCGCTGGGGGTGGACGGGTCGGCCGCCATGGCCGGCTTCCGCCCCGGCGCCGGGCGCGGCGGGCGCCGGGCGCTGCCGAGCGGGGCCAGCTTGCTGGACGAGAGCTACAACGCCAACGGCGCTTCCGTCCGCGCCGCCCTGGCGGTGCTGGGCGCCATGCCGGGCCGGCGCGTGGCGGTGCTGGGGGACATGCTGGAGCTGGGCGCCGCGGGGCGAGCGGAACACGAAGCCCTCGCCCCCGCCGTGGCCCGCTCCGCCGACCTGCTGTTCACCTGCGGCCCGCTGATGCGGGCGCTGTTCGACGCCGCCCCTGCCGGGCTGCGGGGCGCGCACCGGGCGGACAGCGCCGGCCTCGCCCCCGCTGTCGCGGCGGAAATCCGCAGCGGGGACGCCGTGCTGGTCAAGGGCAGCCTCGGCAGCCGCATGGCCGCCGTGGTGCGCGCCCTGGAGAACGCCGCTTGATGATCCTGCTCCTCACCCACGGGTATGCCGAACAGGTCTCCCTGTTCAACCTGTTCCGCTACATCACCTTCCGCGCCGTGGCGGCGGCGCTGACGGCGCTGGTCATCGCCTTCGTGCTCGGCCCCGTGGTGATCCGCCGGCTGCGCGCGGTGCAGCGCGGCGGCCAGCCGATCCGGCTGGACGGGCCGGAGCGCCACCTGATCGAGAAGAAGGGCACGCCCACCATGGGCGGCGTGCTGATGCTGCTGGCCATGGGCTGCTCCGTGCTGCTCTGGGGCAACCTGGACAACGGCTACGTGTGGGCGGTGCTGTTCGTCACCTTCGGCTATGGCGGCGTGGGCTTCGTGGACGACTTCCTCAAGCTGTCCCGCCGCAACACCCGCGGCGTGTCGGCGCGCGGCAAGCTGTGGGCGCAGCTCGCCATCGGGCTGGCGGCGGCGGCCTGGCTGAGCTGGCTGACGCGCGGGCCGCTGGCCACCGGGCTGACCATCCCCGTGTTCAAGGAGGTGCTGATCCCGTTCGGCTACGCCTTCCCGCTGGTCGGCATGGTCGTGATGCTGGGCGCCTCCAACGCGGTGAACCTGACGGACGGGCTGGACGGGCTGGCCATCGTGCCGACCATCATCGCCTGCGCCGTGTTCGCGCTGATCGCCTACCTGGTCGGCAACCGCGTGTTCGCCGACTACCTGCAGCTGAACCCGGTGCCCGGCGTGGGCGAGCTGATGGTGTTCCTGGCCGCCCTGATCGGCGCGGGCCTGGGCTTCCTGTGGTTCAACGCGCCGCCGGCGGCGGTGTTCATGGGCGACACCGGCAGCCTGGCGCTCGGCGGCGCGCTGGGCGCAGTGGCAGTGGCGACCAAGCACGAGATCGTCCTGGCCATCGTGGGCGGGCTGTTCGTGGTGGAGACGGTGTCCGTCATCGTGCAGGTGTTCTGGTTCAAGCGCACCGGGCGGCGGGTGTTCCTGATGGCGCCGCTGCACCACCACTTCGAGAAGAAGGGCTGGGCCGAGCCGACCATCGTGATCCGCTTCTGGATCGTGTCCATGATCCTGGCCCTGGTCGGGCTGGCCACGTTGAAGATCCGCTGATGTGGCCCCGCGGCCTTTTCGCCGGGCGGCGCTTCGCGGTGGTCGGCCTCGGCCGCAACGGCCTGCCTGCGGCGCGCGCGCTGGCGGCAATGGGCGCGCAGGTGGCGGCGTGGGACGACAGCGAAGCCGCCCGCAACGCACTTCTCCCCCTTGCGGGAGAGGGCGTCCTGGAGGTGCGCGATCCAACGGCGCACATCGCGGGCTGCGACGCGCTCATCCTTTCCCCCGGCATTCCCCACCGCCTGCCTGCGCCGCACCCGGCGGCGGCGGCGGCCCTCGCCGCCGGGACGCCGGTGTGGAGCGATGCGGAGCTGCTGTTCCAGGCCGTGCGCGCCGCCGGGTCGCGGGCGCGGTTCGTCGGCATCACCGGCACCAACGGCAAGTCCACCACCACGGCGCTGCTGGCGCACGTCCTGGCCGGCGCCGGCCTGCCCACTGCGGCGGGCGGCAATCTCGGCCCCGCGGCGCTGGCCCTGCCGCTGCTGGGCGACGGCGGCGCATACGTGCTGGAGATGTCCTCCTACATGCTGGAGCGGCTCGCAACGCTGCGGTTCCAGGCGGCGGCGATGCTCAACCTCAGCCCCGACCACCTCGACCGGCATGGCGACATGGCCGGCTACGCCGCCGCCAAGCGCGCCATCTTCGACCGCCAGGGGCTGGGCGACCTCGCCGTGGTCGGCACGGACGACGCGCCCAGCCGCGCCATGGCGGCCGAGTTCGCCGCCATCACCGTGTCCGGGGAACACGAGGCGGACGTGTGGTGCGACGGCGCGCAGCTGCGGGACCGCGCCGGACCGTTGATGGCCATGCGCGAGGCCCCCGCCCTGCCCGGCGCGCACAACGCGCAGAACGCCGCCGCCGCCGCCGCCATCGCGCTGCACCTCGGCCTGGACCGGGCGGCCATCGCCCGCGGCCTGCGCAGCTTCCCCGGCCTGCCGCACCGGCAGCAGCACGTGGCCACGGTGGACGGCGTGCCCTACGTGGACGACAGCAAGGCCACCAACGCGGACGCCGCCGCCCGCGCGCTGGGCTGCTACCGCCGGGCCGTCTGGATCGCCGGCGGCATCAGCAAGGCGGGCGGGGTGACGCCGCTGGCGCCCCTGTTCCCCCGGGTGGCGCACGCCCTGCTGATCGGGCGGGACGGCGCGGCGCTCGCGTCCGAGCTGGCCAGCGTGCCGCACGACGTGCTGGGCACGCTGGAGCAGGCAGTGCCGGCCGCGCGCGACGCCGCCCGCCGGGTCGGCGCGGACGTGGTGCTGCTGTCCCCCGCCTGCGCCTCGTTCGACCAGTTCAGCGGCTTCGAGGCGCGCGGCCGGCGCTTCGCCGAACTCGCCCAAGGCCTGGTGGGAAGGGCCGCCTGATGCCGCAGCTCTCGCGCGCCGACACCTCCACCCTGGGCCGCTGGTGGTGGACGGTTGATCGCCTCACGCTGCTGGCCATCGCGGTGCTGATCGGCTTCGGCTATGTCATGATGCTGGCCGCCAGTCCCGCCGTCGCCGAGCGCATCCACGTCGGCCGCGACAGCTTCATCCTCAAGCAGATGGTGTTCCTGCTGATCTCGGCAGCCGTGGTGGTCGGCGTGTCCCTGCTGTCGCCCCGCGGCGTGCGGCGGCTGGCGCTGGCCGGCTGCGCCGTGGCCCTGGCGCTCACGGCGCTGACGCTGGTGCACGGGGTCGAGATCAAGGGCGCGCGCCGCTGGATCGCGCTGCCGGGCATGTCCTTGCAGCCGAGCGAGTTCCTCAAGCCGTGCTTCGCGGTGGTGGCGGCCTGGCTGATGGCGGAAGGCCGGCGCACCCGCGGCTTTCCCGGCGCCACCCTCGCCATGGGCGTGTTCGCGCTGATCCTGCTGCTGCTGAAAAGCCAGCCGGACATCGGCATGTTGGCCGTGGTGACGGCGGTGTTCTTCGCCCAGCTGTTCGTGGCCGGGCTCAACCTGTTCATGGTGGGCGTCACTGCCGCCGGGCTGATGGCGTCGGGCGTCGGCGCCTACGCGTTCTTTCCGCACGTGCGCAGCCGGGTCACCCGCTTCCTGCACCCGGCATCCGGCGACAGTTACCAGGTGGACAAGGCGCTGGAGGCGTTCGGCAACGGCGGGCTGCTGGGCCGCGGCCCCGGGGAGGGCCAGGTCAAGGACCTGCTGCCGGACGCCCACGCGGACTTCGTGTTCGCCGTCATGGGCGAGGAATTCGGCTTGGTGATGTGCCTGGTGCTGCTCGGCATCTTCGCCTTCATCGTGGTGCGCGGCCTGCTGCGGCTGCTGCCGGAGCACGACGAGTTCGTCATCCTCGCCTCCGCGGGCCTGGTGGCGAGCTTCGGCTTGCAGGCCTTCGTGAACATGGCCAGCAGCCTGCACCTGATCCCCACCAAGGGCATGACGCTGCCTTTCGTCAGCTACGGCGGCTCCTCCGTGCTGGCCGTGGCGCTCGGCATGGGCATGTTGCTGGCGCTGACCCGGCGCAGGCATCACGGGGATGTTTCGTGAGGGGGCCGGCGGTGAAGCCGATCGTGATCGCGGCCGGCGGCACGGGCGGGCATTTCTTCCCGGCCGAGGCGCTGGCGACGGAGCTGACGGCGCGCGGCCACCGGGTGGCGCTGATGACGGACGCCCGTGCCGCGGCCCGGCTGCCGGAGAGCTTCGCCGGGCGCGAGGTGTTCGTGCTGCGCGGCGCGGGCATCGCGGGCCGCGGACTCGCCCGGGGCGCGGGCGCGGTGGCGCGGCTGGCGGCGGGAACCGTGCAGGCGCGCGCGGTCCTGCGCCGGCTGGAGCCGAT